>DJOQ01000011.1:16953-40745 GCA_002437245.1 Ruminococcaceae bacterium UBA6434
AGGGCGAAAAAGGTGACAAAGGCGACGCAGGTATCAATGGTACCGACGGTAAAGACGGCAAAGACGGTACGAACGGCACCGACGGCGTAGGCGTTACAAGCAGCGAAATAAATTCTCTCGGTGAGCTTGTTATAAAATACAGCAACGGAACCACGGTAAATCTCGGCAGAGTGGTAGGCAATGACGGCGCACAGGGAGCTCAAGGCGAAAAAGGCGAAAAAGGCGAAAAAGGCGACCAAGGCGTACAGGGCGAAAAAGGCGACAAGGGCGACCAAGGTATTCAGGGCGAAAAGGGTGACAAAGGTGACGCAGGTCTCAACGGCACCGACGGCAAAGACGGCACCGACGGCGTAGGCGTTACAAGCAGCGAAATAAATTCTCTCGGCGAGCTTGTTATAAAATACAGCAACGGAACCACGGTAAATCTCGGCAGAGTGGTAGGCAATGACGGCGCACAGGGAGTTCAAGGCGAAAAAGGCGACAAGGGCGACCAAGGCGTTCAAGGTGAAAAGGGCGAAAAAGGCGACAAGGGCGACCAAGGCATTCAGGGTGAAAAAGGCGAAAAAGGTGACGCGGGTCTCAACGGTGCCGACGGCAAAGACGGCAAAGACGGCACGAACGGCACCGACGGCGTAGGAATTACAGATGTAACGCTGAACTCCGATGACGAGCTTGTACTGACATTCTCAAACGGGAATATTATAAATCTCGGAAATATCAAAGGCTCAAAGGGTGACAAGGGAGATAAAGGCGATGCAGGTCTTAACGGAAGCGACGGAAAAGACGGCGTTGGCATACAAAATGTCGATGTGACGGCTGACGGCGCATTGACCGTAACGCTTACAAACGGTACGGTTCTCAATCTCGGTAACATTAAGGGTGCCGACGGCTTAGGCATAACCAAGGCGGAAATCAATACCTCCGGCGAGCTTGTTTTGACCTATTCAAACGGCGACGTCAAAAATCTCGGCAAGGTTACCGGTGAGAACGGTAAGGACGGCGCGAACGGCACCGACGGAATCGGTATTAAGTCGCTCACACTTTCCCCGGACGGCGAGCTTGTGGTTACAATGTCCGATAATTCCATATCCAACCTCGGCAATATCAAGGGCGAAAAAGGCGACAGGGGCGAGCAGGGTCAGCAGGGACTTCAGGGCACCAAAGGCGCCGACGGACGAGGAATCGCAAAAACCGAGCTTGTAAACGGCGAATTGGTAATAACCTATACCGACGGAACAAGTGATAATCTTGGAAGCGTAAGCGGAACGGTGCTATCCGACAGTATACTTATGTTGAAATTTGACACCTTAGAAGACGGAACTCTTCAAGTATCCTTAAAAGATGATTATAAAAGTCTAGCTCGGTATATTGTAATTCCTTCAACATTTGAAGGGAAAACGGTCACAACAATAGCCGAACGTGGATTTGCAGGTGCAAGCTTAGTTGAAATATATTTACCTGAAACGATAGATACTATTGGGGAAGCAGCATTTGCAGGTTCTACAAAATTAGCGAAAGTAAACATTCCCAATACTGTAACAGAAATTGGTCCGCAGGCTTTTTATGAATGCTCGAATTTAAATAGCATAACCATTCCCAATACTGTAACAAAAATTGGTGAGCAGGCTTTTTATAATTGCTCAAGCTTAAATAGTATAACCATTCCCAATACTGTAACAAAAATTTGTCCGCAGGCTTTTGCGGGAACGGGTTTAACGGAAGCTGTGTTCGAAAATCCGTCAAATTGGCAGTATTACTATTTGGATGATAATTGGAGTGGAGCAACAAACAAAAAGTGTTCAGTAACAGATTTAACCAACGACCAAATGTCAAATAAAAAAACTGCGGCCGAGTTGTTAACAAGTGAAGAAAAGTATCAAGTTGGTAGGTGGTACCCAGATAATTCCAGTAAATATGATCCAGTCTATCGTTATCGCACCTATGAGCGTGTCGGTTGAGACAGTTTGTTTTATAATTTGAACAAGGAGATATTATATAGAATTAAAGCAAAGATATTTCAGAAAATGATAGATAAACAAAAAGGTGTAAACAGCTATTTTTGTTAAAACAATTTTATTAAGGGGATATTACTATGTGCTCAACAAACGAAGAAAAAACACTTAACGATGCATATTTGATTGTTAAAGGCGAGGGGAAAGAAATGAAAAAGATTTCATACCGCACCAATCTTATAGACGCATTTAAGGACGATAATGCCGTATATTCCGATATACAGCACATTAACACAGATGCAAAAGGATTAAGGAAAATAGCCGACATTGCAGAAAATCACGGCTATAGCATTTATCATCTTACACAGTTGTAATTCGTAAATTTATTTTATACATAACAACCCCGCTGCGTAGCATCTACGGAGCGGAGTTGTTTTTTTCTGTATGGTGTGGGATTTTTTTGCCGCTGTTCCGGTTCGGGTTATACCCTGTAACAATATTTGATTTACGGGGCTACGCATTAGCGTATTTTCAATGAGAATTTGTGCAGGGAAATATGCGAATACTATAAGCTGAAATGCGAGTAACCGCATTGAAAATTTAACTGTGGCAAGGTATCGGAAATTCAAAACAAACGGTGAATAATACCGTATTAAAAAGACTGCAATCCTACGAAACAGCAGGGTTGCGGTCTTTTTTTGCCGTGAAATTCGGCTTTTGCACATTAAACCGTTAAAATTTATCGGCGATTTTATGTATTAAATCGTTGAAATATTTTAATTTGTGTGATAAAATAGCTTTTATCGGAATCGTACACGGCGATACGGGAATGAGAGCTGCCGAAGCATCTCGGCGGCTCGTTTTATTTTTGCTTTTAAGAGGAGTGCTGAAATGACGTCATCAACTGTATGTATTTTGGCGACGATATTTGTTTATCTCGTCGGAATGCTCGTAATCGGATTTCACTATGCCAAAAAGAACGAGTCCTCAACCGACTTTTATCTCGGCGGCAGAAAACTCGGCCCTCTCGTCACGGCAATGAGCGCCGAGGCGAGCGATATGTCAAGCTATTTGCTTATGGGCTTGCCGGGTCTTGCGTATCTGTCGGGTGTTGCCGACGTCGGCTGGACCGCCATAGGCCTTGCCGTAGGTACATATCTCAACTGGCTTTTAACCGCCGGCAGACTTCGCAGATATACCCATAAAACCGACTCTTTCACCCTGCCGCAGTTCTTTTCGCACCGTTTCCGCGATAAGAAAAACATATTATCGTGTATGGCGGCTTTGATTATAATAATATTTTTCATTCCCTATACGGCGTCGGGCTTTGCCGCCTGCGGAAAGCTGTTTTCGTCGCTGTTCGGTATGAATTATATGACCGCAATGCTGATTTCGGCAATAGTAATAGTCGGCTACACGGCTGCGGGCGGATTTTTTGCTGCCTCTACCACCGACTTTGTTCAGAGCATTATTATGACCGTGGCTATTGTGTTTGTACTGATATATGCCACCGTGTCGGCAGGCGGTGTCTCGGCTGTTGCGGAAAATGCAAAACAGCTTCCCGGTTATCTTTCGTTCGTTTCGTCATATTCCGAAACTACGGGCGAGAGCGAGCCGTACAACCTTTTGCACATAATCACAACTCTTTCGTGGGGACTCGGTTATTTCGGTATGCCGCATATCCTTCTTCGCTTTATGGCGATTGAGGATGAGAAAAAGCTTAAACTCTCAAGAAGAGTTGCGTCTGTTTGGGTCGTTGTAGCAATGGCTATGGCTGTGCTTATAGGTATAGTCGGCAGAGGTCTTTCAAGTACGGGACTTATCGACAGCCTCCACGGAAATGACACGGAAACGGTTATAGTTCGCGTAGCCGGACTTCTTTCAACCCACGGTATTTTCCCGGCGCTTATGGCAGGTCTTATTTTGGCGGGAATTCTTGCAAGCACAATGTCCACGGCGGACTCACAGCTTTTGGCTGCCGCGTCGAGCGTATCCGAGAACATATTGCGCGAGACTTTGGGACTTAAAATTTCGGAAAAGAAGAGTATGCTTGCCGCAAGAATTACGGTAGTTATAATAGCAATACTCGGCGTTGTTATAGCGAGAAATCCCGACAGCTCGGTATTCGGTATAGTTTCGTTTGCATGGGCAGGCTTCGGCGCGGCGTTCGGACCGCTCGTTATATGCTCGCTTTTCTGGAAGCGCACAAATCTCCCGGGCGCAATCTCGGGTATGGCTGTCGGCGGAATAATGGTATTCGTTTGGAAATATCTTATAAAGCCGCTCGGCGGAGTTTTCGGAATATATGAGCTTTTGCCGGCGTTCCTTATGGGACTTATCACAATAATTGTTGTGAGCCTTTGCACCAAAGCTCCGAGCAAGGAAATAACCGATGAATTTGACGAAGTCAAAGCCATGGGTAAGGCGAAATAAGCGGTAGCTTTGTCGGGTTTGAATTTTTACTTTTCGGGGTGTCGGATTTTGTTCGGCACCCCGTTTTTATGATGTTGTTAATAATTTGTTTACAATTTCAACAAGAAACAATACCGGGAATGCACCGTTGTTTATTCTGTTCTACAAAAATGAATTTAGAGCTCTGAAGATTATTGACAAATTATTCGAAAAAGACTATTGTATTACTAATGTATCAGTCAAATGCTATGAGCAGGACATAACTATTCGTATCACCGCTTTCAGAAAGCCGTCGGCAGTGCGAGACGGCAGCAAGGCACGTTTGGCTCTCACCTGTCAGCAGCTTCGGTGAAAGATTTTCAAGTAGTCGAAGTCGGACCCCCACCGTTAACGGGGCGCGCCATCCTTTATGGGCGGCGGTCGAGAGGCCGACTGTAAAATATCGGCAAGCAAAGTGGTAACGCGGAAGTAAATTTGCAACGGCGCAAATGTACGTTTTGTAAATTTAGCCTTCGTCTTTGCACAGGCTACCCGAAACGGGTATGCTGTGTGAAGACGAGGGCTTTTTGTTTTGCCAAAATGCATTCGGCTGAGAAACTTTTAAAGAGAAGGGTTAGAAAAATGAACACACTTGTAATCGTGCTTATCGCGGCGGTTGTCCTTATAGCGGCTTATCTGCTTTACGGGCGCTGGCTTGCGAAAAAATGGGGAATAGACCCCAAAGCACAGACTCCTGCCGTAAAATACAACGACGGCAAAGATTATGTACCGACAAACGGCTGGACCGTTTTCAGCCATCAGTTCTCTTCAATTGCCGGTGCAGGCCCCGTAACCGGCGCTATACAGGCGGCGGCTTTCGGCTGGCTTCCGGTACTCCTTTGGGTATTGCTCGGCGGCGTATTTTTCGGAGCGGTAACAGACTTCGGCGCTCTTTACGCCTCGGTTAAAAACGACGGCAAATCCATGGGCGTGCTTATCGAAAAATACATAGGCAAAACAGGCCGTAAGCTTTTCCTTTTGTTCTGCTGGCTGTTTACATTGCTTGTAATTGCGGCATTTGCCGATATGGTTGCAGGCACGTTTAATGCGTATACCGTAAAGGACGGCGTTTCGGTTCTTGCCGACGCCGCAAATACAAACGGCTGTGCAGGTACCATTTCGATAATGTTTATGGTATTTGCCGTAATATTCGGACTTATCCAAAAGAAGTTTAATCTCTCCGGCTGGAAAGAAGCCGTTGTAGGCCTTATCTGCGTAGTAGCATCTTTTGCAATCGGTATGCACTTCCCGATCATCCTTTCAAAGGACGCTTGGAGCTATATCACATTCGTTTACATCTTCTTTGCGGCGGTACTTCCCATGTGGCTCTTAAAACAGCCGCGTGACTATATGACCACGTTTATGTTCATCGGTATGATAGCCGGTGCGGTCATAGGGCTGCTTGTTGCACATCCCACAATGAATCTTCCCGTATTTACGGGCTTTACAAATGATAAGCTCGGCACACTGTTCCCGATACTTTTCGTAACGGTTGCGTGCGGCGCTGTTTCGGGATTCCACAGCTTGGTATCTTCGGGAACATCGTCAAAGACCATCGAAAATGAAAAAGATATGCCGAAGGTAGGCTACGGTGCAATGGTTCTTGAGAGTTTGCTTGCGGTACTCGCTCTTTGCGTAGCAGGCGCGGCGGCTTCTCAGGACGGTACACCGGCTTCGGGCACTCCTTTCCAGATATTCAGCCGCGGCGTTGCCGGCTTCTTTGAGATGTTCGGTATTCCGGTACACTTCGCGACGGTATTTATGACAATGTGCGTTTCGGCGCTTGCACTTACAAGCCTTGACGCCGTTGCACGTATAGGCAGAATGAGCTTCCAGGAATTGTTTGCGGTTGACGATATGAAAAACGCAAAGACCTGGCGCAAGGTTCTCTGCAATCCGTATTTCTCAACAATTGTTACGCTTCTTTGCGGATTTGTACTTACAAAAATCGGATATGCAAACATCTGGCCGCTGTTCGGTTCGGCAAACCAGCTTTTGAGCGCTCTCGTACTTATAACCCTCTGCGTATTTATGAAGGTTACGGGCAGAAGCAACAAGATGCTCTTCCCGCCGATGATAATAATGCTTTGCGTTACATTTACGGCACTCGTTCAGCGCCTTATAGCTATGATAAAGGCTATAAGCACAGCCGCGGCGGTTACTATTCCCGCAGGCGAGACCACTTGGGGTAAGGTGTTCTTAAACAACGGACTTCAGCTTATCATAGCGGTTTTGCTTATAGTTCTCGGCCTTACAATAGTTATAAACTCTATGAAGAGCTATGTTAAGAGCAAAAAGAACAGCGAGACAAACGAAGAAAAGAAAGAAGAAAAAGTAAACGGTTAATCAATACCGTTGAAACAGAGTAAAGGGCAGCTTGAAAGGTTATCTTTTCAAGCTGCCCTTGTTGCATATTAAAAACGTATCAGTCAAAGCTTACGGGAAAGTTTTCGTTCGCCGCCGCGTCAAAGCACATAAGTATTTGTTCTTTTGTATTTTTTTCGTTTGCAAGATTTACGGGAATATCGTCGCGCGAAAAATAACGGCTTTCGGTAGTCTCGGTATTCGCTCTGAATTCACCGCCTATAAGCGAGCAGAGCATAAATACCTTTGTTACGCCGTATGCGTAAACGGGCGTGTTGTGCCTGTTTCTGTCCTGAACCGCAATCAGTCTTACGGGTTTTACGGTAAGCCCCGCTTCTTCAAAAGTTTCTTTTACGGTGTTGTCGCCGACCGACATATTTACGTCGCACCAGCCGCCCGGCAGAGACCACGTGCCGTTTTCCTCGCGAACCAAAAGTATTTTGCCGCCCTTAAACACCGCGGCGCGCGTATCTATTTTCGGCGTCTGGTAGCCCGTCTCATTGCAAAACAGCTCTTTTGCTTTTTCAAAGGACACATCGGCTTTTTCCGCTATCATTTCGGCGGAAATATCACGTATTCTTTGATATCGCTCTATATCGTATTTGTCTTTTCCGTACGTGAGCCCTGCCTGAGCCAGACTTTGCAGTTCTGTTGCCCAGCTTAAAAGCTTGTCTTTTTTATCCATTGTCGGCTCCTATAACGCCCGAAGAGGGACAACCGAAAATATCGACCGTTTTGCCGTTAAGCTTATATGACGAGGTAGCGAGATTTTCCTTTGACCACAGCTTTTCGTACAGCTCATAGAGCTCCTGCGGCGAAAGATTTTCGAGCGACGGTATTTTTTGCCCGTTTTCTGCGAGTATTTTGTTCTTTGCTTCTTCCGAAGAAGCCATGGCGGCTATGTCATTTATCGTAAGAGCCTTGTTGTAAAGTCCCCAATCGGAGTCTTTGTAAGAGGTCGTTTTGTAATTCCACAGCGTGTAGCTTATAAGAGCGCTGTCCATAAGCGAAACGGCGTCGCCGCAGAATACGGTCGGGTTGAATTCTCCCATATAGACTGCAACCTTGTATTGACGTCTTGCCTTTTTCATAGAGCGGATAAGCTGTTTTGTTGTCTTTTTCTCCTTGTCGTAGGAGTGCAGCTGATACATCATATTCGTCCAGCCCATCTCGGAGGGGTCGGGGAGCTTATCCATTCGCCAAAGCGCCTCGACCGATATTATGTGGTCACGGTCTGCGGAGCGTATGGCTTTTACCATTCTGTCGTATACCGCTTTTCTGAGCGTCACGTCCTGCCACGGGTCGGCGGCGTTTTCGGGCAGAACTCCGTGCTCGGTGTCCGCGTTGTTGAGCGGCTCGTTCATAATGTCGTATGCCGCAACGCAGGTGCGGTCCTTATACCGTGCCGCTATTTTCATCCAGAGATTTTCCATTATGTCCTGATAATTTTTGTCGTTGTACAAAAGATTTCTCCCGGCTTTTCCGCACGAGTGGTCGCCGTTTTGACCGCCGGGGCAGCCGTGCATGTCAAATATCAGATACAGGTTGTATTTCTCCGCCATTTCACAGGCAAAATCGAGCTTTATAAATCCGGGATTTTCGTTGTCGTTCTCGGTTATGTATGTGCCGTTTTCGTCCGACATAAAGTTCCTGTACCAGAAGGGTATTCTGATGCAGTTAAATCCGAGCGCTTTAACATTTTTAAAATCCTCTTCGGTGATGTAATTGTCACGGTAGCTTTTAAAAAGCTCCGCGGTTTTTTCTTCGCCGAAAAGAGATGTGAATTTGTCCAAGGTGTCAAGTTCCGCCCAACCGTCGTCCGTTCCGCCCTTTACGGTAAGGCTCCTGTCGAGGCTCATAACAGGGCACATCCAGGTTTCCTGCAAAAGCCAGCCGCCGAAGTTTACGCCGCGAAGCTGTATGCCGTTGTCGCTGCCGTCGGTGAGGTAGCCGTCCTCGCTGACGCGCAAAAGCTTGGTGTGGTCGATTTCACGCCGTATTTTCGGCTTTTGACCGCAAGACGAAAGACAAAACAGCAAAGCCGCTGACAGTATAACGCAAATTAACTTTTTCATAATACCTCTCCTATTTTTTAATTATTCGATTGACGAATAATCTATTTTTCTGTTTTTAAAGTAGTATTCCTTATCCCGTTCGCCGACCTCGCGAATTACACGGCAGGGGTTTCCCACGGCAACCACGGACGACGGAATGTCCTTTGTGACAACGCTGCCCGCACCTATAACGGTATTGTCGCCTATCGTAACGCCGGGAAGAATCAGCGCGCCTGCGCCTATCCAACAGTTTTTGCCTATATGAATAGCCATATTGTATTGGTATTCCTTTGCGCGAAGAACGGGGTCTATAGGGTGCCCTGCGGTTGCGACGGTGACATTGGGACCGAACATGGTGTTGTCGCCGACATAAATATGTGTGTCATCTACAAGCGTAAGCCCGAAATTCGCGTAGATGTGATTTCCGAAATGCACGTGTTTTCCGCCGAAATTTGAGTGAAATGGCGGCTCTATGTAACAGCCGTCGCCTATTTCAGCGAACATTTCCCTGAGCATTTCTTCACGCTTTTTGAGTTCGGTGGGACGCGTCATATTGAAGTCGTAAAGTCTGTCAAGACATTTTAACTGACTTTTCATTATTTCTTCGTCACCGGGCAAATACAATTCGCCCGTGTGCATTTTGTCTTTCATTGCTCCCATGGCATTTCCTCTTTTCCTCATTTATTGACATAAATCACAATTGATATTATCATAAGTATATCATTTTTGTACACAACTTTCCACAATAAAATAAAAACGGAGGAATTACCATGGATTACAGAAAATTCGGCGACATCGTTGTAGCGAGATTTGACCGCGGAGAGGAATTTGTAAGCTCGCTGCAAAGGCTATGTGAAAAGGAAAATATAAAGTCGGCGTCCGTTTCGGCGATAGGCGCATTAAATGCGTTCAGCGCAGGCGTATATAAAATCGACGAGAAAAAATATGTCAAAAACGAATTTGAAGGCTGTTTCGAGATAGTTTCGCTCACGGGCACCGTAAACACCAAGGACGGTAAATATTACAGCCATCTGCATATAAGCGCCGGCGATGAGAGCGGACGTGTTTTCGGCGGACACCTTAATGAAGCGCACATAAGCGCAACCGCCGAGGTTGTAATAAGGATAATAAACGGTGATTTTGACAGATTTTATGACGATGTGACGGGGCTTAACCTGTTTAAGTTTTGAGTCGAAACAAATGATAAATGTGCGTCGGGCGTTATTTTGAGCGTTCGGCGCATTTTATTTTTCTGTTGACAAAACGGCGATATATGATATACTAAAATAGTTCTATTTAGAACTATCGGAGGCGATTTAATGAACGGAATCGAGTTCTTGTCGGACTCTGCAAAGCTGTACCAAAATACCGTAATGCCCGTCTGCAAAAAATACGGGCTTACATATATGGAGTTCAGCGTGCTGATGTTCCTTTACAACAATCCGCAATACAATACCGCGGCGCAGGTCGTCGCAATGAGGCATATCGCAAAGTCGCACGTCTCGGTATCGGTAAATTCACTCATGGAAAAGGGCTTGCTGAGCGGCGAAAAGTGCCCCGATAAGCGCATTACAAGGCTGTCGGTCACCGAAAACGGCGCGAGCGTTGCAAAAAACGGCAGAGCGGCACAAAAAGAATTTGCCGAAATCCTTTGCGGCGGTTTTTCCGCACGGGAGCGCGAAACGTTTTTGACCCTTCTCAATAAAATGGGGGCTAACGTCGCGGATTATTTTAATGTGAAACGGAGCGGATACAGTGGATAAAAACAAAGAATTTCTCGGAACGGAAAAAATAGGAAAGCTGCTTTTCCGTCTTGCCGTGCCTACCGTAATAGCGCAGATTGTAAATATGCTCTACAATATTGTGGACCGTATATATATAGGCCATATTCCGGGCGAGGGCAGCGCGGCTCTTACGGGAGTCGGCGTATGTATGCCGATAATTATGATAATTTCGGCGTTTGCCGCACTTGTAAGCTCGGGCGGTGCTCCGCGCGCTTCGATAAGCCTCGGCAAGGGCGATAGAAACGGCGCAGAAAAAATACTCGGTAACTGCTTTTTACTTCAACTAATATTATCGGCAGTGCTGACCGCCGTTTTGCTGATATGGGACAGAAACCTTCTGTTGATGTTCGGCGCGAGCGAAAATACAATAGATTACGCCGTGGCTTATATGGATATTTATGCCGTAGGAACGGTTTTTGTCCAGCTTACGCTCGGTCTTAACGCCTTTATAACCGCACAGGGCTTCGCAAAAACAGGTATGCTCACCGTTATAATAGGCGCGGCGGCAAATATAGCGCTTGACCCGCTGTTTATATTTGCTTTCGATATGGGCGTGCGCGGAGCGGCTGTTGCCACGGTAATTTCTCAGGGCGTGTCGTGCGTTTGGGCGGTGTGCTTTTTGCTGTCGAAAAAGACCGGGCTTAAAATTCGGTTTAAAAATATGCGCCTGGCCCCGAAGGTCATTTTACCCTGTATTGCTTTGGGACTTGCGACATTTATTATGCAGGCGAGCGAGAGCGTAATTTCCGTGTGCTTCAATTCGTCGCTTTTAAAATACGGCGGCGACATAGCTGTCGGCGCCATGACAATACTTACAAGCGTAATGCAGTTCGCCATGCTTCCCTTGCAGGGCATAGGGCAGGGTGCCCAGCCTATAATGAGCTACAATTACGGTGCGCGAAATCCCGACCGCGTAAAAAAGACTTATCGTCTTTTGCTTATAGTCAATATGATATACGCCGTGATTTTGTGGGCGGCGGTCATTATATTCCCCAAGGCGTTTGCGGGGATCTTCAGTTCGGATGCCGAGCTTGTCGGGTTTGCCGCAAAGGCGCTCAGAATTTACTTCGGCGGAATGTTCCTTATGGGTGCGCAGATAGCCTGCCAGATGGCGTTTGTATCAATAGGCAATGCGCCGTGCTCCATAATAGTTGCCGTTGTGCGTAAATTCGTTTTGCTGATACCGCTTATCTATATAATGCCGCATATAATCTCCGACAAGACCATGGGCGTTTATACCGCGGAGCCGATAGCCGATATTTTGGCCGTTACTTTCACGCTTATACTGTTTGCGTTCAGATTCAGGAGTGCAATGAAAAAGCTTGAAAAGCCCGAAACAAAAGAAAAATAACATTGAAAAAAGACACGATGAAAATCGTGCCTTTTTATTTACCGTATTTGTTTTGCAGAGGAACTGAGTCGGTTTGTAGCGAACGAAAATGATGTCGGTTAAATTAAAAATATCATTCCCGGGTCAACAGCATTCTGTCGTTATCAAGCTCTTTTCCGGATTTTTGACGGTAGAGGCTCAAAAGGTCCTGAACGCTCATATTGCTTCTCTCGCTGCCCTTCAGATCGAGCACCGTTTTGCCGCCCTCAAGCATAATTGTGCGTGTGCCGAGCGAAAGCGCGGATTTAATGTTGTGCGTTATCATCATGGTGGTAATGTTGTTTTCCGCCACTATTTTTTCGGTTATGTCAAGTACCTTTTCGGCTGTAATCGGGTCGAGCGCCGCGGTATGCTCGTCAAGTAAGAGAAGCTTCGGCGTTACAAGTGTGCTCATCATAAGCGTTACCGCCTGCCTCTGACCGCCCGAAAGCTGACCCATTTTCGTCTTTAATCTGTCCTCAAGACCCATATTGAGTCTTAGGAGCTTCTCTCTGAAAAATTCAACGTCTCTTTTTTTGAGCGCAGGTGAAAAGAGGTGCCTTGTCGCCTTTGAATAGACAAGCGCGAGATTTTCCTCAATCGTAAGGTCGGGCGCCGTGCCGCGCATCGGGTCCTGAAAAAGCCTGCCTATGTCTTTGGCTCTAACGTGCTCTTTTTGGTAAGTTATGTTTTTTCCGTCGAGGACTATTTTACCGCCGTCACATAAAAATTCGCCCGCAATCGCGTTAAACAGCGTGGATTTTCCTGCGCCGTTAGAGCCTATTACGGTGACGAATTCGCCCTTGTCAAGCGATAATGAAATCCCGTCAAGAGCTTTGTGCTCGTTTGGCGTTCCCTTTAAAAATGTTTTGGAGAGATTCTTAATTTCAAGCATTTTTCATTCCCTCCATTTTCATTTTTCTGTCTGAAATCGCATTTTTGACGGCAGGTACCGACAGCGTTACGGCAACTATAACCGCCGATAACAGTTTTAGGGCGTTTGCCGAAAATACATTTGTCTCAAGTGCAAAGGCGACTATCATTCTGTAAATTACGGAGCCTACCACCGCCGAGACAAGACCGACCGAAAGCGAGCGTCTGCCGAATATGACTTCGCCTATTATTACCGAGGCGAGACCTATAACTATCATACCGCTGCCCGAGTTTACGTCGGCAAAGCCCTGTGTTTGAGCTATCACGGCGCCCGAGAGCGCAACAAGCGCATTTGATATTGCAAGTGCGGTTACGGTGGTCATGTCGGTATTTATCGAGGAGGCTCTAACCATATCCTTGTTGCCTCCTGTGGCTCTTATACATAAGCCGAGAACGGTTTTAAAGAACATAATCAGCAGTACTACGCATACCGCGCAGATTATCGCCGCCAAAATCATTTTCGGCAGGTCTCCGGAGCTGTTTTCGCCGAAGAGCGACGCGAATCTGTCATAAAATCTCTTTTTGCCTATGAGAGAGACGTTTGGAGCGCCCATAATAGTTATATTGACTGTGTAAAGACCGCTCATTGTGAGTATGCCGGCGAGTATCGGGTGAATTTTTGCCTTTGTCTGTAAAAACCCCGTAACCGCGCCTGCGGCAAATCCTGCGAATACTGCCGCCAAAAGGCCCAAAAACGGATGCCCCGAGGCGCAGAGCACCGCGGAGACGGCAATGCCGAAGGTGAAGCTTCCGTCAACCGTAAGGTCGGGAATATTCAGTATGCGAAATGAAATATAGACGCCGAGTGCCAAAAGAGCGTATTGAAAGCCGAGCAGTACCGCGCCCGAAATAACAGAAAGCATGGGCTTTCCCCCTAAGAAAAATTTAAAGGGGCTGTAAAATATTCGGAAAGCAACAATCAAGGCGATGTATTAAAGCTCTGCCGCCGAGATGTTTTCCGAACATTTTTCCAACCCCTGAAAGACTCAAATTATGCGCCGATGAACTGATAGTTGTCGCCGGTAGGTGTTTTGATGCCGAGTGTGCTTGCGGTCTTGCTGTTTATGACATACTGATAATCCGTAAGCGCAACTGCGGGAACCTCCGATACGGGAGTACCTTTTAAGATTTTATCAGCCATATCGGCAGCTTTTTCGCCGAGCTGGGTGTTGCTTACGCTGACGCTTGCAAGCGCGCCCTTCTGAACCATTACGGGGTCGCTGCCGTATACGGGAATCTTTTTGGCTGTTGCCGCCTCTACCACCTGCTCCATAGCAGCCTGTACGGTGGAATCTATGGGAATGTAAAGAGCGTCACACTTTGCGGCGAGCGATGTTGCAGCCGACTGTACTTCGGAAGAATTTGTAACCGTTACTTCTTCGTAGGTGTAGCCGTTCTGCGAGAGGTAATCCTTTGCTTTGGCGGCGGTCTTTACGGCGTTATCCTCGCCCGAGCAGTAGAGTATTCCTATATTTTTGACGTTGGGAGTAAGCTCTTTTGCGAGACCGAATATCTGGTCTACGGGAACTACGTTAGAAGTACCCGTGGCGTTTTTGTCGGGCTTCTCCATGCTTGTCATAATGCCGGAGCCTACGGGATTGGTAACGGAAATAAATACGACGGGAGTTTTAAGTCCCTGATTTACAACCGACATTGTTGCGGGCGTAACTATCGGAACAATAAGGTCGTAATCGCCGTTTTTAAGCCCCTGGCTTATGGAATTGAGCGCTGACTGATCGCCCTGTGCGTTTTTGATGTCAAATGTCATCTGCGCCTCGTCGTAGCCGAGCGTTCTCATTTCCTGAATAAACGACTCGCGCATCTCCGTGAAAGCGCCGTTGTCGGCAAGCTGAACTATTGCGACCTTGTACCTTTTACCGGTGTTGTTTGTGCCGGGGTCGGAGTTTGTGGTGCTGTTTGTCTTGCCTGTGCTCTGACATGATGCAAATGTGAGCACTGTGAGCATAAGCGACAGCATAACTGCAAAAAACTTTTTCATTTTAAATTCCTCCTGAAACTTTCTGTATAATAAAAAAACTGCCCTTGTAAAAATACAAGGACAGGAAATTACCTGCGGTACCACCTTGATTAGCGATAAAACGCTCACTCTGACGGAATACTGACATATTCCTCTTTCTGTAACGGTAAAGCTCCGTCGCAACTTTTCATTGCGCCCTCAGCGGACCATTTATCTGCACCGTAACAACCGGACTCACACCGCCTCCGGCTCGCTTGGTGTTCGTTTTGCAGTTTTACTTCCGTTTCATCGGTTTAAGCCATTAAAACACACTTTAAAATTTTTGTCAAGGGTTTATTTTTGATTTTTTTGTGCTACAATAACATCGGTACCCTCGTTTTACGGGATACCGATATTTTCCCAAGGGGCGTGTTACATAATGGTAAGGCATATTATTTTTTGGACTTTTTCCGACAAGGTCAACGATTCAAACCGCAAAGAGGTATTGAAAATGATGTCGGATTCCGTTAAAAACCTCGTCGGCAAAATACCGGGGCTCATAAAAGCGGAAATAGGCGAAAACTTCGCCGACAGCGACTGCGATTTCGTATTTTATGCGGAGTTTGAGCGTATGGAAAACATTCCCGCATTTCAGGTTCATCCGCTGCATATTGCCCACAAGGAACGCTCGGCGCCGTATGTAAAAACACGCTTTGTCGCCGACTACGTTTCGGAATAATCAAAATATTATTTAATATCGTTAAGCGTCTCGTAAGCTAAGTCCGGCAGGTCGGTAAAGACCGCGTCCGCACCGTTCTTTTCGAGGCGCTTCATTATTTTCGGGTCGTTTATAGTCCAGTACTGAACGGCTATACCGTAGCTGTGGGCGTAATTTATCAGCCTTGTTGTGCCGAGGTTAAAGAAGTAATCCTTATACGGAATGTGAAGATATTTAAATTTGAAATGTCCCTGCTTATAGGGAATGTGAAAAAAGCTCTGAAAATAGAATTTAACAACTTCGTGTGTTGTTGCCGAACGTGTTATGTCGGGGTATTTTTCGTCAAGATAAATGATGTTGCTCTTGTGGAAAGAGGCGACTGCGGTGCGCGAGAGCATATTGTACTTTACCAAAAGGCGGTGAAGCTCGTCTGCGGCACGATAGCCGATGTCGCCGTCATTCTTTATATCAACGGTGAAGGTGTAATCCCCGTACGGCGCAAGAAAATCAAACACGTCGCTGAGCCTTATTATGCGGAGCGAGTCGGAAATTTTGTCGCCGCGCAGACCCTTATACGGCATAGAGCCGTCGGGCAGAGTGAATTTTTCACCCATATTGAGGTTACGCAACTCTTCCATTGTGAGGTCGCACGGCATTACGCCGGGCTTGCCGAAAAATTCCTCGGAATCGCTTGTGCGGTCAAGTGTGTCGTCGTGCAGAACTATTATCTGACCGTCTTTTGTGAGGTGCAGGTCAAATTCAAATCCGTCGAGCTTAAATTTATCTCTGTTTTTGACCATGAGCTGAAAGGCAAGCAGAGTGTTTTCCGGAGCGAGCCCTGCGCCGGAGCGATGAGCCAGAACTCCCGTTTTGCCGTAGGGCAGTATAGCCGGGTTGTCGCTCTTTATGTTCTTTTTAGGTCTGTCGGGTGTTTCGCCCCTGAAAATAAGACAGAATAAAATTAAAACCGCCGCTGTTATAAGCAGCACGGTAATAAATGTTTTCATTTTTTACCCTCTTTTCCCGCATAAGCAATATGTACGAGTGCTTAATGTATTATAAGCCGATTTACAGACGAAGTCAATAAACGGAAACAAAAGAAAGACGAATATAAAACGCAGGCTTTATATCCGTCTTTTTAAATTTTATTTATGCGCCGATGCGTTATCAGTCGTCTTTACCGCAGCAGTACTTGTACTTTTTGCCGCTTCCGCACGGGCAAGGATCGTTTCTGCCGGGTTTTTTGGCCTTTTTGACCGGCTGTTTTTTCACGCTGCCGTCGGTAGCTCCGCTTGTAGAGGTTATCTTACCCTGCTGCTCGCGCTTTGTGTCGGCTTCTGTGCGGATTACAACCGTAAGTATACCGGTAACCGTACCCTCGCGTATGGTGTCGGTCATCTCTTCAAACATATCGTAGCTCTCCATACGGAATGCGACTACGGGGTCCTGCTGACCGTAAGAACGAAGGTATATACCGCGTTTTAATTCCTCCATCGCGTCGAGGTGATCCATCCAGTTGCGGTCAACGTTCTGAAGAAGTATCTTTCTCTCGAGCAGACTCATAATTTCCGCTCCGTACTTCTCTTTACGGTCATTATAGAGCTTCTCCGCCTTAGTGAGGAAGTAGTCAAGATAATCCTCGGGAGCCTTGAGGCCGTCAAGCGAATCCGAGCCTATAATCCAGCCGAGCTTCGTCTTCATACCGGCGAGATTCCACTCGTTTTCGGGGAGCGACGACGGGCAGTAGAACTGAACCATACTGTCGAAGTAATCGTTTATCATCTTGTGTATGGTCTCGTGAAGGTCTGCTCCGTCGAGTACCTGATTGCGCTCGCCGTAGATCTTTTTACGCTGTTCGTTCATAACATCGTCGAATTCGAGGACGTTACGGCGTGTGGCAAAGTTGTTTGCCTCTACCTTTTTCTGAGCGCTCTCAATGGATTTTGAAAGAATGCCTGCCTCTATCGGCATATCGCCGACTGCCTTGAAGTTGTTAAGAATGTTGTAGAATCTGTCGCCTGCAAAGAGCCTTAAAAGGTCATCCTCGGCAGAGAGGAAGAACTGGCTGTGACCGGGGTCTCCCTGACGTCCCGCACGGCCGCGCAGCTGATTGTCGATTCGCCTTGACTCGTGACGCTCCGTACCTATGATGTAAAGACCGCCTGCCTCGCGAACCTTTGCGGCTTCGTTTTTGAGCTCTTCCTTATGTTTGTTTTCAAGCTCACGGAATCTCTTTCTTGCCTCGAGGATTTCTTCGTCGTTTGTCTCGGCGTAGCCTGTTGCCTCGGCTATGAGCTCATCGGAATAGCCCTTTTTGCGCATTTCGGCTTTTGCCATATATTCGGGGTTACCTCCGAGGATAATATCGGTACCGCGGCCTGCCATATTGGTGGCTATTGTTACGGCTCCGAACTTACCTGCCTGAGCTATAATTTCGGCTTCTTTTTCGTGGTACTTGGCGTTGAGAACTTCGTGCTTTATACCGCGCTTTCTGAGCGCCTTTGAAAGTGCCTCGCTCTTTTCAATGCTTATTGTACCTACGAGTACGGGCTGACCTTTTTCGTGACATTCGATTATGCGGTCGATTATCGCGTTGAATTTTGCCTGCTCCGTTTTATAGAGAACGTCCGGGTCGTCGATTCTTATCATCGGCTTGTTGGTCGGTATTGAAATAACGTCGAGAGAATAGATTTCCTGGAACTCGGTGCTCTCTGTCATAGCGGTACCGGTCATACCCGAAAGCTTGTCGTAAAGTCTGAAATAGTTCTGGAAGGTGATGGTGGCGAGCGTCTTTGACTCTCTCTCTACCTTAACGCCCTCTTTTGCCTCTATTGCCTGGTGCAGACCCTCGCTGTAACGGCGACCGAGCATTATACGTCCGGTAAATTCGTCTACTATGAGAACTTCGCCGTCTTTTACAACGTAGTCAACGTCGCGCTTCATAACGCCTATGGCTTTTATTGCCTGCTCTATATGGTGAAGAACGGTTATGTTCTCGCTGTCCATAAGGTTGTCAAGGTTGAAATACGCCTCGGCTTTTGCGATACCGGATTTTGTAAGAGTTGCGGTTTTTGCCTTTTCGTCTACTATAAAGTCGCCGTCCTCAGCGAGCTCGTCCTCGGCGTTTTGCTTGGTGTCAAGCTCCTTAACGGTTATCTTTTTAAGAGTTTTTGCAAAGCTGTCGGCAATTTTGTAAAGGTCGGTTGACTTGTCGCCGACGCCGGATATGATAAGGGGAGTTCTCGCCTCATCTATAAGTATCGAGTCGACCTCGTCCACGATTGCAAACGAATGGCCGCGCTGAACTCTCTGCTCCGCGTAGGCTATCATATTGTCACGGAGATAGTCGAAGCCCATTTCGTTGTTTGTTCCGTAGGTTATGTCGGCGGCATAAGCCTTTCTTCTCTCGTCGTTGTTGAGTTCGTGGACTATAAGTCCTACGGAAAGCCCGAGGAAGCGGTAGAGCTTGCCCATCCACTCCGAGTCGCGGCGTGCGAGGTAATCGTTGACGGTTACTATGTGAACGCCTTTCCCCGCGAGCGCGTTGAGGTATGCGGGCAATGTTGCGACGAGGGTTTTGCCTTCACCTGTTTTCATTTCGGCGATACGGCCTTGATGGAGTATGATACCGCCGATTATCTGAACCGGGAAATGCTTCATATTGAGAACTCTCGATGAAGCTTCGCGGCATACTGCGAATGCTTCGGGGAGAATGTCGTCGAGCGTTTCGCCGTTTTTAAGTCTTTCTTTGAACTCCGGAGTCTTTGCTTTCAGCTCTTCGTCCGAAAGACGTGAATATTCGTCCTCGTAACTTAACACCTTTTTTTGGATAGGCATTACGCGTTTTACTTCTTTCGACGAATAATCTCCGAAAATTTTGGTTAACAGTGACATTTATCGTGTTTCCTTTCGTAAAAAGAATGGAGTTTGCCGTATACATTTCACATTATACCATACATATTTAAAAAAATCATTAAGTTTTTTTACAAATTACGAATACTTTTTGAATAAAATTTATTTGGAAAGTATGGCGTTTTCGTTGACTTTGGATAAGAATTTTGTTATTATTAAAGGCATAGTTATATGCTATTTCGGTTTATTTATCAAAAGAAGCGAAGGAGGAATTAAATTGACCGACACAAAAACACTAGCATACATCAATATGTATGCCGTCCTCGGAACTCTCGAAAATCTCTGTGAGCTTGATAACAAGGCAAAGGAGATACTCTCCGGACTTAAAAAACCGGTATCCGTTTGTTTCGATGTTAAGCACGGACCGTCTGCGACAATTAAATTTACAAAGAACGGTTGCCGTATGGAAGACGGAGTGAAGGACTGCGATATTTACATACCGCTTTCTTCCTGCGAAAAATTCAACGGCGTAATCGACGGAACCGTTACTCCTGTACCGCTTAAAGGTCTTACCAAGATAGGCTTTCTTCTCAAGACCTTTACGGCACTCACCGACCGACTCTCCGAAGTAATGCAGCCGAGCGAAGAAGCCCTTAAAGACAGAGCGTTTTTCGAGCTTTCGACCAAGCTTACTTTCTACACAATTTCCGTTGCGCTGTCTCAGATAGGCAATCAGGATAAAATCGGTCAGGCAAGCGCTTCTTATATGCTTGACGGCGATATAGCATTCTGTATAAAAGACGGCCCCGCCGCCACAATCCGCGTTAAGGATCATCACCTTGTCACAATCAAGGAATATCCGAAAAAACCGAGAGCGATTATGCAGTTTGATTCTCTTGACCTTGCTTACGATCTCTTCAACGGCAAAGTCAATTCGCTTGAATGTATAGGCAAGGGCACCGTTGAGATCCGCGGTATGCTTTCCATGGTAGACAATATGAACAGAATACTCGACAGAGTAGCTCTGTATTTAGCATAAGGAGGGCGATAAATATGAGTAAATTCCCGGAATACAAACATACAAAAAGCCATGAATATTTTGACAGAGCCATTAAGGTAATACCCTCCGGTATTTACGGCCACTTGGGACCTGCCGAAGGTCTTTGGGTTCCCGTTTCAAAATGGCCTTTCTATTCCGAAAAAGCAAAGGGCACATATTTTTGGGATGTTGACGGCAACAAGTACATCGACTATATGTGTGCTTACGGTCCCAACGTACTCGGTTATAACGACCCGGACGTTGACGCTGCCGCTATGAAGCAGATGAAGCTCGGCAACTGCACAACCTCTCCCTCCAAGGTTATGGTTGAGTGTGCCGAAAATCTTGTCAATACCGTAGCCTCCGCGGACTGGGCATTCTTTGCAAAAAACGGCTCGGACGTTACCACCCTCGCGGTTATGACGGCTCGTGCTCACACCCATAAGAAAAAGATGTTCTTCTTAAAGGGCTATTATCACGGCGACTTCCAGTGGGGTCAAAAGATAGATTACCCCGGCATACTTCCCGAAGAAGTTGCAAACAATGTGGTTGTTCCGTGGTTTGACCTTCAGGCTCTTGAAGACGCATACAATGCCTGCGACGGCGATGTTGCCGGTCTTATAGCTCAGCCTTACGATCACGGTAATTTCTATGATAACCGCTGCGCTTCAAAGGAGTATTGGCAGGCTGTACGCAAATTCTGCGACGATCACGGTATGGTTCTTATCTTTGACGACGTCAGAACAGGCTTCCGTCTCGATATAGCCGGCTCCGACCATTACTACGGAATCAAGGCAGACCTTATCTGCTTCTGCAAGGCTCTTGCAAACGGATACAATATGTCGGCACTCTGCGGCGGCGAGCATATGAAAGCCACCGTTTCGGGCATTACATATACAGGCTCTTACTGGATGAGCGCAATTCCCTTTGCAGCTTCCATAGCTTGCATCGACAAGATGAAAAAACTCGACACACCCAAGATGTTCCGCGAAAAGGGCACAAAGCTTACCGAGGGCTTTAAGGCTGCCGCCAAAGAACACGGCTTTGACCTTGTTGTTTCCGGCGAACCGGCTCTCTTCTATCTTCGTATCGCAAACGATGACAGCCTTATGCTTCATCAGGAGTGGGTATCGGAGTGCGTAAGCCGCGGCTTGTTCCTCGCGTCTCACCACAACCACTTTATGAACGCTGCCGTTACCGATGAGGACATCAAAAAGTCCATAGAGATAGCCGAAGACGCGTTCTCGGTAGTTGAGAAAAATCATCCCGAACTAAAGGGCTGATTTTAAACACGGATTTAAGGCGGCTGTGCGTGGAGCGCGGCCGCCCGTAATACAAAACTTTACAATCAGGGAGGAAAATTATGGAAAGAGCACCTTTGACCAAGGAGGAATGGCTCGCGCTTGAGAAAAAAGCCAACGATTTAAGGCATCTCTGTCTTCAGACCACAGTCTGGGCGGGAAGCGGCCATATCGGCGGCGGTATGAGCGTTATGGACATTCTTACCGTTATGTATCACAGATACCTCAACATCAAAAAAGACGACCCGAAGTGGGAAGATCGCGATCGCTTCATTCTCAGTAAGGGCCACGCCGGCATAGCTTATGCACCCGTGCTTTGCGATTTCGGCTACAACGACCCCGAGCAGTTAAAAACCTTTAACCTTACAAACTCAAAAATGGGTATCCATCTTGACTCAAATAAGGTTGCCGGCGTTGACGCGTCCACGGGTTCGCTCGGTCACGGCATTCCGATAGCGGCAGGTACGGCTATTGCCGCAAGAGTTCTCGGCAAGGATTACTACACCTACGTTGTAACAGGCGACGGCGAGCTTGACGAGGGTTCAAACTGGGAAGGTCTTATGACCATTCACCACTATAATCTTACAAACTGCATCACGATAGTTGACCGCAACCATTGTATGATTGACGGCAACACCGAGGATGTTATGAAGCTCGAACCCCTTGCCGATAAATTCACGGCATTCGGCTTCCATACAATCGTTTGCGAGGGCAACAACATCGTTTCTCTCTGCAAGGCTATTGATGAGGCACACAAGACCAAGGATAAGCCTACCGCTATAATCGCCGATACCGTTAAGGGCGTCGGAATCAAGCTTACAAGCGGTAACTACAAGTGGCATTACGGCGCCATTGACGAAGAGATGGCAAAGGTTGCCGCAAAAGACCTTGATGAATACAGTGCTGAGCGTATAGCTCGCTGCGGAAAGGAGTTTGAATAATGGCAGGCGGATTTGTATACAACGTAATTGAGACTCCCGAGCTCTCTACCTCGGAGATTTACGGAAAAACCTTGGCTGATCTTGCCAAGGAGCATAAAGAGATAGTTGCGGTCACCGCTGACCTTGCAACTTCCACAAAACTTCAGGATTTCACAAATGCGTGCCCCGACAGAGTTTTCAACGTCGGTATTGCTGAGCAGAATATGCTCGGCGTTGCGGCAGGTATGGCAAGGGCGGGACTTGTTCCGTTTGCTTCCACCTTCTCGGTATTTGCATCGCTTCGCGCGGCAGACCAGCTGCACACCGACATCTGCTATCAGAATGTCAACGCTAAAATCATAGCCACACATTCGGGTACTTCTTTCGGTCAGGCGGGTTCAACACACCATGCAATAGTTGACCTTGCCGTTACAAGAGCTATGCCCAATCTCACCGTTATCTGCCCCGCAGACGGTTATGAGACGGCAAATGCCGTTCGCGCCGCTTATGAAAACTACGGCCCGTACTACATAAGAATCAACCGCGGTTTCGACCGTGTTCTTTACGATAATGAGGATTACGGATTTGAGGTCGGCAAGGCTGTCGAAGTTCATCCCGGTACCGATATTACCGTAATAGCCTGCGGCTCATGCGTATTCCAGGCTCGTGAGGCTGCTAAATTCCTCGAGAGCGCCGACGGACTTAAGGTTCGCGTACTCAATATGCACACCATTAAGCCTATCGACAAAGAGGCTATCTTAAAGGCGGTTCAGGATACACGCCGTATCATCACGGTTGAGGATCACAACGTAATCGGCGGTCTCGGCTCTGCCGTTGCCGAAGTTGTTGTTGAATCCGGTAAGGGCTGCGCTTTCAAGAAACTCGGTCACCCCGACAAGTTCGCTCCCATAGGTCTTCACGAGGACATTATGTCCATGGTCGGCATCGACGCCAACGGCATAATCGAGGCTGTTCGTGAGCTTATGCACAAAGACTTTGAGTTAGACGACAACTGGGACGATGAGGTCTGATTTTGTGTAATATCCTTTGATAAAACGAATTAACTTTTCCCTTGCGTACCGCAGTACGCGGCGGTCA
>DJOQ01000015.1 GCA_002437245.1 Ruminococcaceae bacterium UBA6434
ATTCTATAAGGTACTGAAACAAAATAATCTTTTTCGTCGAAATTTGCGTTGTTTGAGAGTAGTGTAATTCTATAAGGTACTGAAACAACGCGCTTAACATTGACCCGAATATCTTTGTTTGAGAGTAGTGTAATTCTATAAGGTACTGAAACTTTAACGCAAATCGCAAGAGCCGACGAGCTGTTTGAGAGTAGTGTAATTCTATAAGGTACTGAAACACGATGGCAAACGGCAATATTAAAATACATGTTTGAGAGTAGTGTAATTCTATAAGGTACTGAAACTGAAGCCCTGTTCAGCGCGTTAGCTGAAGGTTTGAGAGTAGTGTAATTCTATAAGGTACTGAAACCATTTACAAGTCACGTCCTTTCGGAATTGCGTTTGAGAGTAGTGTAATTCTATAAGGTACTGAAACTAGAAATCCCAACAACGGAGGTTGTACCCCGTTTGAGAGTAGTGTAATTCTATAAGGTACTGAAACAGTGTAAATTTTTTTGTTTATCATCGTCACTGTTTGAGAGTAGTGTAATTCTATAAGGTACTGAAACCCGATTGTCGGCGTCGATTGTGATTTCATCGTTTGAGAGTAGTGTAATTCTATAAGGTACTGAAACGAACACCAAGGTCGCGGAAGTCAAAACGATGTTTGAGAGTAGTGTAATTCTATAAGGTACTGAAACCACAAGGCGGAAAAGGTGAAGCCCCTACGGGTTTGAGAGTAGTGTAATTCTATAAGGTACTGAACAAGGTTCAAGCATTACATAGACACAGATACGTTTGAGAGCAGTGCAGTCCTAATCGAGGCATATTTATGAACAGAAAAGATATGAACACTTCTTACGGCAAGAGCGGCGGGGAATCCGTCGAAAAGACAAAAAACCGTCGAAAAAGCAAAACTCTCTGTACGGCTTTGTATTTGTCGGTTGCTTTTGTTATTTGCGTTGCTGCCGCAATTTTAATATGGCGCGGCATACAAAATCATAAAACCGGTTATCGCAGTACGCTGCCGGGCGCCGAAAAGGTCTATCCTACAGTTATGGTTGACGGCTATTTATACGAGTGGCACAAGGGCGCCGCAATATGCGATGATTTGCCGCAGAACTGCGTTTTTTACGGTGATATTAAATATGTTGCGAAAAAGACTCCGAAAAATGATTGCGATTTTTCTGCCGCTTTCGACGCCGAGGGTCAAATTTACAAAGTGCCCGATGAAGCTTCGGTGTATCTTGTGCTTACAACATATTGGCTAAGTGATACCGTTGTTAAATTTGACGCCGTAAGTACCGCCGTTTCTGAGCCTTTATAATAATCATATTCTGCCGTCGTTATTGACTTAGCGGCGAAAGTGTGCTATATTACATACCGATAAAACAACGTATGGATTTTTCCGGTCTTAAAAAGATGTGTTTTCGCCATGCAATTATTCGAGAGTGAGTAATTGCGTGGCTTTTTTAATTGTAAGAGGAAGTCCGCTGATATGAAAGGCAGCTGTGTTTGTATGAATGAAAAATTTATGAAGGAAAAGCCTGTTTTTCCGCTTATTATGTCTATGGCTACACCTATGGTGATATCAATGCTTGTCAATTCGCTTTATAATATAGTGGACAGCTTTTTTGTCGCCAAAATAGGCGAGGACGCAATAACTGCTCTGTCGCTTGTCTATCCGGTGCAAAATCTTGTCAATGCGCTTGCAATAGGCTTCGGAGTGGGGCTCAATGCCGTTATCGCGTTTCACCTCGGTGCAGGCGAAAAAGAGGCGGCAGATACCGCCGCCACGCACGGATTTTTGTTCTCGATACTTCACGGCATTATTGCTGCCGCGGTCAGTATCCCGATTATGCGCCCGTTTCTTAAAATGTTCACGCAGTCCGAAAACGTAATTTCGCTCGGAGTTCGCTATTCAACAATAGTTTTTTCGTTCTCCGCCGTAATTATGGTAAGCCTCGCATACGAAAAAATCTTTCAGGCTGTGGGCAGAATGAATGCTTCCATGGCAGGACTTATGACTGGCTGTATCGTAAATATCGTCCTCGATCCGCTTTTGATATTCGGTATAGGGCCGTTTCCGAAAATGGGAATTGACGGCGCCGCCCTCGCAACAGGTATAGGGCAGGTGAGCACGCTTTTGCTTTATATAGTTTTGTACGCCGTAAAAAGACCGAGCGTAACCATAAACCGCAAGTATTTAAAGCGCAATAAAGTTATAGACCGTAAGCTGTATTTTATCGGGATTCCCGCGGCGATAAATCTTGCTCTGCCGTCTTTGCTTGTGTCAAGTCTCAATGCAATGCTCGCGTCGTTTTCGCAGATATATGTTGTTGTCCTCGGCGTATACTATAAGCTTCAGACGTTTTTATATCTGCCGGCCAACGGTATAGTGCAGGGTATGCGGCCCATTATAGGCTACAATTACGGCGCGGCGGAGTATAAAAGAGTTAAAAAAATATACGATATAACTCTTGTGCTGACGGCAGGCATAATGCTTTTCGGTACTGTGCTGTGCCTTGCGTTGCCGCATAAGCTGATAGGAATGTTCACGGATAATCCCGAAACCGTAAACGCAGGAAAAAAGGCTCTTATGATAATCAGCGCCGGATTTGTGGTTTCATCGGTTTCGGTGACCTCTTCGGGCGCCCTTGAGGGACTCGGCAAGGGTGTTGAATCCCTCATAATATCGCTTTGCAGATATGCGATTGTAATAATACCGACAGCTTTTGTTTTAACACGGATATTCGGTGCCGACGGTGTTTGGAACGCCTTTTGGATAGCCGAGACTGTGTCCGCCGTAATTTCCGTTGTTGTTTACAAAAAGGCGGTCGGCAACAAGCTTAAACACAGCCCCGAAATCGGCTCTTGATTTTGTACAAATTACCTTAAAAACAATTGACACAGCACAGTTTTTAACGTATAATTTGCACATAATAATGCCGTAAAAACGGCTTGTTTGTACAAAATTATGTATTGCGGCATTACTCAAAACGACAGACTCGGAAAATTTTTTGAGCTTGTAGGCTGCTTTTATTTATGCGATAACGTAAGGGGCGAAAAAATGAATACAGTAAAATTAAAAACCTTATGCGGTGATATTGTCGGACTTGATAACGGCGACTATGTTGAGTTTCGCGGCATAAAGTATGCCGATGCAGGCAGGTGGGAGTATCCCGTCGTTAACGAAAAGTGGGACGGCGTATATGACGCGACCGCTTTCGGCGATTGCTGTTACCAACACCGCGGTTTTGAGGACGACGCAAAGGTTAACCCGTTTTATCACAGGGAATTCAGACGCGGTATGAGCTTTACATACAGCGAAGACTGTCAGTATCTTAATATCAGCGCGCCCAAAAATGCAAAAAATTGCCCGGTTTTGCTGTATATACACGGCGGTTCCTTTACGGGCGGCAGTTCAAACGAAGGTCATATCAGCGGCAAGGCGTATGCCGAAAATGACATTGTTTTTGTCTCTGTGAATTACCGTCTCGGGCCTTACGGCTTTTGTTCCCACCCCGATGTTGCCGATGAAAGCGGAGTATGCGGCAATTTCGGTCTTTTTGACCAGGCGGCTGCTCTTAAATGGATAAAAAACAACATTTCTTCTTTCGGCGGCGATCCCGACAGAATAACCCTTTTGGGGCAGAGCGCCGGCGCTATGAGCGTAGATGTGCTTTTGTCAAGCCCTCTTACAAAGGATATGGTGTCGGGTGCCGTTATGTTGAGCGGAGCCGCGCTTCAGCGAGCTTTGTCACGTCCGTTGTCGCCGCAAAAGATGAAAAAATTCTGGGACGAAATAATCAAAAACGCCGGTAAAACAAGCCTTTCGGAGCTTCGCGGGACAGACGCGAAAACCCTTTACTATGCGTGGCTCAAGGCATGCCGCGACGAGGGAATTAAAAGCACGCTGTTTTATACGCTGCCTTGTGATGACGGCAAGCTCCTCACAAAGGATACATTCAATATAAAAACAATAAGCGCAATGCCGAAAATACTCGGCGTTACAACGGCGGATATGATACCGATAGTTTTAAAACTGCTTGTGAAAAAGTGGGTGCGAAACGATAAGGGCAGTAAATGCTTTGTCTATCTTTTTGCGCGCGATTTGCCGGGCGATAACTGCGGCGCATGGCATTCAAGTGACTTACCGTACGTATTTTCAACGCTTAAAAACAGTTGGCGTCCGTTTACCGATATCGACTGTCTCATATCGGAGCAAATGGTATCGGCAATCAGCGCATTTGTAAAGAGCGGCGACCCGAATTGCAGGGAAATACCGACTTGGAAGCCCGGAACGCACAAGGTAATGAATTTCTGCGAAAAGACGCGCCTTGCAGGTTGGAAGACCGCAACGCTTATAAAAAATACACTTTTCAATAAGGGACCGGTGCTGTAATGAAGTTTTCACATGATTTTAAGCTGTCAGAGCACAGCGGCAGCAGCAGAGTATATGTTTGCGGTGATATTACGGCGCGTATTGACTTCTTGAGCGGCAGTATGATGCGTGTTGCCCTATTTCACGACGGCTGTAAAATGCTGCCCACATTTACCGTAGATCCGCAAAACGAATTTCTCACAGAGGGCAGAGATAAGCTTAGCCTTGACGGATTTCCTCTGTTTACTCCGAAAGTAAATGAAACAGCAGAGGGCGAGCGCTTCTCTTTGGAAAATGTCGAAGTAGGGCTTGATACGCACAATTTTGTGCTGAGTTATAAAAAGGACGGCAAGCTTCTTTTTGCCGACAGAGCGCCGCTTGCCTATAATTTTCAAAATGAATTCGGCAACGGAACTTATCATTATATAACGCGCGAAAAGGGCGAAAAAATATACGGCCTCGGCGATAAGAGCGGAAGCGTCAATAAGGCAGGGCGTACCTTTCGCATAGAGACGAGCGACAGTATGGGCTACGATGCGAAAACGTCGGACCCGCTTTATAAGCACGTGCCGTTTTATATGTGTGAAAATTCCGTCGGTTGCTACGGTATCTATTATGATACGTCCGACAGCGCCGTTATGGACCTCGGCAGAGAAATAAATAATTATTATCCTGCTTTTAAGTTCTTTAAAAGCGACGACGATTGTCTTGTTTATTATGTATTTTTCGGCTCAAAGCTTGAAATCTTACAGCAGTATTGCTCCGTCTGCGGAAAGCAGACCTTGCCTCCGAAATGGAGCTTTGATTACTGCGCCAGCACTATGGCTTATACCGACGCTCCGAATTCCGAAGAAAAAATGTACGATTTCCTTAAAAAGCTTGATACATTAAATATGAGCTGCGGCGGATTCTATCTGTCATCGGGCTATACCTCAGTCGGTAATCTGCGGTGCGTTTTTAATTGGAATTATGATAAATTCCCCGACCCTGCCAAGTTTATTGAGCGTTTTAACGGCGAGAAAATTCACTTGATACCAAATATCAAGCCTGCCTTTTTGACATCGCACCCTATGTACAATGAAATAGCCGAAAAAGGACTGTTTGTAAAGAACGACGACGGTACACCGTTTGTAACCGAGTTTTGGGACGGTATGGGCAGTTACATTGATTTTACTCTGCCCGAGGGCTTTAAATTTTGGCGCGACAATGTTACGGAAAAGCTTTTGAATTTCGGAATAGACGCCACTTGGAACGATAATAATGAGTTTGATATAAAAGATACCGACGCCGTGGCAAACGGCTTTAAAGACGGTAACGTAAAGGCGAGCAGAATAAGACCGATACTCACATATCTTATGGTTGCCTCCTCATACTCGGCGCAAACAGAAAAATATCCGGGCAAAAGGCCGTTCTTATCGACCCGAAGCGGCAGCAGCGCCGTAAGACGTCTTGCAACAACCTGGTCGGGAGACAATTTTACGTCGTTTAACGACCTTCGCTATTGCCATTACATAGGTATGACAATGTCTCTTTCGGGATTTTTCTTCTACGGGCACGACCTCGGCGGATTTTCGGGAGATATGCCGTCACGGGAGCTGCTTTTAAGATGGATGCAGCACGGCATTTTTGAACCGAGATTTACGATACATTCGTGGAATTCGGACGGCTCCGCAACTATGCCGTGGAGCTATCCCGATGCAGTACCTGCTGCCCGAAAGATAATGGCGGAAAGGAAAAAACTCATTCCTTATCTTTATAATTCAGCCTTTTTGTCGGCGGAAAACGATGTGCCCATGACATCTCCGCTGTTTCTCTACTATGACGACAAAGAGATAGACTGCGACAGCGCTTCGTTCCTCGTGGGCAGGGATATTCTCGCTGTGTGTATTCTTGACGAGGGAGTGAATGATACCGAAGTTTACCTCCCCAAAAACGAAATTTGGTATTTAAACGATAAAGTATACGACGGCGGTACGTCCGTAACGCTGAATATTCCGCCCGACGGCGAAGTTCCGTATTTTGTACGCGGCGGAAGTGTTATAGCTTATGATGAGGCTTTGTACGGCTATAAGTCTGCGGAAAAATTAAAGCTTACCGTGTATCCTTTAAGGAGCGGCAGCTTTAAATCCGAATTCTTTACCGACGACGGCGAGAGCTTTGCATATAAAAACGGCGACTGCGTTCATTTGCGATTTACCGTGGATTGTGACAGCAAGTATGTCAGAGTTCATATCGAGAATATCGGGAAGAAAACAATTACACCCGATATTGTGCTCTGTGGCGCCGACAACAGAATACTGACGGTTGAATAATACAATGTGAATTACAAAAAAGAGCCCCGAATATGCTTATTTTCAGCATATTCGGGGCTTCGGTATTTAAAAGTCTTGTTTTGATTTTACTTTGTTTCGGCTTCCGCTTTTTCTCTTCTTTCAATTAAAACCTTATGGAGTTCTTCAAGCTGCTCCTTTGAAAGCTTATAGCCGAACGTCAATACCGCAAACATAATAGCAAGCAGTATTGCAGGAATTATTGTTGCTATGTCATAGAGTCTTGCCAGTACTTCGGGCGACTGAACGGCGAGCTTGCCGTCGTAGCCGATAGCTCCGAGAACACCTGCCGCACCGGCACCGGCTACTGTTTGACCGAGCTTGCGTGCAAATGAATAAAAGCTGTAAGATGTGCCTTCTTCCCGTCTGCGCGATATGTATTCGTGATAGTCCGTGACATCCGTAACAAGCGCCCAGATTTCCATAATGAGGAATGTCTGCCCCGCTCCCGAGAAGAACGAAAGAACAAGGAATACATACGGATTACTCACGGCAGGAGTAAATCTTATAAGGAACATTACTATGTTTACAATAAGAGCAAAGAGAATTCCGGCGGAGCATATCTCTTTTTTGCCGAATTTTCTTATAAGCTTGCCCATAAACGGCAAAAGCAGTACCATCGGCAAATATGTGCATACGGTAACAAGTGCGTAAAGGCCCGGCTTTTCATAGAAGTTCTTAAAAAGATAGTTGTAAACGGTCTGTGTGTACATCTGGAAGCAGATAAGAAGCATTGACACTATGCAAAGTGCGATAAACGGCTTGTTCTTTAAAAGAGAACGCATCGCTTTGCCGAGATTGTAATCCTTTTGATTCTGTGTGGGAGGTAAGGTTATCCTTTCCTTTGTCAGCTTAAAATGCAAGAAGAAAATTATTACTGTGAGAACGGAGAGAACAGCTACCGACAGCGAGAGCTTTGTGCCGTCGAGCACCTTTGCGGCTGTTCCGTTTTCTGCGGTTACGGTAGTGTAAACGAGGAGCGGCAAAAGGATGGAGGCCGGAAGACCGCCTATGCCTGCGCCTATGCTTCGCCACATCGAAAGAGACGAACGTTCTATTTCATCGTCGGTTATTACCGAGGCGAGCGAGCCGTAGGGAATATTTACGCCGGTGTACATCATACCGTAAAATATGTATGTGATATATGCGTAAATAAGATACTGGTTGTCGCTGAGACCCGGAATTTTAAAGAACATAAAGAAAGCGCCTACCGCAAGCGGCAGAGATGCCCAAAGTATGTACGGTCTGAATCTTCCGTATTTGGTGGGCTTCCTTGAGTCGATAAAAGACCCCCACATAGGGTCGTTTACCGCGTCCCAAATTCTCGCCACTATCATAAGCACGGTTATGCGTGCCGCGGATATACCGAGAACGTCAGTGTAAAACATATTCAAAAAGGCAGAGACAAGACCGAATGTCAGCAGTCCGCCCATATCGCCCATGGCATAGCCTATTTTGTCTTTAAAGGTTATACCGTGCATCGACTCTCCCGTTTTACTCATAAATTCCTCCCGTCCGAAAAAGGCCTTAATCTTTATTTTTCCTCTGAATAGTGCTTTTTAATTACCGAGTGTCCGTCAACACAAACAAGAATATGTAAAGTATATTGAATTTACATATTAGTTTTTTCGATTACAGAGCATATGAAAAATCGGCAAAATCCGCTGTACTGCGTTATATAGAGATAATATGCTGCATTTTTTGAAAATTCCGAAAAACAGCATATGTAAAGATAAAACCTTTACATGTCTTGAAATATCGGCTTCAAGCCGCTAAGATGCCGCAGAAAAGCTGCAAACAATATATTGGAATTATAATACAAAAATTGATGGGTGTCAATTGTGAAAATTGAATATTATAACTAAATTTGAAGCTCGAAAATAAAGTCAAAGCAGATTTTGATTCCCGTACTTTTACCGCTGTATTGTGTGAAAAAGTTAAAAGACAACCTTGCATAAAGCATGACAAGAACAGCAGCAGTGCGAGTACAATCAGAAATCTATAATACAATGCCCATATGCGGATGGCAGAAACAACCGCTATCCGTATATGGGCTTGTATGTTTATTATGTGAAAAGGTCTATGGGATGGATGATTGTCCGTTCCCATTCCAGAACGCAAGCTTATTATGAATGAAATTGAACTACTACTTTATGAACATATTTGCAGGGCAACTTATTTAGCTCCTCTTCCAACTTCCGTTATTTGGTATGCGCCTTTTCCGATTTTCTTTACCGCACCATTTGATTCAAAACCGTTCATAATACGCTGTAACTGCCTTTCAGAGCAATGCAGCTGGAAGGCGGTTTTTTCCAGACCCTTCAAGATCCCATTTTCACATTTGAATTGCATATAGTTCCAGACTCTTTCAGAAAGCGATGAGGACACGGCATCCCACATCATCGCCGTAGATAATTTACCGACTACATTTTGGCAGACCAACCGGAGAAAATGATTGTTCGCCA
>DJOQ01000022.1 GCA_002437245.1 Ruminococcaceae bacterium UBA6434
GACTAACAAAGTATTACGGTACCTGGTACTATGTTGAAAAAGGCATACTTAACTGGGACTATACAGGACTCACAAAGTATTACGGTACCTGGTACTATGTTGAAAAAGGTATACTTAACTGGGACTATACAGGTCTTACCAAGTATTACGATACGTGGTACTACGTTGAAAAAGGTATACTTAATTGGGATTATATCGGTCTTACCAAATACTATGACACATGGTATTATGTTTGGAAAGGCATACTCGATTGGTCAGCCGAAACGCTCACCGATTACTACGGCACATGGTATTACGTGTACGGCGGCATATTGCGGTGGGACGCCAATACTCTTGTTAAATACGGCAACGACTGGTACGTTGTATCGGGCGGCATAGTTGATTTTAATTTTAACGGCGCATACGTTTACGGCGACACTCTTAACGCCATTGACGGCGGCATTTGGAACAAAAATTACAACGGTCCTATATATTATGACGGCAACGCTTACACTCTTACAAACGGTACGTTGTACAGCTATTATCTTCATCCGCAGGCTGTAAATCACGATGCACCGTATCTCATTGCGGTTGACCGCACAAACAACTGTATAACGGTTTACGGCAAGGACTACAGAGGCAAATTTACGGTGCCGGACAGAGCCTTTGTGTGCTCGGTCGGAACAGACGGCTTAACTCCTGTCGGAGTTTTTAACACACCTGCCAAATACCGCTGGAAGGAGCTTAAAGGCAACGTTTACGGTCAGTATTCAACAAGAATAGTCGGCAAGGTGCTTTTCCATTCCGTTCCGTATTCAAAGCAGGATAATTCCACGCTTATTTACAAGAGCTATAATAAGCTCGGCAGCGCCGCTTCACACGGCTGCGTCAGACTTACAACGGCAGATGCCAAATGGATATATGATTGCTGTCCGCTCGGCACAACCGTTATTATATATGACAGCTGGGGAAAAACGGTTCTTCCGAAACCCACGGCAGTTAAAATAAGTTCCTCCGACGGTCGTCGCGGCTGGGATCCGACGGACCCCGACCCTGCAAATCCGTGGAGAAGATAATTAAAACATACAATTAAAAATAAAATCCCGAACAAGGGCTTGTAAACATTCGGCCTTTTGTTCGGGATTTCTTTATGCTCCGATTATATTATATTTCGGAAATTTTTACGGGTCTGTGCTCCTCTACGGATTTCTTTGCGGCAAGACCTATCTTTACAGACTGAAGACCGGCGTGAATTCCGACGGGAACCTCCGTATCATTGATTACGGCGTCCGTAAATTGACGCATTTCCTCAGAAAAAGACTCCATATATCTTTCAAGGAAGAAGAACAGCGGCTTTTCGCCCGTAACTCCGTCTGCATTTGAGATTACCGCCGAAGATACCGTGTCGTTGCTTGTGGCTACCATACCCTTTGAGCCGAAAAGCTCGGCGCGCTGGTCATAGCCGTAAGCGGCTTTTCGGGAGTTGTCTATAACCGCAAGAGCGCCGTTTGCCATTTTCATTGATATTATCGCAGTGTCAACGTCACCCTGTTCGCCTATGGCAGGGTCAACAAGCACGGCGGAATTTACATAGAGCTCTTCTACATCACTGTCAGTGAGGTAGCACGCCATATCAAAGTCGTGTATCGTCATATCAAGGAAAATACCGCCCGATACCTTTATGTATGCGGGATTCGGCGGTTCGGGGTCGCGCGAGGTGATTTTCAGTATGTGCGCCTCACCGATTTTTCCCTCGTCGTAAGCTCTGCGTATAGCGGCAAAGTTGTGGTCGAAACGGCGGTTAAAGCCCACCTGGAATTTTATTTCAGGATGCTCTTTTAGGGCGTTTGCAACCGCTTCGATTTTTTCCACGGAATGGTCTACCGGTTTTTCACAGAATACGTGTTTGCCCGCGTTTATCGCTTCAATCGAAATTGCCGCGTGTGTATCGGTCGACGAGCATACAAGCACGGCGTCAATATCCTTGTCGTTCAGTATATCCTTATAGTCGCGCGTTACGGTCTCCACTCCGTAGCTTCTTATGAGCTTTTCTGTCTCATCGTTCATAAAAGGATCTGCCATAGCCTTTACCGCAGCATTTTTTACGTGATAGCTTATGGATTCAAGATGCACCTTGCCTATGCGGCCTGCGCCGATTATTCCTATATTAAGCATAAATTTCCTCCGTTTTATTTTTTTAGATTGTGCCGTCCCAAGTGCTGACTTCCGTTGCGGTTTTTTCCTCTTCGTCAAACCAATGCGTTGTTACCGCCTTTGACTCCGTATAGAAACGGTAAGCGTCTTTGCCGAGGCAGTGAAGGTCGCCGAAGAACGACTGCTTATGACCGCTGAACGGGAAAAAGCCTACGGGAACGGGTATACCTACGTTTATACCTACCTGACCGCCGTCGGTGTGGCGTGCGAATTCACGGGCGAAATATCCGCTCTGAGTGTAAATTACCGAGCCGTTTGCGTAGGGGTTTGAATTCATTATTTTAAGTCCCTCGTTAAAGTCCTTGCATCTCTTAATGCAAAGTACGGGGCCGAACACTTCGTCTCTGCCTATGGTCATATCTTCGGTGACATGGTCAAAAATCGTGGGGCCTACAAAGTATCCGTTCTCATAGCCGGTAACTACGCAGTCTCTGCCGTCAAGAACAAGCTCTGCGCCCTCTTTAACGCCCTTGTCTATATCGGCGAGAACTTCCTTGTAATGCTTCTCGTATGTTATGGGACCGAGCTTTGAATCCTTTTCCCAGGCAGGGCCGACCTTGATTTTTTCAGCCTGACGTTTTAGCTCGGCAACGAATTTGTCGGCAATGCTCTCTTCGACAACACAGCAGGAGAGAGCCATACAGCGCTGACCGGCACAGCCGTAAGCAGAGTTTATAACACCGGCTACGGTTCTTTCGAGAGCGGCGTCAGCCATAACGAGCGCATGGTTCTTAGCCTGGCAAAGTGCCTGACAACGCTTGCCCGACGCTGCGGCACGCTGATATATTTTAAGTCCGACGGGAGTAGAGCCTACAAAGGTAATACCCTTTACGTCGGGGTGGTCGAGAATCGTGTTTATCTCGTTCCTTGAGCAGGTAACTATGTTGATAACACCGTCCGGAACGCCTGCTTCTTTGTAAAGAGCGGCAATTTTAAGAGCGGTTCTGGGGGTGAGCGAGGCAGCCTTTAATACCATTGTGTTACCGCAGGCTATGCAGGTCGGTGCCATCCAGCCGAACGGTATCATGGCAGGGAAGTTTACGGGCACTATACCGGCAAAAACGCCGATAGGCTCGCGGTATTTAACCGTGTCGTAGCCGCGTGACGCGTCCATGATGCTCTCGCCCATCATAAGCGACGGAACCTGAGTTGCAAGCTCTGTGCCCTCTTTTGCCTTGAGAACGTCGCCCTCCGATTCGGACCATACTTTGCCGTTTTCGGTGGCTACCGATAAGGTCAGCTCATCCATATGCTCTATAATGAGGTCGCGGATTTTATACATAATCTGCGCTCTCTTTATAGCCGGAGTCGAGCTCCAACCGGGAAAAGCCGCTTTGGCTGCCGCTATTGCCTCGAGAACCTCATCATCGGTACAGCACGGTGCCTGACCGGTGACTTCGCCCGTGCTCGGATTGTGAAGGTCATACCATGTGTCGGTTTTGGATTCACGGAATTCACCGTTCACAAAGTATTTTAATTTTTCAACTGCCATATTTTTATCTCCTTAGAATCGGTATTGTACAAAAGATACAACACCTTATTTTTATTAAAGTCCTGATTTCTCTCTTATATAAGCTCTCGCTTTGAGCGCATATTCAAACGGATTTGCCTTGGCAGGGTCCTGCTCTGCCTCTACGAGAACATAACCCTCATAGCCGCTGTTTGCAAGAATGTCAAATATCGGGCCGAAGTCTATTGCTCCGTCGCCGGGAACCGTAAATGTTCCGAGCCTTACACCGTCGAGAAAGCTGAGGTTTTCTCTTTTGACCTTATCTATAACCTCGGGTCTTATATCCTTTAAGTGTACGTGTTTTACTCTGTTTGCATATTTTTTAAGAACGCCGATGTAATCCTCGCCGCAGTATGCAAGATGACCCGAATCATATAAAAGACTGAAAAGCTCGGGATCCGTATTTTCCATAAGACGGTCTATTTCGGCGGCAGTCTGAACAACGGTGCCCATATGGTGGTGATATGTAAGGGCAATGCCCATATCCTTTGCGGTCTTACCGAGGCGGCAAACTCCGTCGCAAAGGCGCGCCCATTCGTCATCGTTCATAACATATTTGTCTTTGAAAACAGCCTTGTTTGTGCCTTGTATCGAGTGGCTCTGCTCCGAAATTCCAACAACCTTTGCGCCCATTTCTTTAAGGAAAGAAATGTGGTCTATGAAGTCCTTTTCCACTTCATCATACGGTTTCGTAAGAAGAAACGAGGAAAACCATGCGTTGCATATCTGCATATTGCGAAGCGAAAGCGCCTTTTTAAGAGCGGGAATGTCGTCTCGCGGATACTTGTTGCCGACTTCGCAGCCGGTAAAGCCGGCGAGAGCCATTTCGGAGATGCACTGCTCAAAGGTGTTTTCCTTTCCGAGGTCGGGCATATCGTCGTTTGTCCAGGCGATGGGTGCAATACCTAATTTAACTTTGTTTTTGTCAAGCATATCAATATTTCCTCGCTTTACTTTCATTTTCTTTTTTATTTTTATAAGCCTCTCTGACGGCTTCGTTCTCCGATGTTGAGGCTATGCCGACGTTCCACCATGCCCCGTAACCGTCGGTCATGGTTTTCGGCAGAACCTTTATGTCAATAAGCGTTGAAACCTCTGATTTAAGGCTGTCGCGAAGGGCTTCTTCCAGTTCGTCCAAAGTCCTTGCCGTGTATGTTTTCACACCGTAACCCGACGCGTTTTTCGCGAAGTCTATGGGTAAGAGCTCGCCGAGCAAATCGCCGTTTGAGTCGCGGAAACGAAATTCAGTTGCGAGATTGCCTATGCCGTTGGACATTTCAAGATTGTTGATGCAGCCGAATCCGCTGTTGTCAAATAACAGTACGTTTATCTTTTTATGCTCCTGAATTGAGGTGACAAGCTCCGAGTGCAGCATAAGGTAGCTGCCGTCGCCGCACATCGCGTAAACCTCTTTTTGGGGTTCCGCAAGCTTTGAGCCCAATGCGCCGGCTATTTCATAACCCATACAGGAGTAGCCGTACTCCATATTGTACGAATACCTGCTGTCCGATGTCCACATTCTTTGAAGATCCCCCGGGAGCGAGCCGGCAGAGCCTACGCACACGGCGTCATGCGGTATGATTTCACGTATTTTTTCAATTGCCGACACCTGTGTTACGGTACCGAATTTTTCGGCGAATTCGGGGATAGAGCGCTTATCACGTGCCTTTATAAGCGGTGTGAAGTTTTCATCGTACCTGTATTTTGAGAAACGCTCCATCTCATCTTCCCAACGCTTTTTTGCGTCCTTGATTTCACACGTGTATTTTGTCTTGTATTCGTGAGCCGACAGCGTTTTGCCGAGTGCGATTATACCGAGCTTTGCGTCCGAAACGAGCTTTACGGCACCCAATTTGTACGCGTCAAATCGCGAGATGTTTATCGTTATAAACTTTGCGTCGCTTCTGAAAAGAGCCTTTGAGCCTGTGGTGAAATCGGAAAAACGTGTGCCTATGCCGAGAATTACGTCGGCACATTTCGCAATGTCGTTGCCTGCGGAATTTCCCGTAACGCCGAGACCGCCGAGGTTTAGGGGGTTGCTTGAAAGGCAGGCTGTTTTTCCGCTCTGCGTTTCGGCAAACGGAATGTTGAATTCGCCGCAGAATTTTTCGAGCGCTTCGCCGGCCTCCGAATATCTCACGCCGCCGCCGCAGATAACGAGAGGCTTTTCGGCTTGTAAGAGAATTTCGGCTATATCGTTCACTTCGTCCGGTGACGGTACTGTTCTTGTTATTTTATGAACTCTCTTTGCGAGGAATTCCTCCGGAAAATCATAGCTTTCGCCCTCAACGTCCTGCGGAAGAGATATACATACTGCGCCTGTTTCGGCAGTGTCGGTTAAAACGCGCATTGCATTTATCATAGCGGACATAAGCTGCTCGGGACGCGAAATTCTGTCCCAATATCTTGTGACCGCCTTGTAAGCGTCATTTGTTGTGGTGGCAAGCGAATTTATCTGCTCAAACTGCTGAAGAACGGGGTCGGGCTGGCGCGACGCAAAAGAATCGGCAGGAAAAAGCAAAAGCGGAATGTGATTTACCGTCGCCGTCGCCGCCGCCGTTATCATATTTGCGGCACCCGGTCCTATTGAAGAGGAGCAGGCTATTATCTTTCTGCGATTGTTTTGCTTTGCAAAGGCTGTGGCAACGTGCGCCATGCCCTGTTCGTTCTTTCCTTGGTAAACCGTAAGTCCGCCTCTGTCGCTGCACAGCGCCTCACCGAGACCGCATACTATTCCGTGACCGAATATTGTAAAAATACCGTCAACGAATTTGGTCTCTTTACCGTCAAATGATACATATTGATTGTCAAGAAATTTGACAAGTGCCTGAGCGGTGGTCATATAAGCCATAAAATATCCTCCGTTATTCCGCGTCGAGAAGCCATTTGTGCTCCGGTGCGTCTATTCTTGTCTTTTTCCACGGGTCGCCGTCGAGATGGCGTATCATCCAGACATAGCACATATTATATCCGGGAGCGGCTGCCTGCTGATGCGTGTGCATGGGAGTTATGCAAAGACAGCCCTCGTCGCCGACCTTGTAGCAGTCGTCTCCGACAAAACCCACGCCGAAGCCCTGCGGTTTGTCGAATTCGTAGTAGTAGACCTCGGGTTGCGGATGATAATGCGGCGGATAACTGGTCCAACAGCCGGGCTTGTGAAATACCTCGCCCAAAACAAGATTTGAATACGGAGCGGATTCATAATCAAAAACCGTGAGCACACGTCTGTCCGCGGTGCCGCCCCATTGATTGGCGCCGAAGTGCTGAACCGTCATATCATCGCCCTTATAGTAATGAATTCCGAAGTCGTTTTTGTTGTCGGTCTGCTCAATTACAAACCGCGAGTCGGAATTCGCTTTAACGGTTACTTTGTTGTTCCGCGCAAAATGTATTGCGGTTGCTTTGTCAAGAAAAGGCGAACGTCTTTTTGCATTTTCGGTTTTTCCGTCAAAGATGAAGTCAATATCGCCCGCCATCAAAAGCAGAGCCGTTTCGTTCTCCGCTTCGCAAAATGTCATTGCTTCGCCCGCTTTGAGTATTTTAACTCTGATATCCATCAGCATATCGGAGTTTTTGCCGTTTCTCTCGCAGAGGATTTTTTCGTTGTTTTCATTAAATTCAGGATTTTCGTACATTATGCTGCCCTCGTTTATGTTAAATTCTTGTTTTACCGTATGCGGCAAAGTTTTTTACACTCTTGCTATCATTTCGCCGTATTCTTCTTTTTCTTTTTTGATGAATTCCCTTACTTCGTCTGCGGTGGGCATATCCTGCGAGCAGGCGTGCGATGCTACGAGCATAGCCGCCGAAGCCGAGCCGAATTCGAGCGCGTCGATTATGTCAAAGCCCTCAAACAGCCCGTAAAGGAATGCCGACGCATATCCGTCGCCTCCGCCGAAGGATTTGAGAAGCTTTACCGGGAACGGCTTTATGTTGTAGCTCTCGCCGTCGTTAGTGTATGCCGTAGAGCCGTCCTTGCCGTGCTTAATTACCACGATTTTGGCGTTCTGCGAATGCCAATAATCGGCGGTTTCGCGGTCGCTCATACCGGGTTTTATAAGATTTTCGGTGAGGTCGTATTCCTCGCGAGAGCCGAGAATTATATCGGCTTCTTTCGCAACCGCGGAATAGTAAATCGAAATTTCGTCGCTGTTTTTCCAGTTGTAAGCTCTGTAATCTATATCGAATATTATCGGAACGCCGTTTCTTTTTGCAAGCATTACGGTTTTAAGCGCCGCCTCTCTCGACGGGCTCTCGCACAGCGCGGTGCCCGAAATCAAAACCGCCTTTGCCTCTTTTATATAGCTTTCGTCTATGTCGGACGGCTCAAGCTTTAAATCCGCCGCCTCGTTGCGGTACATCACAATGGAGCTCTCGGTCTCTGATTTAATTTCGGTAAAGGTGAGACCTATCTTTTCGCCGTTTGTGCATCTTACAATATGCGAGGTATCTATGCCCTCGTTTTTAAAGAAATCGGTGACGAATGTGCCGAATTGATCATCGGAAACACGTGCCATAAATCCGACTTTTTTGCCGAGCCTTGCAAGACCGACGGCTATATTTGCGGGCGAGCCGCCGAGATAGCGTTTAAAGGTGGTGCTTTCGTTAAGCGGGCAGTAGTAGTCCACGGGATTTAAGTCAACCGCTATTCTTCCCACGGGGATAAGGTCGTATTTTTTGCTTTGGTCGAATTCTATGTATTTCATATTTTTCTCCTTGTTTATTTCATATTGAATATCTCGATATGTCTTTTTACGTTTTTATATACCCCGTCGGCTTCGGCTCTTGAAAGCTCAAAGTAGTTTGCTTTTTCATGCCTGTCGCAATAATCTTTTGCGGACAAAGCAAGACTGTCAAACGATGCCGTTGCGATGTTTATTTTTCTTATGCCGAGCGAAATTGCTCTGCGGAACATTTCGGGGGTGATGCCCGTACCGCCGTGCAATACGAGCGGTACGTCCGTAACATCGTTTATTTTTTCGAGAATGTCAAAACGCAGAGAGGGGAGAACGGGATAATTTCCGTGTGCATTGCCTATGGCGACGGCAAGAGCGTCAATTCCGGTTTCCTCGCAAAACCGTTTTGCGTCGTCGGGATTCGTGCAGAGAATGTCGTGCTTTTTGCCCTCGCCCTCGTTTCCGCCGACTACGCCGAGCTCGGCTTCAACCGTAGCGGAGTATTTTTGAGCTTCCTTTACAACCTCTTTCACCGAAGCCGTGTTTTCGTCGAACGGCAGAGCGGAGCCGTCAAGCATAACGGAGGTAAACCCCATTTTGAGCGCCTCGTTTACGGTTTCGATATGCAGCCCGTGATCGAGATGTACCGCAATCGGTACGGATGCGTTTTCGGCGGCGGAAAGCATCATGGGTCCCATAAGCGAGAGCGGCGAATTTTTAAGCCTGACCTCTGCTATTTGTAATATTATGGGGGTTTCGGTTTCTTCGGCGGCTCTTACAGCGCCCATAACCATTTCCATATTCCCGACGGAAAACGCGCCTGCGGCAATGCCTTTTTCCTCGGCGCGCGCAAGCAGGTCTTTCATAGCTACAAGTGACAAAAACAACACGTACCTTTCAGAATATTCTATACAACATACTAAAAATATATGTATAATTATAACACGTTCAAGGTTTAATTCAATGTTTGGTCGGATAAAAAAAGGCCTGCAAAATCTGTGTAAAATAACGAGAAAAAGCGTCCTTTGCAAAAAGCAAAGAACGCTTTGTATACTATATGTATATAATTTTAATTATGCTCAGGCTTTTTTCTTCTTTTTGTCGGGCAAAACTATTTCGCCGGCTTTAACAAGCGAGAATTTGGCAACGCCGGGACCTATGATTGAGTAGATAAATGTTGAGCAGAGTATTACCGTGCGAAGCTGCGGAGCGTAGTCGGGAACCATGGTAGAGGCGACGGCTATAAGTCCGAGCGCAACGCCTGCCTGCGGCATAAGCGTGGGGCCCAGCCATTTGCATACTTTTTCGGGCTGATGCGTGATTTTGCCGCTTACATACGAGCCTAGCATTTTGCCTATAACTCTTACCACCACATAGATTACTCCGATAAAGCCTATGGATTTGAGCGCCGATACGTCGAATCCCGCACCCGAAATTACAAAGAACATCATATATATAGGCGGAGTAAATCCCTCCGAAACTTTTACAACATCGTCGGAATCATGGATTATGTTGGTGAGAACAGCGCCGAGGCACATACATGCGAGCAGGCTCGAACCGTTGAGCAGAGTGGCGAGATAATATGTGAGCGCCACCATGCCGAGTATAACGCAGATTCGGTTGGAATGTTTTTTAAACCACTTCAAAAGCAGTTTCATTACAAGAGCCAAAACAAAGCCGATAACCGCCGAAATCAACACCTGATAAAACGGGTCGAGTATTGAGAGTACAAGGCTCTTGTCGCCTTTTCCGTTCATGGCGGTGACTATAGTGCTCGCAAAGCCGAAGCCTATAAGCGCTACGGCGTCGTCAAGTGCGACAACGCTTAAAAGGAGCGACGTCAAAGGTCCCTTAGCCTTGTATTGATTTATTACCATTATAGTTTGAGCAGGGGCGGTTGCCGCGGCAATTGCACCGAGCAGTATAGAGAGCTTTATGTCAACTTTGCATACTATAAGCGTTACAGTAAGCAGTATTACGGCGCCCATCGCTTCAAAAATGGCGACGATTATGGGTGCGCTGCCCACCTTTTTAAAATAGTCAAGGCTGAAATCGCAGCCGACGGAAAATGCTATAAACGAGAGTGCAATATCAGATATAACAGCGAATTCGTTTATCATACTCTCGTCCACAATGTTAAACAGCGACGGACCGAAAACAAGCCCGGCTATAAGATACCCGGTTACGTTTGGGAGCTTTATGAATTTACACAGTCTGCCGAAGATAAGACCCGACAGCATCATCAGCGCTACTGTGGCAAGGGTCTTAATCTCCATCCTTATACAATCCTTTCACATAACTGATGGGTACGGTGAAAACCACTCCCGAGTCGGGCTTTGAGAGGTCGCCTATGACGTCCTCTATGGCTTTTACGGCATTGTCAACATGGTCGTCTTTTACCGCGGCGATTATAAGGTTGCTGTTTTCGCGTTCCGGCTTTAAAAATGCCCTCATAGCGCCGAAAAACGGAACCTCGCCCTCGTCGCTGTGAGACGCCAGAAGATGAACCATTCCCTTGCTGTCAAGTATTGTGGCGCCGTGTATGTCGTGATCCGCAAAGCTTGTCAGCACATCGTCAAGCATTTCGGAGCGGTTCAGTACAAAAAATAAAAGCTGCATAAATTTTCCTCCGTATTATTTTAATCCCTCGTGAGACAGCAGCGGCAGGCAAAACATAACGCCTGTATTGGGCTTTGAGAGACCGCCGGTTACTTCGTTTGCAATCTGCTTTGCGACCGCTACCTCCTCGTCCTTCATAGCGCAGAGAAGGAGCTTGTTCTTTGCGGCGCTTTCGGGGTTCAAATATTCGCGCAAAGAGCCGAAGACAGGCGGCGGATCCGAGGATACGCGACCTATTGCCTGAAGAGCGCCCTCACATTCTATAAGCGAACCGCCCTTGATACCCGCCTCCATCATTTTTACGAGAATGGAATTCATGTGGTCGTTGTCGTGGATAATCATTATTACGAGCTGCATAGTATTCCTCCCTTTTAATTTTCGATATTATTTTACACCTTTATATGATATAATGCAATAAAACAGAATTTTAACGATGGTGGAATTATGGGTCGCAAAATCGAATTTTTTATTGACAATGACAACGGCAATGTCAAAATAAAAGATTATTTAAAGCACAAGGGCGTGTCTCACAGAATGCTCTGCGTTTTAAAGCGCACCGAAAACGGCATACTGAAAAACGGCGTCAACGCAAAAAGTATAGACATTTTAAATTCGGGAGATACGCTGACTTTAAATTTGCCGTCCGACGAGGGCACCGCTTCCGCTGCTCCTGCGGATATACCGCTCGACATAATTTATGAGGACGACGATATACTCGTAATAAACAAAAAGCCCGATATTGCCATGCACGAATCGCACAATCACCGTTGCGACGCGCTGTCAAACGCGGTGGCATTCCATCTTATGAAAGAGGGTAAGGAGTGCATATTTCGCTCTGTCGGCAGACTTGACAAGGGAACGTCGGGCATAGTGGTGTGCGCTCTCAATAAGTTTTCGGCGGCAAAGCTGAGCGGTAAAATATATAAGGAGTATTTAGCGGTTGCCGGCGGCGAATTTTACAAAGAGGGCGTTATAGATAAGCCTATTATAAGGCCGGACCCCATGAAGACGTTGCGCGACGTCGGCGAGGGCGGCGAAAGAGCCGTTACACATTGGAAGTCGTTAAAGGTAAAGGACGGCTGTACGCTTTTGAGAATACATCTCGAAACCGGCAGAACACATCAGATACGCGTTCATTTTAAAAGCCTCGGCGCGCCGCTTGTCGGCGACGATATGTACGGCAGTACCGATAAAAGGCTCAGCCATCAGGCACTGCATTGCTGCTTTGTCCGCTTTTCCCACCCGGTTACCGAGAAAATTATGGAATTTACCGCACCCATGCCTGACGATATGAAAAAACTTACGGAATAGAGAGGAAAGAGCCGGATATACAATTGCAGTATATCCGACTCTTTTATATTCAATTGAGTTTCTTATCGGTTGAGAGGATGAAACGGAGAACGTTGTTTGCCGTTCTCTGCAGCTCTCCTAAGGTTATGCCGTCCTTTTGTCCGTATGTTTCGAGCAGCGAGCCGTCGTTTCCGCCGCTCTTGCTGACCGCGGTTTTAAATCCGGGCATAAGCACGTCAACCTGTGCTCTGACGCGGTATGCGTTGTCTCTCAGCTGCGGAAATTCGGGTGACGGAGCATAGCGCATCCACCAGTCTGTCATAACCATACCGCCGAAGTGCCATTCGTCACGCAAAACGGTGGTGCAAAGCTCGTAGTTGTAGTGGCTCCATACGCCGTTTATCTTGTTGTAGCTCGTCATAATACAGTGCGGAGACGACTCCTTAACGCATATTTCAAAGCCCTTGAGATAGATTTCACGAAGCGCTCTTTCCGACACTATGTCGTCGGTATGATTGCGGTTGTATTCCTGATTGTTGCCGGCAAAGTGCTTTGGGCACGCCGAAACGCCGTTCTTTTGAATTCCGCGTACCGTGGCGGCTGCGGTTTTACCCGTCAAATAAGGGTCCTCCGAATAGTATTCGAAGTTTCTGCCGCACAACACGTTCCTATGTATATTCATACCGGGCGCTAACAGTACGTCGCTGCCCTTTTTTATCATCTCTTTGCCCATTTCCGTGAATAATTCCTCGGTGAGCTTTTCGTCCCATGAACACGCTATCGCCGTACCGCAGGGCATCAGCGAGCACGCGGAAAGCAGTCTTATTCCGGAGGGACCGTCCGTGGTAATTATAGGAGGTATGCCCTTTGCCCTGAGCGATTCCAGAACTCCGCCGAGAGCGCCGGCGTTACCCTTTGCGCCGAGAGAGCTGTTCATAGGACCCTCGCCGCGTGAGATTGCCTCAAGCTCTTCGAGTGAGAACTGTGCCGTAAAGTCTTGCAGCTTTACCTTACCGGATTTTACATCGGAGAGCTTATATCCTTTGTCGCCGCTGATTTCTTTTCCATCGGGCAGAGAAGAGAGTATGCGGTCTTTTAAGTCTACGGTGCGGACAGGCACTTTTTCCTTTGACAGAGCGATTTTGTCGCCGTCGGAAACGGCTGCAAAGCGTTCAAACGCGCGGTTTTCGCTGACTGCCATAACTTCGGATAGCTCGGCGGTTACAACCGTGCTTTCAAGTGTAAAGGAGTAAGCCTTTTCGCATTTTCTTACACTGTTGCCGACATAAATATCGTAAACGCCGCTCTCAAGTATGTACCGGCTTTTGTATCCCGCCTTTCCCGAGTCGTCATATGACGCAAAGCTTTCGTCCGAAATTACCGTTTCAAATGTTTCGCTTTCACCCGCAGATAAAAGCTCGGTCTTATGAAATGCAACGAGCGATTTTTTTGCCTTTCCGAGCTTGCCGTTCGGAGCGGAAACGTAAAATTGCACCGTCTCTTTTCCGGGGAGCTTGCCCGTATTTGTAACCTTCACCGTGAAGGTTGTTTTTTTGTCGGCTCTGTCGGCGCTTTCTACCTCTGTCTTAAAGGTTGTGTACGAGAGACCGAAGCCGAATTCATACAGCACCTTTTCGGGGGCGAAGGTCTCAAAATAGCGGTAGCCTACAAAAATGTCCTCAACATAATTGTTATACTCCTTTGCGCCGAAGTTGCCGCTGCTCGGATAGTCCTCATATCGTTTTGCAATGGTATCGCTGAGCTTTCCGCTCGGCGTGACTTCGCCCGAGAGTATATCCGAAAGCGCGTTTCCGCTCTCCATACCGCCCTGCCAAACTATCAGTATCGAGCCTATCTTATCTTTATATGACTCTATCTCTTCAAAGTCTATAAGACTTCCTATGTTCAGTATGAGAATTACATCGTCAAAGTGAGCCGTGACAAGGTCAAGCATTTCTTTTTCCCTGTCCGTGAGGTAATAGCTGCCCTTTTTAAGGACGTTTTCGCGGTCCTCGCCGGCACTTCTGCCTATAAATACCACGGCCTTGTTGCTCTTATCGGCTGCTCTTTTTACAACGTCGCGTTTAAGCGGCATCTCCGGGTAAAAACGCGGCCAATGCCCCCAAAATCCCGGGTCGGGTATATTTTTGCTCTTGCGGCACCATTCGCCGTATATGCTTTTGAGTTCTTCGTTTATATGTATTTTACCGTTGTTTTCCATGCCGTCGGCAAAGCTCACCTTGTAGGGCGCGCACACATCTCCGCCGGAGCCGTTGCCTACAAAAAAGCTGTCGTTTTGTACTCTTCCGAACATCGCGACGTTGTCTTCGTCCTTTATGGGCAAAGCCCCGTTGTTTTTGAGCAATACGCAGCCGTCCGCCGCCATTCTGCGCAAAAGCGGAACTATTTCCTCGTTCGCTTTGCCGCCCTTTATTATGCTTTCGTTTTGTTGCTGTGCAAGCTCGCTGCCGCTGATTTTGCGAATCAGCTTATTTATAACCCTGCTCACTTTTCCGTCTCCTTTATACAATCTTTTTTTATAATATCATATACTTTTTGTTTTGTCATTACGAAGATAAAAATTTGAGTTTCCGAGGCAAATGTGTTACTATAATATTCTGATATTCGGTTGCCGCATGTGTCTTGCGATGTGTGGGGCAACGCAAATTCGGAGGTAAAAATGCCACAGGTAAGCGTTCTTTTAAAGCCGGCTTCTTCGGCGTGCAATATGAACTGTAAATACTGCTTTTATAAAGATGAGGCAAATTGCCGAAATACGGCTTTTTGCGGTATGATGTCGCTCTCCGACGCGGGGGAAATCATAAAAAGCGCCGCGGAATACGCAAGCGGCAGCTGTACGTTTTTGTTTCAGGGCGGCGAGCCTACGCTTGCAGGGCTCGATTTTTATAAGGGCTTTGCGGAACTTGAAAAGAAATACGCAAAAAAAGGACTTAAATTTTATCACAGCATACAGACAAACGGGCTTTTGATAGACGACGATTGGGCGGAATTTTTCAAGAAGAACGATTATCTTGTGGGTTTGTCGCTGGACGGACCCGCGCAGCTTAACGACCTTAACCGCGTTGATGTAAACGGCAGAGGCACCTTTAACCGCGTTATAAAAGCCGCCGACATTTTGGACCGTCACAAAGCGGCGTACAATGTGCTTTCCGTCGTCACGGGGAAAAACGCGCGCTCCGCCGAGAAGATATATAATTTTTTAAAAAAGCAGGGCTTCAGATTTTTACAGTTTATACCGTGTCTTGAGCCTTTTTCGTCCGAACGCGGCGAGAGCGCTTACAGCCTGTCACCCAAGGACTATGCCGATTTTCTCGTGAAGATATTTAACCTTTGGCTCTCCGACCTTTTAAAGGGGAATTACATAAGCATACGCCATATAGACAATCAATTGTCCGTAATGCTCGGAAAACCTCCCGAAATGTGCAGCGCTTTCGGCTGCTGTAACATTCAGTATGTGGTCGAGGGCGACAAGAGCGTTTATCCGTGTGACTTTTATGTGCTCGACGGATACAAGATAGGCGAAATAGGCAAAAATACGTTTGAGGAAATGCGAAACATCGAAACCGCGGTTAAATTTATAAAGGATTCGCAAAATGTTCCCGATGAGTGCAAGGCGTGTCCGTTTTATTGTGTTTGCCGCAACGGCTGTCGCCGCGACAGAGTTTCCGAAAACGGCATTATAGGCAAAAATTACTACTGCGATTCTTATAAGTATTATTATGCGAAGTGCAACGCCGGATTTATAAAGGCGCTGTCATTTTTAGGATAGACCGACAGGTGCATTGTTATGAATTTTTACGAAAACAATCAAAATCCCGAAAGAGCGCTTTTGATAGGCGTTGATACGGGCGAATATGACGCCGAAATATCTATGGAGGAGCTGTCCCTTCTCGCCGAAACCGCAGGTGCCGAGATAATCGGAACGGTTATACAAAAGCTTGAGGCTGTTTCCCCGGCGACGTATATCGGCAGCGGCAGAATGGCTGAGGTGTCCTCGTTTTGCAAGAATAACGATATCGACATCATTATAGCTGACAGCGAGCTTACGCCGTCGCAGATAAATAACATCGAAACAAAAACGGGTGCGCGCACGGTTGACAGAACAATGCTCATACTTGATATTTTTGCCGCGCGGGCAAGGTCAAGCGAGGGCAAATTGCAGGTGGAGCTGGCACAGCTTAAATATTCGCTTCCGTTTTTGTCGGGCAGGGGCAAAAGTATGTCTCGTCTCGGCGGCGGTATCGGAACAAGAGGACCGGGCGAGAGTAAGCTTGAAAGCGACAAACGCCACATAAGGCGCAGAATACATTCTCTCTCACAGGAGCTTGAAAAGGTCGAAAAGCGCCGCAATCTTATCCGCACAAGGCGCAAAAAGGACGGCATAATCACCGTTGCCATAGTCGGATATACAAATGCCGGAAAGTCAACTCTTATGAATACGCTTACAAGCGCGGGCGTGCTGTCGGAGGATAAGCTTTTTGCAACGCTTGACCCCACGGCGAGACGGCTTACTCTGCCGTCAAAGCGCGAGGTCATGCTCGTTGACACGGTAGGGCTTGTAAGGCGGCTTCCGCATCAGCTTGTCGACGCTTTCAAATCAACTCTTGAAGAGGCGAAAAACGCCGACCTTATACTAAATGTCTGCGACGCGTCGAGCGATGAATGCGCCGAGCATCTGAGCGTCACATCATCTGTCTTAAAGGAGCTCGGAGCGGATAATATCCCCGTCATATCCGTTATGAATAAGTGCGACAAGCTCCAAAACGCATATGATATGCCGGTAATCGGCAAAACGGTAATGATAAGCGCCGCAAAAAATGAGGGGATAGACAGGCTTCTTGAGCTGATTGATGAGTCGCTCCCGAAAACCAAGGCGCGCGCAAAGCTTTTGATTCCGTTTGACGAGGGTCATATACTCGGCGAGATACGGAAACGCGGAATTGTCTATACCGAGAGCTACAGTGAGGACGGAACGCAGATTGACGCCCTTGTCGATATTGATTATCTCGAAAAAATCAAGCGTTATATCGTGTCAATGTAGGAAAAACTGAATTTAAAAAAATAAAGCAGTAAATCAGACTTTGCCCGATTTACCGCTTTTTTGTTTTCCCGAATTATTTAAATAATCCCGTTTTCGGCTCGCCCAACCACACTCCGTCGCTTTTTACAAGCTCAATGTGATCGCCGGAAACCAGATATGCGTTTTTGGCAAGATCCATCATCGGCTTATCGCTCATGGAGTCGGTGTAAAAATTTTCTATAGGTGTGTCGCCGTAAACGTCCTTGTATGCTCTGATTTTATTTTCTTTGTAGCATACGCGCTCTATAACGCCGTTTTTGACGTCAACTATACTGCCGATGTAATTTTTTATGCCGATTCTCTTGCATATTTCTTCAAGGAGCAACTCGGGGCTTGCCGAAACTATTACATCGTCGGGCGCCTGGATTTTGGCATAGAAGCTTTTGATTTTTTTCTCGTGCTCGTCCCAAAATTCGACTATGTCCTTGTGTATGTCCTTGATTTTTACGCAGTAGTCGGTGAGCATATCCCCGTATTGATCTATGACCTCGTCTGCTTTTATAACGCCTCTTTTGTAACGTATAAAAGCCTCACCGAAACGCGGAATGATTTTAGCTATCTCTTTGGGGTCTTTTTTGAGATAAAACATAAAAAGGTCAAATCCGCTCTCGCCGTCGTAGATGGTATTGTCAAAATCATATACGTTCACAAAAATTCCCCTCTTTATACAATAAGTTGATAGAATTTTATCATTACATATTTAAAAAGTCAAGAAAGCCGAACCTGTACGGGTCGACTTTCTTATTTTGCCTATTCGCCTCGTTCGCATCCGCACGACGGTTTTACACCCGTGCCGGACTGTAAATTTGCCTCGTTCGGCGGGAAAAATTCGTCCACGGGGAACTGTATCTTGCGGAAGGATTCGCACGGATCGTCCGTGTCGTAGCTGCATTCCTTGTCGGGTATGCAGAAGTCGTATGCCGGTATAAGCATCTGAACGTCGCGCTCAAGCTGTACTATTGTGAAAATACCTATTGTAACGGCAACCGCTTTTTCAACGGGACGGTGACCGAAATCATCGGGGAATTCGTCGCCGAAAGCGCGTTTAACGCACGTCGGAACGGGTATGCACGAGTCGCCCAGACAGTCGCAGCAGTCGCACGGGCGGCAGAGCTTTGCCTCAAGGCATATGGGGTCCACTACCTGCACCTTGGCTCTCGGATTTGTGTTTTGCGGTATTATCTGGCGGTCGTCCGAGTCGGCGCGGAATTCCGAGGAATATACTCTTACCTTACCCTCGCTGCCGTAGAGTATGCATTTCTTTGAAAATGTCGTAAATCCGCTTATGGTTTCGGGCGGAGCGGTAGCTACCGAGTATGCATCGAGAGTGACCTTGAAAAAGAACGTGATGTCCACGGAATAGAATCCGCGGTTAAAGGGAACTCTCTCTACGTCGATAAAGACGTTAAGTATGTCGCAGCCCCTGCACCTGACGTTTGTAGCTCTGTCTACTGTTTGCTGATACTGCGGCGGAAAATAAACTCTCAGGTCCGCAAGACAATCCTTATCCGCGCAGGAGTCGTAAACTCGGTTCGTGTCTATACACACGGCTTCACGAATTCTGCCGGGTACCTTGTCGTTACAGCACGATTTGGTTTCTGCCATAAAAAGCCCTCCTGTAATTATTTATGTGCCGTACCGTGTTTGTCGCGCTCGATACGGTACTGAGTTTATAAACTTCAATAACATTTTATGACGTCTCCCCGAATGTGTGACATAACAAAGGTTTTACACAAATTTACAAAGATTTAACGGCTGTTTGATAGAGACGTCATATTTTAGGCGGCTATAATTTTTTCATAAAATCAAAAACAGGGTGAAGTTATGGAAAAATATATTTCAAAAAAAGAAAAAGCCTCTTATGGTTTTGCGGCTGTCGGCAGTTATATGGTGGCAGGCATAACGCAGTCATACCTTATGTATTTTTTTACGGATATACTTATAATCCCGTCATCTTTCGTTATGATGCTGATGATAGTCGCGAGAGTTTGGGACGCCGCAAATGACCCTATCATGGGAGTTATAGTAGACAGAACAAACACAAAATACGGAAAAATGCGACCGTACGTTTTGGCAGGTTCGTTTTTGATGCTTGTCACTACCGTGGTGCTGTTTATGCCTCTGACAGGGGCGTCAAAAACATTTAAAATGATATTTGCCGCCGTATCATATATAATTTTCGGAATGGCTTATACGCTTACCGACGTGCCTGCAATGGGGCTTATGAGTGTGGCTACGCCGAACAGCGACGAAAGAGCGTCTCTTTTGTCGTTCTATGTGACGGTGGGCTCCGTAGGCAGTCTCTTACCCGTAGGACTGCTCACGGTATTTCAATCTTTTATTCCGGAAAAATATGTTTACTTTGCAATGTCGATATTTGTTGGTATAATAACTTCGTCGGCATACCTTGTTCTGTTTAAAAATTCAAAAGAACGCTTTTCTACTCACACCGAAAAAATTGCCGTGCGCGATATGATAAAGGCGGCGTGCAAAAACAAGCCTATGATGATGGCGCTTCTTATGTCGATGACAGCGTCGCCGCGCTATCTTATTATGCCGGCTGCTCTGTATATTGCAACGTATGTTATAAATATTCCGGGGCTGAATTCCGGAACGATTTTGCTGCTTTTGTATCTCGTTGTCGGCAGCGGTATGTTTGCAGGCATACTTTTGACCCCGGTTGCGTATAAAAAGCTCGGCTATAAAGCGACCTGCGTAATAGCCGCCTTAACGGGAGGCATAAGCCTTACGGCGGCGTTCTTCCTCGGCAAAATAAATATATATTTCGCCTTGCCGTTTATGACAATAGGCGGTATAGCTCTCGGCTCATATAATGTTCTTCCTTATCCTATGGTCGGTGACAGCCTCGATTATCTCGAATGGAAAACCGGCGAGAGAATGGAGGGCGTGTGCTTTTCGCTCAATTCATTTGTCACAAAATTCAACAATGCGGTGGGCTTTATCGGGCTTTCCGCGGCGCTAACGTTATTTGGCTTCGTCGAGCCGTCCGCGGCAGGTGTACCGTCCGTGCAGAGCGCTTCTACCGTTACCGGTCTCTTTTCGCTCGTCACGGTAATTCCGGGACTCGGATTTTTGCTCTCGCTCATTCCGATTTGTTTTTATAAATTCAGCGGCATAGAAAAAGAAAAAATCTTGTCGGAACTTGCCGTAAAAAGAAAGGCAGTCCAAAATGGAGTTTAAATTTGAAAGGAAAATTTTTAATATCGGGGAAAAACCGAAAGTCGGCATAATTTCCGACTCACAGCTCAGCCCCGTTCGCAGAAAAAACGAGACGACGTTCCGAAAGAACCTCGTCTTGTCGCTTTTGTCTCTTAAAAACCAAGGCTGTAATATGATTATATTTGCAGGAGATATATGCAATATGGCAAGCGCCTATGCGTATGACACATATGTTGATGCGTTCAAGAGTGTTTTCGGCGAAAAAATGCCCGTGGTTCAGAGCATAATGGGTAACCATGATTATTACGGCCGAGGGACGCCGGAAAATTGCAGACGGCTTTTCACACGAAAAATCGGCACGTCGCCGTTTACTCACTATACGGTAAACGGATTTCACTTTATCGGCGTATCGCCCGACTGTGCAAAAATGTCCGACGGTTACAGAAAAATTTTGCCGTACCTCAAAAACGAAATTGAAATTGCGAAAAAAGAATGCGGCGACAGACCTATTTTTGTCACGACGCACAATTCCCCCGAAAATACCGTATACGGCAGCGATGATTGGGGCGATAAATCGCTTTTTGACGCGTTTTCGCAATATCACAATGTTGTGAATTTCGCAGGGCATACGCACTATTCGCTCCTCGACGAGAGAAGCGTATGGCAGGGGGCGTTTACCGCGTTCGGTACACAGTCGGTATCGTATACGGAACTTGAGCGCGGAAAGGTCAACGGTACAGTACCGCCCGACGCATATATGTTCCCAATGGGTTACATACTTGATTTCGGGAGCGAAAATATAACCGTCAGACGTATGAATTTCCGCCTCAATAAAGAGGAAAAGCCGAATATGAGCGTTAAAATACCGTATTCGGTGAAAAAGGCGGATTTTATCCCGAAAAGAAACGGCAATTCTTTGCCCGTTATGCCGAACCTATACGGCCATACCGAATATGATGAAAAAGGCACCGCTTATCTTTGTTTTGATAAGGGCGAGAGTGAAGACGCGGTACACAGCTATGCCGTGCTTTACGACGACGGAATACGCAGGGACTATTTCTCCGATTTCTATAAGGGCTGCGGCGCCGCAAAAAGCGTGAGACTCCCTGTTTACTCTAAAGCTCCGGGAGTGTATAATATCAAAATATATGCTGTAGATTCTTTCGGCAATATGAGCGACACCTGCACAAAGATAGACGCCGCCGAGATTCGACGAAACAAAATTTACCGCAGAAAATTTGCACCGGAGATTAAATACTGATGAATATATATTCTTTTGAAGGCTACATATTCGACCTCGACGGAACACTCCTTGATTCCATGGGGCTTTGGAACGACATATATGTAAAAGTGCTCGGCGAATTTAACATCAAGGCGCCGAAAGACTACCTTTTCAACGTAAATCATATGAGCCTTGACGACGGAGCCGAATATACGGTTAAAACTTTTCATCTTGAAAATGTTGTAAAAAAAGACGATATAGTCGATATGTGGAATGCCATGTCAAAAGAAGAATATGAAAATACGGTGCAGTTAAAGCCGGGGGCAAGGGGATTTTTGCAAAGCTTAAAGAACCGCGGCAAGCTTTTGGGCGTAGCCACGGCTCTTTCCGACGAGCTTTTTGTGCCGTGCCTTAAAAGGCTCGGCATTTCGGAGCTTTTTTCGGCGATGACTTCAATTGACGAGGTATCGAGGGGAAAGGAATTCCCGGATATATATTTAAGGGAATGTAAAAAGATGGGCACAAAGCCACAAAATACTGTTGTGTTTGAAGACAGCCTCACAGGGATAAAGTCCGCTTCAGTCGGCGGATTTAAGACTGTCGGCGTATATGACCCGTCTGCCGCAGAGCAGGCCGAGGAGATTAAAAATCGGGCTGATTTGTACATAAGTTCTTTTTCGGAGATGCTGTATGAAAAGTGAGATAAAGCGCACCCTTGCCGCAAAGCTTATGCTTTTTTCGAGTGCCGTTATATGGGGCAGCTCTTTCTTTATATTAAAAAACACACTGGATGAATTACCGGTGTATTTTTTGCTGTGCGTAAGATTTTTATTTTCGGCAATTCTTTTAAGCATAGTATTTTTTAAAAAATGGAAATTGTTTAATCTTAAGTATCTTTGGACCGGAGCGATTACGGGTGTGTTTTTGGGGCTTGCTTACATATTCCAGACCATAGGCCTTACTCACACAACTCCGGGAACCAATGCGTTTTTGACTACGGTTTATTGCGTTATAGTGCCGTTTTTAAGCTGGGCTGTAAGAAAAAAACGCCCGGACGCATATAATTTTGTTGCCGCGGCAATATGTATAACCGGCATAGGGCTTGTCTGCCTGGACGGAAAAATGTCATTTTCTTTTCTCGGCGAGGGTTTTACGCTGATATGCGGCATATTCTTTGCGCTTCAGATTGTGGCGGTCGAAAAATGGTGCGGCGATCTTGACGTTATACTGCATACGATTATACAGTTCTTCACGGCGTTTCTTATCTGCTTTGTTTTCTTTGTTTCAAGTGAAAAAATGCCGAAACATATTTCTTCGGGTTCGGTATTGTCGCTTGTATATGTTACCGTGTTTGTAACCGCACTTTGTTTTGTGTTTATGAACGTGGGTATAAAACATACAACCGCGGCAAGCTCGTCGCTTATACTCTGCTTAGAGTCGGTATTCGGAGTGCTTTTTTCGATGATTTTTTATCACGAGAGGCCGACTCTGCAAACCGCCGTCGGTTTCTTAATCATATTTACGGGGATTGTTTTGAATGAGACTAAGCCGAAATTTGCGATAAAAAGGAACAAAAACAGCATAAATCGGCAATAATACACAAAAGCCTCTAGAAAATAATTGATTTTTTGCAAAATATATTGTAAAATGTAGTTGCCAAATAATATAAGGGGGCATTTTTATGATATGTAAAAATTGTGGAACAAATTTTGACGGGCAGTATTGTCCCAATTGCGGAGCTAAGGCTGAATCTGCTTCGGCTCCTCAGCAAAGCGCACCGCAATACGGAGCACCGCAGAATTTCGGTAACGGGCAGAGCGCACCGCCGTACGGAGCACCGCAGAACTTCGGCAACGGGCAGAGTGCACCGCCGTACGGAGCACCGCAGAATTTCGGAAACGGGCAAAGCGCACCGCAATACGGAGCACCGCAGAATTTCGGCGGTCAGCAGAACGGTTACGTGCATAGACCTACCCGAAAAATCGGCTTCGGTGAGGCAGTAAAGCTGTTTTTTAAAAACTACGTAAACTTTAACGGCAGAGCTACAAGAAGCGAGTACTGGTGGGTTTACCTGTTTAATATGATTGTTTATACCGTCTTGAGTATATTGTTTTCGATTGCCGGCGGCGCTTCATTGGCAGGAGCCGCAATCAACGGCGACGTAAGCGTAGCGTATATGGGCGCGGGTGCAATATTCTATGTCTTGATGATATTATATTGTATCGCCGTATTCCTGCCGTCTCTGTCGCTTGTGGTACGCAGGCTTCACGATATAGACAAGAGCGGCGGCTATATATTTATGGGACTTATTCCCATTGCCGGTCCTATCATTCTCCTTGTTTATATGCTCACCGACAGCACACCCGATAATAAGTACGGCCCTAAAAAGGTTTGAATTTCAGCCTTTCAACCTATAATATATTAAGTACTTGAATTTATTTAACTCGAAAAAGAAGGACGATTAATTTCGCCCTTCTTTTTTTGTTTCGGTTTTTTGAACCGATATCGATAATATCTTTAGTAATGACGCTTTTAGCGTCTTTTTTTGTATATTCAAAAGATAATGTGTTGATTAAAAGACACTTCTGTACTCAAACAGAGAATAGTTAAACAGTTTTACGAATGATATAATTTTCACAGAGAATGTTGATTTGTACTAAAATTTTTATCCTTGAGAGGGAGAGAGTTTATATGTGCAGAATAGATTATGCATATTTTACCGACAAAGGTGACAGAGAACACAACGAGGATTACATAGGCTTTGCCGAAACAGATGATAAAAAAATATTTGTTTTGGCAGATGGATTAGGCGGTCACGGTAAGGGTGAAGTAGCTTCTTCTCTTGTAGTTGAAAATGTGAAATCCATGCTGAATGAAAACAATGTGAAGGACGATAATTTTCTGGACAATTGTTTTGTTGTTTCTCAGAAACGGCTTTTAGATGAACAGGAAAAAATTAACGGCAACGGAAAAATGAAAACCACTTTGGTTATTTTGTATATTGACGGGTTAACGGCGAAATACGGACATATAGGCGATTCGAGACTTTATGTGATAAAGAATAATAAAATACAAAAAAGAACGCTTGACCACAGTGTTCCGCAAATGCTTGCTCTGTCAGGTGAGATAAAAGAAAAGGATATACGCCATCACGAGGACAGAAACAGACTTCTGAGAGCCATGGGAACCGAATGGGATGGCGAATCTCCCAAATACGAAATAGACGATACTTTGAGCATACAAAAGGGAATGTCTTTTTTGTTGTGCAGCGACGGCTTTTGGGAATGGATAACCGAGAAAGAAATGGAAAAGTGTCTCAGTAAAGGTGAGTCGGCACATGATACGCTTGACCTGATGATTGAACGTGTTAAAAAGTCGGGAAAAAACAAAAATATGGATAATTATTCTGCCATTCTTATAAGGTTCGAGTGAGGTAATTCGGATGAATATAGTTAAGTGCACAAATGGGCATTTTTTTGACAGCGATAAATACGAAGAGTGCCCTTATTGTGCCGAAAAAGGTGAACATGTTTTTAAAGAACGCAATGATTTGGACGACCAAAAGACGATTGCCGGAAATATAGCAAATGATATATTTTTCGAAAATCAATTAACAGAGCGATATCTGGAGAATGTAAGGGACGACGAAAAAACAGTTTCATTATCAACCGCTTCGGGTAATAACAGACCGGTTGTCGGTTGGTTGATGTGTATAAGCGGTTCGCAAAAAGGAAGAGCTTTATCTGTTTTTTTCGGAAGAAATTTTGCGGGCAGGGCAAAAAGTATGGATATAAGATTTACTGATGATGATTATATTTCGCGTGATAATCATTTTTCAATTGTTTACGACCCTAAATCAAATAAGTTTTCGCTTGTGCCGGGCGGCGGAGAAACGCACATAAACAATATGGTTGTAAACAATGTGCAACAGTTATATGAAGATGATGTCATAGAGGTGGGGCAAACAAAATATTTGTTTGTACCGTACTGCAAAGAGGGGAGAACATGGAATGAAGAAAATTAGCTGTTTTATTTTGACACTAATAATGCTGCTCGGGTTTGCCGCGAGTGCATCGGCAGAAGGTCAAAGTACTCGGATAACATATGCAAGAGCGGAGCTTCCCGAAATAGTTGTCAATGCAGAGACGGATGCCGAAAATATTGACAGTAATGATGTGACCCTGAATTTTAACGGAAAAACCGTAAATGCGTCATCTGCGGAAAAGTATAATAAGTTACAGCACTCAAGACGAGTGTTCTTTTTATTGGATTTATCGACTTCAATGAAAGACAAGTATTTTGAGGGTGCAAAAGAGTGCATTGCCGATTTTGCCGATAATATGGGTGACAATACAACCGTTTATCTTATTACGTTCGGCAAAGATGTTTCATGTGTTTTGAGCGGTTCAACCAATGCGCAGGAAATAAAATCGGCGTTATCGACGCTGTCAAACAATCAGGGCGGTACTAAGTTTTTTGCAGCCATAAAACAGGCGATGGATATATCGGAAAACTGCCCAATGGCAGATATGGAATATGCTGTGGTGTTTTCGGACGGAGAGGATTTTCAAACGGGAGATATTACCCAAAAAGAAGTTGATGATAAAATCAGCACATCCGCAATACCTATATATGCTATGCGTGCCGAGACCGGGAAGGTATCATCTTCCGATATAGGTATATTTCGCTCTATTGTAACCGACTCCCACGGTAAAATGTTCTCTTATACAACAGAAAATGCGGCTAAAGTTTTTAACGATCTGAATTCAGAGACTGATTCACAATACATAATACACGGTGATGCAGGCAGCAATGTTTTCAGCGGATCATCACAATTACTGTATTTAAAAATAAACGGTGTTCAAAGCGAACAAATATCATTTGCTGTAAAGAGCAAGACAGATGTAACTGCACCCGAAATAAGACCTGATCCGGTGATTTCCAAAAAGGATAATACCATTACATTTGAATTTTCGGAGGATATTATAAATTCCGCAAATGTTTCTCCTTCAAAGGACGATTTTTCTCTGCGTACCAAAAAGGGAAAAAATGTAGAGCTTTCGGATGTGGTATATGAAAAAACAGATAAGGGGTATTTCCTTACCGTCTATCCTAAAAAGAAAATTGTTAAACAAGAATATCAGCTTATATGTAAAGATCTAACGGACAATTCCATAGAGAAAAATCCGCTGCCGCAAATATACACGTTTAAGAGCAACGTCGGTATATCGATATTTTCCGCATTTGTAATGTCATATTGGTATGTGTTTGTAATTCTGTTTACCGTTCTTTTACTTATAGCGATTATGCTCATTATGATGAAACGTAAGAACGTAAAGTCTATAAAAGAATTGTTTGCTGATTCGGACAAAGACGACATAGAAATTAAGCATTTTGTAAATGACAGAGAAACAGGCAGACCGATAAGACTTACAGTAATCTCGGCAAACGGTATCTCAAAAACCATTGAAATGAATATTAGAGGCAGCGCCGTATTCGGAAGAGCAAATATCTGTGATGTCGTATTTGACGATCTGAAAATGTCAAGACAGCATTTTTGTATCGGCGAAGAAAACGGACGACTTATGTTGAATGATTTAGAAACAACAAACGGTACATATTTGAACGGTGTGAGAATAAAAACGCCGCAAGTGTTGAAAAACGGAGACAAGATTTTTGCCGGGCTCAGCACAATTACGATTGAGTTTAAAGAATAAAGTCGGTGAGTGATATGGTTAATCTTTGTCCCAATTGTTTCGCAGAAAGGCAAGATACCGATTTTTGTCCGTTTTGTCATTATCGATATAATGAATTCTCTGACGACAATGTTTCTCTGCATCAGATGACGGTATTAAACCACCGCTATATTATCGGGAGAACATTGGGCGTAGGGGGGTTCGGAGTAACTTATCTTTCGTTTGATAATAAAACCGGAGGAAAATGTGCGGTTAAAGAGTTTATGCCGTCCGAGCTCGCTGTTAGGGACAGAAACGGAAATGTGTATCCGAGCAGTGAAGAAAATACAAAAGTTTTTGAACATTGCAAAGCGGGATTTATAAATGAAGCGAAAACACTTTACACTTTCCGCGGAGATCCCACCATTGTAAACGTAAGTGATTATTTTGAAGAAAATCATACGGCTTATTTTACTATGGAATATCTTGACGGATGTAATATGCGCGCACAAATGCAAAAGTGCGGTGGTCGCATCCCTGTGGAAACGGCGACGGTTATGCTAGTTACCGTAGGAAGTGCTTTGATGGATGTACATAAGTTTAATATTTTGCATCGCGATCTCAGTCCCGAAAATATTTTCTTAACGACAAACGGTTCTTATAAACTTATAGATTTCGGTGCGGCAAGATTTTTTACAAGTCGTGCAAATAAAAGCTTGTCTGTGTTATTAAAACCGGGATTTGCTCCGCCGGAACAGTATTCATCAAGGGGAAATCAAGGCCCTTGGACAGATGTATACGGCCTTGCGGCAACTTATTATTATCTTGTAAGCGGTACAAAACCGCTTGACGCAATGGACAGACTCAGCGGGAAATCTATGGTGAAACTTTGTGATTTGTGTCCCGGAGTACCCAAGAAAACTTCCGATGCCGTCAGTCGTGCTTTGGAGCTTGATTATCATGTCAGATATAAGGATATGCTGAGCTTTTTAAATGACGTGGATTTATCTGTGCTGAGCCGTGCAAATACCGACTCGGCAAATACAGTGATTACCGATAAATCCACGGTTATAAAGTACGGAAGGAAAAAGAATATAACCAAAGCTATGCAGACGAGTAAATCCAAGAAGAATGCCGCCGACAAAGGAACAGTCTGTTTAATCGGATTTGAGGGAACACCGAGGGAAACTAAATATAAGATGAAACCGGATTGCCGGATAAAAATCGGTAGGGGAACATCTGCCGATATTCGTATAAACGGTGATTTAAACATTAGCCGACTTCATTGCAGTCTCATATACAATTCAGAAAAAAATACGGTTTTTATACAAGATTATTCAAGCAACGGGACGTTCTTCTATTCGGGGCAAAGGCTGCAACGGGACAGAATATATGAATTAAAGGAACCGTTTTATTTATCTGACCCGAAAAATATGTTCAGGCTAATTATTGCACAGTCAGGAGGAGATGCAGATGGATGAAAACAGTGAACTTCCATTAGGCTTAGACGGGGCGAGAGAAGTGTATTCTGCGGTTACTGAGAATATTTCCGAATATTGGGTTGCGTATTCTACACATATCGGAACGCGAAAATATCAGCAGGATGCCGTTAAAATACCGGATACAAATAAGCAGAAAAGCCGCAAAAATATTTGTGTTTTATCGGACGGTATGGGCGGTATGCAAGGCGGAGAAATTGCAAGCAATTTGACAGTAAATACCATGTTTGATGATTTTTACAATCAAGATACGGAAAATTATCCCGCGTTTTTCAGCGAAGAAATAAAAAAAGTTGACAAGCTTGTAGCCGGATTAAAAGACGAAACCGGCAAAACAATGGAATCCGGGGCTACACTTGTATCAATTATTATCGACGAAAACAACTTGTATTGGGCATCGGTGGGTGACAGCAGGATATATATTATCCGCGGCGATGAAATCGCACAGGTTAATGCAGAGCACAATTATTATATGACATTGAAAAATCGTGTGGAAGCCGGAGAAATAACCGAAGAAGAGGCTCAAAACGATCCGAGCAAGGAGGCGTTGATAAGTTATATAGGAATAGGCGGTATTGAACTTGCGGATATAAACCAAGCACCTTTTAGTTTGGAAAACGGAGACTTAATAGTTTTGTGCAGTGATGGACTATACAGAATATTAAATGATGAAGCAATAAAATTGATTGTTAGATCGTTCTCGGAGAATATACCGCTTGCGGCACATATGCTCGTAAACACAGCAACGGAAAATCGACAAAAAAATCAGGACAACACAACGGCAATCGTTGTCAAATACAAACAATAAACGGGAGTGTTCAGTATGAAATTAGTAAGATGTGAAAACGGCCATTTTTATGATTCGGAGCAGTATACGGTATGCCCGTATTGCAACGGTATGGATTCTGCGGGAGCCGATAATGTTACACAATCAATCTCACAGAAAAAGCAGGATGATGACATTCCGACGCAAAAAGAAAACAATGCCGGTTATACTCCGACTCAAAGTATAAGCGGCATCGGTATTCAGCAAAAAATTAAAACGGTGACTCATTTTGATGATGATGCAAAAACGATCGGAGTGTTTAAAAAATCAATAGGTTCTGAAAACGGGGAACCGGTTGTCGGTTGGCTCGTATGTACAAAGGGCGCACATTACGGGCAGGATTTCAGACTTACGGCAGGCAGAAATTTTATAGGCAGGGCGTCAGATATGGATGTTTGTCTTAAAAATGACGGCTCCGTTTCAAGAGAAAAGCATATGGTGGTTCTTTATGAACCAAAAGCCAATATCTTCATGGTTCAGCCGGGCGAGTCAAAAGAACTTTCTTATCTTAACGACAATGTAATTCTCGAATCAAAAGTAATCAAAGCGTATGATGTAATTTCTCTCGGGGAGAGCGAACTTGTATTTGTTCCGTTTTGCTCGGACTCGTTTAAATGGGAAGAAAAAAACAAGGAAAATAAAGAGAAGTCAGCTGATTGAAATATGAGGGGTGATAAAAATGATTAAAAAGAGAGACGTATTTCTTTTCATACTCTTTAATATACTTACGCTCGGAATATACGGAATAGTAATTTATTGTTTCATCGGTAAAGAGGTAAATAAAATATGCGAGGCTGACGGCAAGAACCAGATGCTTTATGTTTTTGCATGGTTGCTCGGCCTTGTTACACTTGGTATATTTCCGCTTATTTGGATAAAAACATGCATGGACAGATTAGAGGACAATGCTTATAGGTATCCGGGGGTTAATGTTAAACATTCCGGAACCGAATATGTGCTTTGGGCTTTATTCGGTTCGTTTCTTGCGGGAGCAGGTTATATTGTAGCTACTGTATATTTTCTTCAAAGTATAAACGCTTATGCCGACGTATACGGATTTGTTACTCCGCTTAAATATTCTTCAAATCCGGTTGAACGCTTGGAGATAGTTAAACAAGGCGTTACAGCTCCGTTGTCAAGCGATAACTACTCCGGCTATATGCCTGAGTCGAGCGACGACATCAGCACTGTATCCTATCTTCCCGCCGGGGGCAAAATCGTTTGGACAAACGGTACATACAGCGGCGCAGAGGCTGATTTAAGAGATGGTCAGCCGCTTACCATAGGACGTGATCCCAAGCGTTGCAATTTTGTGCTTGCGGATTCTCTTGTTAAAATCAGCGGGATGCACGTTACGGTATGCTATGTTGCGGCAACCGACAGTTTTAATGTAACGGATAACAGCAAAAACGGCACATTCCTTGCGGACGGTACGAGACTTCCTTTTGCTCAGACCGTAAGCTATCCGCGCGGCACCGAATTCCGCCTTGCCGACGGAGAAAATGCATTCAGGCTTGAGTGATACGGAGGGAAAAAGATGAAATGGACTAAAGCCAGGAGCCTGGGACTTGTGGCGGCAATAATGCCGATATTTATGTTGATTTCATATTTTGTGAGTTTTATAACAGTAAATATCGGCGTTTTTGTTTCCAAGGAAACAGATCTCTTAGAACTTATAAAAACGGCAAATGAATATGCCGATATGTTTGATGTCAGCTTGTTTGAAGCAATTTCCGACCAATTATCCGACGTACTCTCGGATATGCCGGACAGCGTTGCACCGATAATACTTATTTTGATATTCTGCTTTTTGGTACCCATGTTACTCGATACAACTTCTTCGGTTATCGGATTTGTGTTTTTCGGAAAGAAAAAAGATGTTCGTGTGCCGCATATTCTTGCTCTTGTAACTGCCGGTTATACTGTTGCAGCAGATATTGTGCTTGTTTGCATATTTAATGCGATAAACAAGGAAATAAACAATGAAATCGGAATAGACAGAAAATTTATAAATGTCGGTGCAGGGTTTTACATACAACTTGTTTTTTGCGTTGCACTTGCAGTTGTAGCAATATTGGCGATTGTGGCTTTAAAGAAAGAAGAGCATCCGATAGATTCGGCGGATGTCGGGCTGATAGGCGTTAAAGGAATGTGGGCAGGCGCCCAGTTTATCAATAATACGGGTGAAGGCCTTGTTGTTGGTCGTGATCCGAAACAGTGTAATATTATTATCAGCCAAAATGCAAACAGCATAAGCCGTAAACATTGTGTTGTGAAATATGATTATCAAACCAAGGATTATGAAGTAACCGATTGCTCTTCAAACGGTACATATATAGCCGAGACAGGGCAAAGACTGAAGTACGGCGTTCCCACACACCTGCCGTGCGGAACTGTTATTGAATTGGGAGACTTATCAAACAGCTTCATAATTAACTGATACGGAAACATGGCTTTCCGTGCTTTGCGGCACGGAAAGTCATATGCGCAATTTTGCAAATTGACATAACGGCTTATTTGTATTTACGGGGGATACCAATGGAAAACATCAATTTATGTATATCGTGTTTTAAGAATATAGGCAATGCGACAGTCTGTCCGTATTGCGGTGCCGAACAGAAAACGAAGCCGAAAGAGGCATTTCATCTCTATCCTAAAACGATTTTAAAAAATCGATACTACATAGGTGAAGTAATAGGTTACGGCGGATTCGGCGTAACTTATAAAGCGCTTGATATGCGTTTAAATGAAACTGTTGCCATAAAAGAATATTTCCCGGCCGGGTTTGTGAACAGAGTCCCGGGAGAGACCGAAGTAATAAAGTTCCCCGGCGAAAAAGGCGAAAGATTTGAAGAGGGGAAAGAAAAGTTTTTAAATGAGGCAAGAAATACGGCGAAGTTTTCAGATAACCCCAATATTGTAAATGTTTACGACTTTTTTGAAGCCAACAATACGGCATATATGGTAATGGAATATCTTGAGGGAATTCTGCTGAAAGATTACATTAGGCAAAACGGTGGAAAACTCGATGTCAAGACTTCGCTTGAAATAATAAATAAAGTGCTTGACGGACTGAAAGAAGTCCACAAGGCAGGAATAATCCACAGAGACATCAGTCCCGATAATATTATGCTGACAACCGATAACAAGGTTAAGCTTTTTGACTTCGGAGCCGCGCGATTTTCATCTACGGAACAAGAAAGTACATATTCGATAATAATTAAACAGGGCTATGCTCCGCCGGAGCAATATCGAAGTAAAAGTAAACAGGGCCCTTACACTGATATTTATGCTGTCGGGGCAATGCTTTACTCTATGCTTACGGGCAAAATTCCCGAGGAATCGGTCGACAGGCAGATAGAAGATACGCTTCCTCTTCCGTCGGAACTTGATCCGACACTTCCAAAGTATCTCGACAGCGTTGTTATGAAAGCACTTTCGCTTAAAAGCGAACTGAGATTTCAAAATACAGAGCAATTTAAAGAGGCTCTTAACGGTAACCGTGTTGTTTTGATGCCGGCGGAAGAACTAAAAAAACGGCAGAAAAAAAGAAGTATTGCATTTGCAGTAATAGGAGCCGTAATAGCTGTTTGTATATGCGTCGGAAGTGTTTTCAAAATAGTAACGGACGACATTGACTTAAATCATTACATAAAAGAAGATGCGGTTGTCGAAATGTGGGTGCCGGTGAGCGACGATACGGAAAAAAGCGAAAAACAGAAAAGTATTTACGATGAAATATATAAAGAGTTTGCACAGCAATTGACAAGCGATGAAGGACATAAACCGTTAGATGCGGAGATAAATGTAAATATTACGTATATTCCGGAGTCCGAATATGCACAGGCTATTGCGGATGCCGAGAAAGACAAAACTCTTCCCGATATTTTCAGAAGCGATCTTTTGGACGATGACGTAAAAAATGAGATATCATGCGAACAAGTCGATTGGATTAAAAAGAAAATCATAAAGAAAGATTATGTTTTGTATGATAACGATTTTTCACCGTACGGTTTGCCGATATCGGTTGACGCTGCCACGATGTATATCAATAAAAAATATGATGCCGATAATATATTGTCAGGTGCATCGTCGGTGGATTCCATAACGTCAAAGGCGGACTCTCTAAAAAACGGAATAATTCCGATAGTTGTAAACCCGGATTGCAATATATTTGATTCGGATAAAGAAAAAATAATTGCCGCAAACGGTGTAGCGGACGGCAACGCGTTCGAACTTTTCTCAGACGGTAAAGCAGCATGCTATATAGGAAAAATCTCAGAGCTGCCGAAAATTAAAGAATCCTCTCTCAGTTGGTACGAGCTGGAATATCCCATCGGGGTGAAAGAAAAATATGAAGCGGCAGAGGTGTGGAGCGTAAGTGCCGAAAATCGGGACAGTACAACAGACTATGCGGCGCTATATGCTTTATCGTGGCTGTTGTCCGAAGATGCACAGGAGACTATGTACATAGATAACGACAGTTATGTGCCGCTGAATAAAAATGTTTTGGACGTTTATATTAACGAGACACATAAAAATGATTCTTTAAGCTATTTGAAAGATATAAGCTTATAGCTTTCGTTTTCGGAAAGGGGAACAAAATGGGAAAATTCAGATGCATGGGTTGTATGGAGGAATACGATGACAGCACAACCGTGTGCCCGTACTGCGGCTATGTAAAAGGGACTCCGGCAAAAGAAATATATCAACTTCAACCGGAGAGTATACTGAGCGGAAGATATATTATAGGCAAGGTTTTGGGTTTCGGCGGCTTCGGTATAACATATATTGCTTGGGACAGCGTATTGGAGAAAAAGGTTGCCGTAAAAGAGTATTTGCCGAGTGATTTTGCCACAAGAATGCCGGGGCAAACCTGCGTATCGGTGTATGAGGGCGAAAAAGAGGAGCAATTTAAGTCGGGACTCAGAAGCTTTATTGAGGAATCACAGCGCCTCGCCAAATTTAATTCCGTAGACGGAATAGTCAATATTTATGACAGCTTTGCGGAAAACGGTACGGCATATATAATTATGGAATACCTTGACGGCCGTACTTTGAAGTCTATTCTGAAAGAAAAAGGAAAAATTCCGTATCAGGAGGCCATAGGATATGCTCTGCCGGTGCTTTACGCGCTTGAAAATGTACATAAAGCCGGAATAATTCACAGAGATATAGCACCCGATAACATCTTTATAACAAATGACGGTAAAGTGAAACTGCTTGATTTCGGCGCCGCAAGATACGCTACAACTCTGCATTCAAAGAGCCTTTCGGTTATTTTAAAACCCGGATATGCGCCGGAAGAACAGTACAGAACAAGGGGTAATCAAGGTCCGTGGACAGATGTGTATGCTATGGCAGCTACACTTTACCGTGCCATAACGGGCGTAATCCCTGAGGATTCACTTGAAAGAACAGCCAATGATACAGTCAAGGAACCGTCAAAACTCGGGATAAAATTGCCGCAGAATATTGAGAACGCCATAATGAATGCTCTGAATATAAAGGCGGAGGACAGAATACAGTCCGCCAAGGAGTTTGCGGATGCATTGGCCGGTGAGATAGAGCTTGAAAGAGTAATTATCAAGCAAAAAAAAGAAGATGTAGGTAAATGGCCGATTTGGCAAAAAGGTTTGCTCGGCGGAGCCGTGGCGGCGGTGGTTGCTGTTGTTGTACTTATAACAACAGGTGTAATCAAAACTCCGCTCACGCAAGACCGTTTGCCGAATGTTATAGATATGTCTGTGGAAGACGCGGAAAAAGCACTTGCGCCGTATGGGTATAACTACATGAAAGATTCGGAAAGCCTTGATTTAATTACCGAGGCTGAAAGTGACTTTTCTTCCGCAGATGAATCGAGTTTAGATGCTTCAACCGCCGAACCTTCTTCGAATACTCCTGCGGAAACAGATGATACTTCTCTATCGGGTATGTCATTTGCCCCCATGAGCGCCGATATGGTCTCTGTTAACGGTGAGCCTACCGGAGAAGTATCAAGTGAATCCGCAACGGAAAGCGCGGAGGCGGCAAACAAAATACGAATTGAAGACAAAGTATACGACAGTGATATTCCCGAAAATTTGATTCTCGCACAGTCGCCGAATGCCGGTTCGAGAATCAACAAGGAGAAATATCCCGATGTTTATCTTACACTTTCGGCGGGAGCCGAGGAAATATATCTTCCGGATGACAGCTTTGTCGGTATGAATAAGGATGAAGTGGTGGCAAAGCTCGAAGAACTGGGCTTTACGGTAAATGTGGTAGAACAGGCGAGCTCTGAATTTGCACCGGGATATATTATCTCACAAGACTATGAGCCCGGCACAAAGCTCCGCAAGGGTGACACGATAACAATCACCGTGTCAACGGGTTCGGATGGAGCAAAGGTTGCGTCTTTTGTGCCGGATGTCGTCGGCAGAACTTTTGAAGAAGCAAAGCAAATTATCAACGGTGCTTCGCTCTATATAGCGGTACAGAGCGAAGAATACAGCGATACCGTGCCCAAGGGTTGTGTAATATCTCAGGACCCGGTACCCGGCAGCGGTGCAACAACCAATGAAACGGTTGTCTCTCTGGTAATCAGTAAAGGCAGCGAAAAGGATGCAACAACACGTGTCCCGGATGTTACAAGCCGAAAGCTTGAAAGAGCAAAGCAGATGCTCACAAGCAGCAATTTGAATATAAACATAGAATATGCATACAGCAACACCATAGCGGCGGGAACGGTAATTTCACAGGATATAAGTCCCGACAGTAAAGTGCCAGTCGGAACAACGGTGACCGTTATAGTGTCTCAGGGAGCAAGGGATGATTCCAAGGCGCAACAGGAGCAGGCTACAAAACGCGCGGAAGAACCGATTACAAGCCCCACCAAAAAATCCGATGATAAACAGCCGAAGCCCGATATTACAGCTCCTCCTGTAACAGCTCCGCCCACAACAAGCGATACACGGGTAAAAGTTCCGGATGTTGTCGGTTTGAGTGAGACTTCTGCAAAGAACAGATTGGATAATTTTAACGTGACCATTGTATATGTGTACAGTTCAAGAACCGCCAAAGGATACGTTGCGGAGCAGAGCTTGGCGAATGGCAGTAAGGTTAACAAAGGAACTTCGATAACGCTGAAAGTCAGCGCCGGGGCAGCTGAATACGCATGGATAACTTCGTCTTCGTGGCCGTCGGGCGGCAATACAAATTATACGGTAGAGTACCGAAAGAAATATAAAACACAATCAGGATATAATAAGGATAACTGGGTCTTTACCGGCTCTTATCAAAATGAGTATTGTGATTTTTACAGGTTGACTGATGGCAGCGGCCATAGCGAACGACACGCGAATATCGAAATATTTAATGTTTACAATGATAAAGCGGGCTCTTATGTTAACGGCAATAAAAAGGTGGTTGTGACAGAAAACGGAGAGACCGGAAATTATTACTATTTCCATTGGTGTAGAGGCAGGAAGTTGCAAAGCGGACCGATAAACAGCTCTGTTTGTATCGGAGGGCAATATCAATGCCGAACCGGCAATAAAACTGTGACCTTCCCAGACCCACATTATCATGCCTTTGTCGGAGACGGATATGTAGACAGATGGAGCGGAATTACTTGCCAAAAGGCAAATTGGGGTGTGTGCGGAGATTCGTATTGGTTCTATCGCATACCTATAAGACGACAGACTATATCAAGCTATGAAAACAGACCCGTATATGTTTATAACGGTGTATGGACTTATACAGGAGAAACCGGCAGTTGGAGCTCCACAACCTCGCGTAAAGATTCCTATTCACCCTCAAATTCTTCTTCGGGATATGATATAGAATATCGGTACAGAGAAAATTTACAGGTTTATGATTGACAGACGCTTTTTTTGAGGAGCAAAGCATGAAAAAATCAATACGTTTTATATCGGTTTTTATAGCACTTACTCTTATAGCTTTATCGCTGCCCGTTTCATTTGCCTGTCCGCCGCCTTTTGACGAATTGGACGCGGAAATTCAAAATCGGCAGAGAATGTCCGACAGAATTTGTCCGAGTGAAATTAAGACGGACAAATACACATTTAAGTATTCGACTGCGGACGGAGAAAAGACGAGAATTGAATTTGATGACGGCGGAACGCTTGTTCTTGATTGGATTTGCCGTATAGATAATAAAACCGGAGAGAACACCGCAATTATTAAAGATGCATTATTCGGCCTTGCGGCGGATGATAATTATGTCTATTACGCTTCTTGGAAGCTGTCCGACGGCGGTATCAAGGGTGTAAATTACATAAGGACGGATTATAACGGCGATAACAAACAAATCTTATATACCGATTCGTACACACCTTACGGTTCCGGAGTGGGTGATCCGCCGAACTTTTTGTTAACGTCCCGTGCACTTTATGTATATAAATTTAACCTCGTTGAAATCTCTCTTGATAATTTTGAAAAAACCGTTCTTGTCGAAAGCGTACAGGACCATACAGGTGAAGCCGAATGGATGAATCTTGATTTTGTTTATGACGATACCTTTTATTTTTCGGTGGAGTGCAACGGAATATGTAATACCGATAACTGCTACATGCTTACTCCGATAAAAACGGGTTATTTGTGCTTTGCTCCGGATGTTGAGGCTTGTCCCGACACATTTCGTCTCCTTTTGGATGAAAACGACAAAGAGGCAAAAAAGGCAATGCCGGCATTCACGAATACGTCATTAGGTCAAAAGGCGGAGTTAACATCGGAGGGTATACATATTTATCCTTATTCCTCAAATACCGAAAGCTTCCCGGGCTGTTGGTACAAATTTGACGATGACAAGTTTACAATTGATGAAGAGCGGCAAAGCAGTAAAAATCCGGATACAATACAGTATTTGCTGTTTTCCGACCTGGCATATAAAAATCTTGATAATGTCAAGGGAAAGTACATCAAAGATATTGCGGATGATTTGTATCCGAACGACGGCTCCGCCGATAATCGCTTCCAAAACATAACGGGTAAAATCCAAAAGGCAGCGGTTATGAAAAAATATCTGACCGACTGGACTGTTAAAGACACCTTGCGAAGCTCAAACGGATTTTATGCGGCAATATTTCACAATGAAAAAAGCGATAATTATGTCTTGGCGGTAAGAGGGTCGCAAAGTCTTTTTTCATACGAGGGGCTGAAAGATTGGTCAGATGATATAATTTACAGTGTGCGCAATGAAATATCCTTGCAAATGAAAGAGGTGCCGAATCTCGTAGGGGATTATTTAGCTCAAAACAGCGATATTTTACCGCGACTGTCGGTTACGGGGCACTCTCTCGGCGGAGGCCTCGGCATAATGATCTCCAATATGTACGGGTTATATGCCGAAACCTTTGATGCATCACCCATGCTTGATGTCTCATATTACAGAATGACATTTGAATATACCGCCAATTTCAACGGCATAGACAAGTGGATATATTTGGACCATGTAGGCGATGGTGATTCTATCGGCGGTCATGAATATGATTATAAAAATGCCGTAAAGCATAAAAAACAGGCTAATGTAATCACAACACCTTCATTATCTCCGGCGCACAGCAGAGATTCTCTCATTACAATAGATGAGAAAAATCAAAAAATTGAAATGTCCCCGATAACGGACGAGCATTATTCAAAAAACATGGAAAAACTGGCAAAGGCCGTTAAGCACCGTTTTATAGTTGCTGACAGGTGCTTGCCTAAAGGCTCGCTTGTTATGGGCACATCAAACTATGACAGCCTCTTCGGTTACAGCGGAGATACAACATGGTATATGAATACAATAGCCGTGCCGCATACGGACGTTATGTACGGAGGTGACGGAGACGACGTTCTCCTTCCGCAGACCGGCGACGATTACATAATAGGCGGTAAAGGTGATGACAGAATTTACGGCGACACCGGAAATGATGTATATTTTTACAGCCAAGGGGACGGAACAGATGTGATAATCGATTCGTCCGGCAATGATGAGATTTGGCTTTTGAATTATACCAAGGAGCAATTAAAAAAGTTTAAGATTGATACGAGCTCAGATAATAATTACATACTTGTCTATGATGACGTCGGTACTTTAATATTTAAAATATGGAAAACTTCCGGTGTGTCAACGCACAGTGTGGACATTAAATACGTTACCGATGAAAAGACCGAATCATATACAAGACTTGTAGATTGGAACAAGGTAAAAAGTGTTCGTAAACTAAAAATTGCCTGTCCGGTTGATATCGGTATATATGACGGAAACGGGACCTTGGTAACAACATTGTATGACGGTGAAGAGTCGTTCTTTTCCGATGATAACGGTGTGTATTCGGTAGTATATGACGGTGAAGAATATGTCAAATGTATTGATATAAGCGATGAATCTTACAGTTTTGTTATTTCAGGCAAAGATAACGGCACTATGTGTATAGATGAGAGCTTTGAATCCGACAACGGAAAGTTACTTACCGAATATACCGCGGAATCTGTACCTGTTTATAAAGCGAGTACATATAAGCTCAGTTTAAACGGTGATGATGAGCCGCAACTCGACGGAACAGAATATAATATTGAATTTGATAAAAAACAATATGTTCCTGTCTTATCTGCTGAAATTAAAAAGGATAATATAAGGATTGCCGTAGAGAAGGGTAAGCAGCTTTCCGTCAATGTCAATCCGCAAAACGCAGATAATAAGAATGTTGAGTGGGCGTCAATGGATGAAAACATAGCTACGGTTGATGAAAACGGTTATGTAAAAGGCGTGGCGATCGGAGAGACGACCGTTGTTGCGGAAATAGACGGTAAAACGGCGGTATGTACCGTAAAGGTTGCGGAAAAGCAGTTCAATTATCTGATTTTAATTATCCCTATTGTGTTGATTTTGTTAATCGGTATTGTTGTTTTGGTTGTTGTAACCGTAAAAAGAAAAAACAAAAAGACTCTTATGCCTTGCGAAAACGGACAGCATCGCAAAAGTGCGTTTTGCGGCAGATTAAAAGTTGTAAGCGGTAATCAGTTCGGGCAGGAATACAGTCTCGATTTGCAGAACGAAAAATCTGTAGGAAAAGCGCAGGATTGTGATATTAAGCTCGATGAAACATATAAAAAAGTCAGTCGTCGACACTGCGTTATAAAGTTATCGGAAAACGGTTTGGGATATGAGGTTATGGATACTTCAAGTAACGGCACATACGTTCAAAAAATCAGACTGCCGAGAAATGAGTTTGCATTTATACCGGCCGGAGCAACCTTACTTTTGGCGGATACCGAGTGCAAGATCTTGTTACTGCCGCCGATAAAGAACAGCTGAAATTTATAATGCAAAAAACAGACGATTATTTGCTGTTATATTCCCCTAAAGAAACAGGCTGTAAAAAACGGAAGTTTTTTACAGCCTGTTTCTTTCCTGCCCAATATTTTAATTGTCGTCCTCAGTATCGGCGAAGCCTTGGTCTATCGACAATATATTTTCCGCCTCGGAGCGCTCTATATCTTCGATGCCGCGAAGCTTTTTCTGAATTATGGAATTGCGGTGCTGTGCGTCGTCAAGCGAACGTCCTGCGTCATCTATCTTTTTCTTTGCTTTTTGCAGCACGGTGCCGAAAATATCATACTGCGTTTTGCACGCGGCGAGCAGCTTTCTGACCTCGTTTGCCTTTTCGTTTATGGCTACGGTCTTAAAGCCCATTGACAGCGAATTCAAAAGCGCGGTTATGGTAATAGGTCCGGCTATCATAATGTTGTATTCATTTTGCAATTTTTCGGGAAGTCCCGAACGAGAAGACGCAATTTCGGCGTACAGCCCCTCGGTTGCGAGATACATTATGGCATACGGTGTGGTTTTGGGTACATTTATGTATTTGCGTATATCCTTTGCCTCGCTGAGAATTCTGTCCTCAAGTGCTTTTCTGGCGGCGGCTACGGCAGCGGCATCGGCGTTGTCGGCGGCGTCGCAAAGGCGTATGTAATCCTCCATCGGGAATTTTGAATCTATCGGGAGAAGCGCCGGTTCTGCGCCCTTTTCGCCGGACGGTATTTTTATTGCGAATTCAACGCGCTCGGTGGATTTTTCGCCCGTTGCCACATTCTCTTCGTACATGGTGGGTATGGTCTGGTCGAGTATGCCCTTGAGCTGAACCTCTGCCCATGTGCCGCGCGCCTTAACATTTGTAAGAACGCGGTTGAGAGTTGTTACATTGTTTGTAACGCCGTTTGAAAGCTCTTTCATCTCGCCGAGCGATTTGTACAGCTTTTCAAGCTGTTCGGAGACGGTCTTAAACGAACTGTCAAGGCGCGTTGTAAGAGTTGAGGTGAGCTTTTCGTCAACGGTCATACGCATCTGGTCAAGCTTCTTTTCATTGCTTTCCTGCATCTTTTGAATACTTGCTTCTATTACTTTAGACTGACGCTCATTTTGCTCAATGCTCTTATCGCGTATCATATTGAGCGACTGTGCTATGGTTTCGTTCATCTTTTCGCGGTTTTCATAATTTAGCTTTGTCATTGCCTCAAGCTTTGCCGACATATTTTCAAGGCTTCGGTTGGTTTCTATCCTGTTGCGCTGAAATTCGTCCGAGGTGTTTTTGGTAAGATCGGCTATTTTGGAGTTCAATACGGCAAAATCTTCCGAGGAGCTTTGCTTTGCCGCTCTTTTAGAAAAAATCAAGGCTCCGAGCGCGCAAATAAGCGACAGAACGGAAATTACGGATAATATTATTTCAAACGTTTGCATAAATTCAGTCTCCTTTATTCTTTATAATATATTATAGGTGAGATAAAGTCCTGAGTCAATATAACAAATGTGTGGATTTTAAGAGCCTTTTGTGCTAAAATGAATTCAGTGCTATACCCTATGGGGCACAACATCATTACTTTATAGGGGTAATTAAATTGACAAAGAAAATTATTTCAATTTTAATATTGCTGTGTGTAATTGTATCTGCCTTTACAGGCTGTTTCGGCAGAAAAAAGTCGGGTGAAGCCTTTTCAATGCCGATAATGGACGAGCCGACGAGCCTTGACCCGCAGATAGCGGATTCAAATTCCGAAAAGCTCGTTGCGGCAAACTGCTACGAGGGGCTTGTCCGCATAATGGCGGACGGCACCATAGGCAAGGGCGTTGCCACGGATTGGAATGTTTCCGACGACGGTCTTACATATACGTTTAAGCTTCGCAACAATTCACATTGGGCTATGTTTTCGGGGCACAAGGCTGTGCTCGGCGAAAATTACGAGGATACGTTTGACATAACCGTAAAGGCGGAGGACTTTAAATTCGGCATTGAGAGAACCCTCTCGGAGCAGACCGGTTCCGCAGACGCGCCGCTGTTTTCGGCGGTGAAGAGCATAAGTACGCCGGATGATTTTACCGTAGTGTTCAATCTTTCGTATGCCGACGATAACTTCCTGTATGCGCTGACAAGCCCGGGCGCTATGCCGTGCGACGAAGAATTTTTCAATCTCACAAACGGTAAGTACGGCCTTGATGCGAAATATCTGCTGTGCAACGGACCTTTCCATGTGTCCAAATGGACAGAAAAAACTTCCGTAAAGCTGGTTAAGAATAACGAGTACAACGGTGAAACCGCGGTTTCACCGTCATCGGTGACGTTTTATATAAACAACGACGATTCCGAAGTTGCCGATAAGATGAATTCCGTCACATATGACGCGGCTTTTCTTTCGTCGTCGCAGTTCTCGACCATAGAAAACAAAAAGGATTTGAATTCCGTTGCCGTTCAAAACGTGACATACTCCTTTATATTCAATCAAAACGACAATAACTACCGCAACAAAAATATGCGGCTTGCATTTTGCCGCTCGTGCGATACTTCGTCGCTGTTTGACTCACAAAGCGATATTTCAAAGGCCGACGGCATAGTGCCGCCGTCATGCAAAATAGGCGGTGAGGATTACCGAGGCGAAAACGGCACAAATCTTTTGTCTTATGACGAGACGCTTGCAAAAAAGAATTTCAACGACGCGCTTTTGGAGCTCGGCACATCGTCGGTCGAAACTACAATACTTTGCACCGAGCAGTATGAGTCGTTTGTCAAGCAGATGGTGCAAAAGCTCCAGAAAACACTCGGTGTGAAATTTGTCTCCACGGTAAAAGCAGTTTCGGAATCCGACCTTGAGGCGGCAGTAAACGACGGCAATTACAGTGTGGCGTTTTATCCGTTTAAGGCAAAATCGGCTTTTGCCGGCGAGATTATAGAGGGATTTGACCAAAGCAATATATTCGGATATGAGTCCGAGGTCTTATCGCAGAAAATCCGTAACATCAAAAACAATTCCGGCAGCCTTGAGGGTGAGCGTTCCGCTGTTGCCGACGCGGAGAACTATCTTATTTCCGAAGCGGTAATAATGCCCGTGTTCTATGAGAACAGTTATTTTGTAACCTCCAAAAAAACAAGCGGCATATATTTCTATTCGTCCGCGGATAACGTCTATTTTATAAACGCAAAAAAATCGTAAGAAACGGTATTTAAAATGAGAGAAAAATACGGCGTATCGCAAAAAATCTTTATAGCAATATCTTGGCTTCTGACGGCGGCGCTGATGGTGACGATATTTTACCTGTCCTCTCAGGTCTCGTCAAAATCATCGGGGCTCAGCTCCGGTGTTATTGCACGCATAACAGAGCTCTTTCATATCACGCTTTCACAGCACACAGTCAGAAAAACCGCGCACGCACTCGAATATACGGCACTTTGCTTTTTGTTTTCTTTTAGCTGGCTGTCGGTGTTTTCGTTTCCACGGTACGCGCTCTCTTTTTTGTCCGCGGCGCTTTACGCTTCTTCGGACGAGCTTCATCAGTACTTTGTTTCCGGCAGAGCGTGTCAGCCGCGCGACGTGTTTATAGATTGTCTCGGCGCGGCATTCGGGCTTTTGTTGTTTTTTATATTATATACTGCATACAGTCACATTCATAAAAATAAAGCGAGGTAATATTATGGCAGTTTTGAGAGCGTTCAGGGCACTTCGGCCGACTCCGGAATACGCTTCCAGAGTGGCGGCATTGCCGTACGACGTTATGAATTCGGACGAGGCGCGAAGAATGGTCTTCGGCAATCCGTATTCTTTCCTGCACGTTGACAAAGCGGAAATCGACCTTCCCAAGACGGTTGATATTTATGACGACCGCGTGTATGAAAAAGCGCGCGAGAATTTATCAAAGCTTGTCTCGGCGGACGTTATGAAGCAGGATGAAAAGCCGTGTCTGTATATCTATGAGCAGACTTGGCGCGGCAGAACGCAGACGGGTATAGTGGGCTGCACGGCTATTGACGATTATATAAACGACGTTATCAAAAAGCATGAAAAGACAAGAGCCGATAAAGAGGCTGACCGCATACGCCACGTCGATACTCTCGACGCAAACACCGGTCCCATTTTCCTGACATATAGGAAAAATGAGAAAATTTCATCGATTACGGCAGACATCAAGGCAAAAAACGAACCGGTTTATGATTTTGTGTCGGACGATGTTCGTGAAAGAGTTTGGGTTGTGTCGGAAAATGACACGATAGATTTTATAACCGAGCAGTTTGAAAATGTACCTTCCCTCTATATCGCGGACGGTCATCACAGAGCCGCGTCCGCAGTAAAGGTCGGGCTTCGCCGCCGTGAGCAAAATCCGAATTATACGGGCACGGAGGAGTTTAATTTCTTCTTATCGGTAATTTTTCCGAGCGACGAGCTTCGCATACTCGATTACAACCGTATAATTAAAGATTTAAACGGGCTTTCGGACGAGGAGTTTTTACTTGAGCTCGGTCGAAAATTCGATATAGAAAAGCAGGGGAAAAATGAGTACCGTCCGCAAAAGGCACATTCTTTCGGAATGTATCTCTCGGGCGAATGGTATGCTCTTTTTGCAAAGCCGGAAGCGATTGACACGTTCGACGCGGTGGGCAGCCTGGATGTTTCGATTCTTCAAAACAATGTCATTTCTCCCATTCTCGGTATAGACGACCCGAGAACCGACAAAAGAATAGACTTTGTCGGCGGCATCAGAGGCCTTTCCGAGCTTTCAAAGCGAGTCGATTCGGGTGAAGAAAAACTCGCGTTTTCTATGTTCCCGACAACGCTTGACGAGCTCATGAATATAGCCGACAAGTCCATGACAATGCCCCCGAAGTCAACTTGGTTTGAGCCGAAGCTCTTGAGCGGACTTTTTATACATTATCTTAAATGATGTCTGTTTTTTGCAGTACTTTAATTTAGAGCTTTTATGTACATATATGTTACCTTAAAGCAGAAATTCTGATATTTTTTTGTGTGAATAAGTAACAATTTTCGTATGTTCTAAAATTTTTTTTGTATAATAAACAGTATAAAAGTACAGGCGAGGAGGTACTTATTATGCTGGGCGAAAAAATGAAGCTCATTCGCAATTATAACGGATATTCACAGCGCCAAATAGCGGAAATATTAAAAATCGAAAGGTCTACCTACGCTTCATATGAAACCGGAAGAAATCGACCGGATATTTTTGCAGTGCAACGTTTTGCAAAAATTTTTAATGTCAGCGTGGATTATATTTTGGGGCTGGACGATAAGAATATTTACCGCCTGCGCGATCAAACGGCGGAATACGAAAGACGTCACAAAAAAGAGGGTATCGTTTCACAACTTACCTCTGACGAAAAAATCCTGATAGGTCTTTACCGTCAGTGCGACGCCGAGACGAAAAAGACAATTCTTGAGAGCGTCCGCAAGGTAGAGCTTGAGACGGACGAATAAGACAAAAGCCATCGGAAATAAAATTATGAAAAGCTTAAAAAGGAACTGTAAAAGCGATTTTTTACGGTTCCTTTTTGTTTATAGTTTGTTTATCCGGAGCTTATGCGGCATTTTTTTGCGCTTTTTTTCATAGCCTTTAAAGAATTTGTGAGAAAAGGGGTGCAATAATTGACTTCGGCTGATATAATTATAATAGTTTGCGTTATCGTGCTGATTTTTGCCGTGGTTCTTGTTAAAATAAAACGGAAAAAACGCGGCTGCAACGCTTCGCGCCGAAACTGTCCGTTCGGCAAAGAGAATTTTAAAAACAGGAGATGAATATATGCCTTCCGTTGCCGTAATAGGAGCCGGCGCTTCGGGTATGGCGTTTGCCGTAGCCTTAAAGCTTAAAAGACCCGACGCCGAGGTTACCGTATTTGAGAAAAATCCGAAAGCGCTCAAAAAAATACTTGTGACCGGCAACGGCAGGTGTAATATACTCAATTTTGATACGAGCGCGGACGACTATTACGGTGCGCGTGATTTTGTGCGCCCCGCAACGGAAACATATACTCCGCAGCGCATTACGGATTTTTTCCGCGGTATAGGGCTTGTTATTATGCGCGGCGACGAGGACAGAGCGTACCCGATTTCACAGTCTGCCGCCTCGGTTGTGTGCGTAATTTCGTCGGCTGCCGAAAGAGAGGGTGTAAAGGTTATTACCGATACACATATCAAAAGCATTAAGCAAGTCAAAGACGGATTTATAATAAACAACGACAAGAAATTCGATTTTGTGGTTCTCGCCTGCGGTGGCGCCGCAGCCCCGAAGCAGGGAACAGATGGCACGTCCTTTGACCTTTTTAAGTCTCTCGGAATCGGCGTTACGGAGCTTTATCCTGCGCTCACCGGATTGTGTGTAAAGGATATGCCCTTTTCACTAAAAGGACTACGGCAATACTGCAAATGCACCGTTTCTTTAGGCGAAAAAGAGTATTGTCAAGAGGGTGAAGTGCAGTTTAATGATTACGGACTTTCGGGTATCCCCATAATGCAGCTCTCGCGCTTTATAGGCAAAGGCAAAGCTACAGCTACAGCTACAGCTACGCTCGACTGTCTGCCGTTGCTTACAAAAAACGAGGTTGCAAAATTTTTGCAATCACATAGGTTTCGTGAGCCGTCGGGCGACGTCCTGTGCGGAATTTTACCGCGAGCCCTTTCAAACCATATTCTTTTGAAATGCAATGTTAAAAAAGACGAGCCGTTTAGCGGTCTATCAAGCAATAAGACTTTACAGATTGCCTCTGCGATAAAATCGCTTGAGTTTTCCGTGACAGGCGTTCGCGGATTTGATTTTGCTCAGGTAACGCGCGGCGGAGCGGCTCTTTCGGAATTTGATAAAAATACTCTCGAATCAAAAAAAGTAAAACACCTGTATGCCGTGGGAGAGGCGCTTGATGTTGACGGCCCGTGCGGAGGATATAACCTCGGTTGGGCATGGTCGTCGGCACTTCTTGCGGCGGAGTCTGTTTTAAAGGAGTTTTAAATGATAAGAATAAACGAACTTAAATTGCCTCTCGATGAGGACGAGAGAGAGCTTGGTCGCCTTGCCGCAAAAGCTCTTAAGATAAGCGAGAAGCATATAAAAGAGCTGACAATATGCAAAAAATCGGTGGATTGTCGAAAAAAGGACGATATTAAATTTATTTTCAGCGTCGATGTTTCACTTGACATCGATGAAAAAAAGGCAGTCTCAAGAGCCGGCAGCAAGGTATCGTTAAGCGAAAAAAATATTTATACTTTACCGCCGTTAAAACGCAAAAGTGCTTTGCGACCCGTTATAGTCGGGTTTGGTCCCGCCGGTATGTTTGCGGCTCTGACCTTAACAGAGGCAGGGCTTTCGCCGATTATTATCGAGCGCGGCGAAACGGTGGACGAGCGAACGGCGTCCGTCAAAAGCTTTTGGCAGACGAGAGTTTTAAATCCCGAGTCAAACGTTCAATTCGGCGAGGGCGGCGCAGGTACTTTTTCTGACGGTAAACTTACTACCGGTATAAAGGACAAGCGTTGCCGCCATGTGTTTGAGATGTTCTGCGAGCACGGCGCACCTAAAGAGATTATGTATTCCGCAACTCCGCATATAGGTACAGACCGCCTTTCGGGAGTGGTAAAGGCAATCCGCAAAACGGTGGAAGAGCGCGGCGGAGAGTTTATGTTTAATACGAAGCTTTGCGACCTTATAATTTATAACGGGCATATTCAGGGCGTCACGGTTTGCCGCAAGGACGGCGGCAGAGAGGATATCGAAACCGACACCGTTATTCTCTCGATAGGTCACTCGGCGCGCGACACGCTTGAAATGCTTCGCTCAAAGGGCGTTAATATGATGCAGAAACCGTTTTCCGTCGGCGTCAGGATAGAGCATAAGCAGGAAATGATAAACAAGACCCAATACGGCAAATTTGCTTCGCACCCCAAGCTTAATGCCGCAAATTACAAACTCGCCTGTCACCCGCAGGGCGGCAGGGGTGCATATACGTTTTGTATGTGCCCCGGCGGAACCGTGGTTTGCGCGTCAAGCGAGGAGGGCGGCGTTGTGGTAAACGGAATGAGCGAGTATGCGCGAGACGGCGAAAATGCCGATTCCGCATTGCTTGTCGGCATAGAACCGGAGCTGTTTCCGAGCTCGGACGTGCTTTCCGGAATGTATATGCAGCGCGAAATAGAGCGCCACGCATTTAAAATGGGCGGCGGAGATTACACCGCCCCTGCACAGAAGGTCGGAGATTTTATGAACAATCTCGCATCTTCTTCGCTCGGCAGCGTAAAACCGAGCTGCCCCACCGGGGTAAGGCTCACCAATCTGCGCTCGCTGCTTCCCGCTAAGGTTACCGAGACAATACTTGAGGCGCTGCCGAAAATGGACAGAATGCTTCCGGGCTTTGCTTCTGAGGACGCTCTTTTCACGGCGCCCGAAACGCGAAGTTCCTCTCCCGTTCGTATAATACGCGACGAACTTTTGCAGTCGAATGTGCGCGGACTTTATCCCTGCGGCGAGGGAGCCGGGTATGCAGGCGGAATTGTATCTGCCGGTGTGGACGGTATTCGCTGCGCCGAGGCCGTATTGCTCGATGAAGGCGAAGGCTGGTAAAACCGAATAATAAAAATAAGGATGCCCGTCATTTTACGATAGGCATCCTTTGGTTTTGTTTGCTTTTATTTACGTGCCGAGGAATGAGCTCTTCCGTTTTCGGTGCGCCGTTTGGCAACCTTTTTGCGGCGGAGCGTGTCAAATACGATTTCAAATATGATAAGCGCTGTTAAAACAAGTACAACCGCCGTTATCCTGCCGGGAGTTACGGTTTTGCCGTTATCATTTTCGGTGCGGTTCGCAAGCGCTTCCATTGCGAGCCGCAGCGAATAATCCGCTTCCATAAGCTCCGACTCCGACATCGACGATGAAAGTGTGCTCTTAGCTTCCGTAACGGTCTTTTTCAGCTTGTTTGCGGTTGAGGTGCTGCAAAGGGTGGTGTCTATTGCCTGAGCTTTTTCAAGATCCGATGTGAGACTCGATTTATAGCTCTTAACCCTTGCGCGGTATGCGTTAAAGCCCGCAATATCGTTTGTGATAATTACCGAGAATCCGCGTTTCGTTATATCGTTCCACCCGGTAGGATTATCTTCTCTGCCGCCGCAGACGTCGCCGTTTGTCATATCGATAACGGCTCTTCCGGCGTCTTTGAATTTAGATTGAACTCCGTTTTTAAATACGGAGCTGTAAGGGTTTTTAGCTGAGAGAAGCGTACCTATGCAGCCTGCCGAAAGCGTTTTTGAAACATAGCTTTTTGCATTGCCGTTTTTGGCGTTTGACGATATTACGAGCGGCATGGCGTTTTTTGAGGCGAGCCATGAGGAAATCTCTTTTTTATCGCCGGTAGCTAAAATTATTGAATTCGAAAGCGCATTTTCGCTTGAGAGGATGTCGTAAATTTCATCTCTGTATTCCCAACCGTCAGAGATAAGCAGCATTGCGTTGCCGCCGAGATACTGTATGGCTTCGGCGAGAGTAGGTATTTTGCAGGAGGTTATCGGTTCGTGCAGACTGCCCGTGCCTGCCCTCAGGTGATACGTCGAAAGCTCATGGTAACCTACGTCGCCGATATTTTTGTTTACGGTGTTGCCGAGCTCGTCAACGCACATTCTTGAGAGGTCACCGTCCGCCATAAGCACTATATATCCGTCGGAGGTCTTTTTTACGGAAACGCAAATCACGTCGGCACCCTCTTCTGCCGCCGCCGCAACGGCTTCCGCGGAATTTTCGGGGAATTTATCGGTGTCGCCGTATTTGGATACGCAAATAAGTTCGCCGTCGGTCTTTTTGAATTCGGTATAAACCGAGTCGCTTTTCACTTCACCGTCGCTTTGTGCGTTTTCCGCGGCGAAAGAAAGCGCAGGAAAAGAAAATGTGAAACCGACTGCCAAAATGAGACTTATCAGTTGTTTTGTAAAACTTTTCTTCATAATTATATCTCCGAAAAAGCTCAAAAATAATTTTTTCCTGTAACATTATAGCAAAAAAAATTTGCCAATACAATAGATATAATTCTTTATTTTGACCATAAAAAATTTCGTTATACAACATTTTGTGTCAAGCAAATTGTTGCACAAATTTGTTAGTTAAAATTTTACTTAAATTTTCTTGCCACAAAATGCGGTTTATGCTAAAATAAATGCGTTTTTGAGTAAGGAAGTACGATTTTTCGTTGAGGAGATGAATGTGAATGGCTTTTTGTGACAGACTGAGATTGTTGCGGCAGTCTAAACTTCCGCCGCTGACGCAGACTGACCTTGCAAATGCCATAGGGGTCTCGCAACGTAAAATTTCTTTTATGGAGACGGGTGTTACCGAGCCCTCTTTAAAAGACCTCTCGGCTATCTGCCGTTATTTCAGTGTTTCCGCCGACTACTTACTCGGCTTGCCCGATGATATGGAGTATTACCGTGAATAAAAAAGAACTTGCTTTAAAGTGCGTCGAGGCTCTTAAAAAAGAGTATCCCGACGCTATTTGTTCTCTTACGGCGAGAACGCCGCTACAGCTTTTAATAGCCACCCGCCTTTCGGCGCAGTGTACCGACGCGAGAGTTAATTTGGTAACTCCCGCTTTATTTGAATCTTATCCCACTCTTGACGCCTTTTGCGAGGCGAAGCAGGAGGATGTGGAAAAGCTTATACATTCGTGCGGCTTTTTTCACGGTAAAGCGCGTGATATAATAGGTATGTGCCGTATGATACGTTCGTCCTTCGGCGGTGAGGTGCCCGATAATATCGACGACCTCATAAAGCTCCCCGGAGTCGGTAGAAAGACCGCAAATCTGATAGTCGGCGACATATATAAAAAACCGGCGGTCGTCACGGATACGCACCTTATCAGAATATCCAACCGTATAGGGCTTGTAAATACAAAGGACCCGAAAAAGGTTGAGTTTGAGCTGAAAAAAATACTTCCGCCCGATGAGAGCAATGATTTTTGCCACAGAGTTGTTTTGCACGGCAGAGCGGTCTGCACCGCAAGACGGGCAATGTGCGAAAATTGTTGTCTTTCCGAATTTTGCAAAAAGAAAATCTGATTTGAAGGCATAGATATGTTTAATGTAAACCCTGCGCTGTACGGCTCCGTTTTTGCGGTTCCGTCCGCGCTGACAGATAAATATTTAAAGCTTGCTTCGCCTGCCGCAATAAAGGTGTTGCTTTTAATATTGCGCGCTCCGGGCGAGGAGCTTTCTGTGGAAGAACTTTCAAAAAGAATCGGCTACGGCAAGGCCGATACGCTTGATGCCGTTGAATATTGGATAAGCGAAAACGTGCTTATTAAAAACAGCGGCAGCTTTTCGGTTAAGCCCGAGGAGCCGAAAAAGCCCGACGACGGCGGCGTTCCGACGCAAAACAAACCGAATGCGAAAGCTGTGCCGGCTGCCGTTCCCGAAAAGAGGGAACTTCCGGACATTAAAATTACCAAACCCACGCTTGCGCAACTCACAAAGCGTATGGAAGAGAGCGAGGACGTGCTTCGCATTATGACCGAGGCGCAGAGAATACTCGGCAGAACAATAGGCTTTGATATGCAGAGCACTCTCCTTATGCTTTACGATACATACGGTCTCAGCGTCGAAGTTATATTTATGCTGCTTGAATTTTGCGTGCATCAGTCGCGCTCGTCAACGGCATATGTTGCAAAGCTCGGCAAGGCCTGGGCCGAAAAAGAGATAAACACGGTGGAGCTTGCCGCCGATTACATTGAAAAAAGCACCGAAGCCGAAAGAACCTTTTCCGTTCTGCGTGAGCTTACGGGTCTGTCGACTCCGCGTCCCACTCAGAAACAGACGGAATATATTTTGTCGTGGCTCGCTCTCGGATTTGACGCCCCGATAATCGCAAGGGCGTATGACGAGACGGCGGAGCGTACCGGCAAAATATCTTTTAACTATATGGATAAAGTCCTTCTGAATTGGCATAATGCCGGATATAAAACTCCGGAGGATGTGGAAAACGGCGAGAAGCTCTTCCGCGAAAAGAAGCAGTCCGGAAAGCAAAAGGGGACTTCGTTCAGCATAGACGAGGCGATATCCGACGCCGGTTCGGGCGTTGTAAAATACAAGAAGAAAGGCGCTGAGTAATTTGAATTATTCAAAAGAAGTTTATGAAAAAACAAAATCGGTTCTTGACTCGCGCCGTATCAAAGCGGAAACGCAGGCGGAGCAAAGACACGCGGAGTTTGCGAAATCTCATCCCGAATTGCTCCTGATAGAAGAAGAAATGTCAAAGACCGCTCTTGACGCCGTAAAAACCGTCCTCGGCGGAAGCGGTGACGTAAAAAAGACGGTTGACGCTCTCAGAGAGTCAAATTTACAACTGCAAAAGGACCGTGAAAATTTGCTCTTGAGCGCAGGGCTCGATAAAGATTATCTGAAGCCTCATTATACCTGCGAAAAATGCAAGGATACAGGCTATGTTGACGGCAAGATGTGCTCGTGCAGGACAGAGCTGCTCAAGAAATTCGCAAGCGAAGAGCTGTCATACAAAACTCCGCTCAGGCTTTCGAGATTTGAGGATTTTGACTTGTCCTATTATCCCACCGAGCCGTACAGCGGCGGAATTTCTCCGCGTAAGCGTATGAGCGCCGTCTATGATTTTTGCCGCGATTATGCCGCCGATTTCAGCAAGGATTCGCCGAACCTTTTTATGTACGGCGAAACGGGTCTCGGCAAGACCCATCTCTCGCTTGCCATAGCCGGTGAGGTTATAAAAAAAGGCTTCAGCGTAGTGTATGATTCCGCGCAAAACCTGTTTACGCGGCTCGAAAAAGAGCGTTTCGGCAGGGAGGACGGCAATACCGAGGATACGGTGCTGTACTGCGATTTGCTTATTTTGGACGATCTCGGTGCCGAGTTTGATACAAAATATGTCCTCTCCGAGATATATAACATAATCAACAGCCGTATTTCTTACGGCAGACCCACCGTAATCAGTTCAAATGTAACTCTTGACGAGCTTACCGGGCTTTACGGTGCCAGGGTTACATCAAGAATTATCGGCAATTACGAGCTGCTTTTGTTTGAGGGCAGAGACGTGCGCCAGATAAAAAAGCGCCTTTTAAAGTGACCCTTTAATACGTGTGAAATTTTCCGCCGCCGCCGTGACTTCATCGTTTTCGGCGGCGCTTTCTTTTTCCCAGCCTCTGTTTCGGCTTTCGTCAAAAAGAGTGTGGTACATCGAGTGATCCTCGCGCAGTATATTTAAAATATCCTCGCGCAAAGGCTCGTCCGCGCATTTAAGTGAGCACTCGTTGTATTTTACCGAGAGCGACTTCTGAACCGATAAAAGGTTCAAAAATAAGAGCCTGTTTTGATTGCTTTGTTTTTCTTTATTCATATTTTTATTTCCCGTTCAAGATATTTAATAGAGTGTTGTAATGGTTTAAATGCTGTGCCGCAGCCTGCTCATAAAGTCCGCGAAGTATGGCGTCGTCGGTGTTTACGGCACCCTCCTTGAATTTCATCACGGCTGTGGCCTCCATCGGCAGGCATTCTTTTAATATTTCGAGAGAGCTGTTTAAAAGCATGGCAAATTTCCCCGTTCGGTTTAATATAATATTGATGTAAGATTAAAGTGATTCTCTGCTTTTTTTGGCGGAGAATCACTTTTTGTTTTTTTAACGCAGCGTTTGTCCGAGTCCGAAACTTACGGAAAGAGCCTTATTGACTTTGTTCATTTCATCCGTAGGTAAATTTCCCATGCGTTCTTTAAGACGTTTTTTGTCGAGTGTTCTGACCTGCTCAAGCAAAACGATAGAATCCTTTTGCAGTCCGCAGCCAACCGCGTCAACGCTTATGTGCGTCGGCAGCTTGGTTTTGTATTTTTGACTTGTTATTGCCGCCGCAATTACAGTAGGGCTGTATTTGTTGCCTACATCGTTTTGAACTATAAGTACCGGCCTTATTCCGCCTTGCTCCGAACCTACCACGGGGCTTAAATCGGCGTAATAAATATCGCCGCGCTTAATATTCATTTCCTCACTCTCCTGTTTTAATTCCCTTAGGCAAGCGAAAGCCAAACATAATACATACGGTTTCAAATGTCTTTTCGGCATATCGGATTTGACTTTTTCCTGCTTAACTTAATTTTGCCCATAAAAGGAAACTATAAACATATAAATAAATTTTTGCGTCACATATTTTTAAGGCGGAGACCTGCTTACAGTACATAATATGACAAAAGACGGCAAAAGGTGTCGGACACGGCGGTCGGAGCATCACTTTACAGAGATTTTACATACGGCATACAACGGATTTTACCGTTCACGGATAAAATGAAATATACGGCGGCAGTCTTGCAACCGAAACAAAAACGGATTATACTGATATTATTAAAATAAAAAAATATGCCCATAGGAGAAAAATATGATTTATCTTGTTGAGGACGATAAGAGCATTAGAGAGCTTCTGGTTTACACTCTTAATAATTCTGGACTTCCGGCAACCGGCTTTGAAAGGCCGAGTGAGTTTTACAAGGAATTTAACGCGGACGACGCAAATCTCGTTATACTTGATATAATGCTCCCCGAATGTGACGGACTTACAATGCTTAAAAATTTGAGAGCCGACGAAAAAACAAAGCATATCCCCGTGATGATGCTGACCGCCAAAGGCTCCGAATACGATAAGGTAGTGGGGCTTGATACGGGCGCCGATGATTATATGACAAAACCATTCGGAATGATGGAGCTGATAGCGAGAGTTAAGGCTCTTTTGCGCCGAACAAAGGAGCCGGAAAAAGATGACGGCAAGACTCTTAATATCGGCTGTCTCAGCGTTACGCCCTCCAAATATTCCGTCAAGGTCGGCGGCGAAAACGTGGCGCTGACGCTGAAGGAATTTGACCTTTTATGTTTACTTTTGCAAAATAAGGGCACTGTTTTCACGCGCGATAAGCTCCTCAATAAAATTTGGGGCTATGACTTTGACGGTGAGAGCAGAACCGTGGATGTGCACGTCAGAACTCTTCGCCAAAAGCTCGGCGAAGCGGGAAAATACATAGAAACCGTCCGCGGTATAGGCTATAAAATAGGAGACTGAACCGAATGAAAAAACGAATTTCACACTCGGTGTTTTTTGTGTCGCTTGCGGTAAACATATGTTGTGCCACCTTGTCGCTTGCGGTTCTTTATAATCGCTTTAAGGCTGATGTAGGCGCTTTGGAAGCAGTAAAGCTGCCATCGGATTTCCTTTTGGCTGTGCTTGTTTCCGCAGTAATATCCCTTGCCGCCGCGCTTTTTACGGCGCACGTAGTGTCAAAGCGAACCTTAAAAGAACTCAACGACATAAATTTAGATGACCCGAACGACAGTAATTTCGGCTCTGAGCTCTCTCTGCTGTTCTATAAAATTCGCAGTCAGAATTCGCAGATACAGTCTCAACTGCGCGAGCTTGAACGCAGTCAGCAGGAATTTAAAATGATAACCGAAAATATGTCGGAGGGTCTTATAATAATCGACCTTAAGCACAGCATACTTTCGTTTAACCGCAGCGCAAAGCAGATATTCGGCGTTGAAAACATCAAAAAGCACGAGAGCGTTTTCACGGTGAATCAAAGCGAGCGCTTTAAAAGCGCGGTGAACAACGCGCTTTCGGGCAGGCACGGCGAAATGACGCTGAAAATGCACGACAGAATTTACAACGTTTTTGCAAATCCCGTAGTCAACGGCGAAAAAATAGTTGGTGCGGTAATAGTTGTTCTCGACGTTACGGAGCGCGAAAAGGGTGAACAGTTGCGCCGCGAATTTACGGCAAATGTCTCACATGAGCTAAAAACTCCGCTGACATCAATTTCGGGATTTGCCGAGATAATAATGAACGGTATAGCAAAGCCCGAAGACGTAAGGCATTTTGCGGAGAATATATATAATGAGAGCGCAAGACTTATAACGCTTGTCGGCGACATTATAAAAATATCACAGCTTGACGAGGGTCTTGTCGGAGCGGAAAAAACCGATGTCGATTTGCTGGAGATCGCTCGGAAAACGGCAAAGTCCTTGCAGAGCGTCGCGTCTAAAAATGACATAACGATAAATGTTGACGGCGAACCGTCGTGCGTCATGGGCGTTTACGATATAATTGACGAGATGGTTTACAATCTCTGCGACAATGCCGTCAAATATAACCGCCCCCACGGCAGGGTGGATATTACGGTAAGAGATAAAACAATTACGGTTTCCGATACGGGAATAGGCATTCCGCTGTCGTCTCAGCCGAGGGTGTTTGAGCGCTTTTACCGCGTTGATAAAAGTCATTCCAAGGAAATAGGCGGTACGGGTCTGGGCCTTTCGATAGTCAAGCACGCCGCCCTTTACCACGGTGCCAAAATCGACCTTGAGAGCGTCGAAAACGTCGGAACGAAAATTAAAATCAGCTTTTAGGCAAAATAATACACCCGCCAGGCTGAGTGTTTTATAAGGCAGTTTTGCTTTAAAACAACATTTTTTGTACAACAATAATTAACCCCTCAGATGAGCCCGGGCTCATCTGAGGGGTTAGCTGTTTCCTGTATCAAAAGCACATCATTTTGAAGTGCTTTGCAGTTTCATAACTATAAAAATTTTTTATGCCGAAGTCAAGAAATGAAGCAAGGCTGTCGCCTTGCGAGGCTTTTTGACAAAAGCATAAGGGATTTTTATGCGAGAAACCGATACTTCCTTATAAACACTCAAGCCCAAAGGCGGGTGTATTTTTTGTCATCAGTCTTCGTTTTCTTCCATGACCTTGTCTATTATTTCCTGCGGTATAGCCTCGCCGTGCTTTACAACAAGTATGCAAAGTATTGAGAGAATAAATGCTATCGGGCAGTAGTAGAACAGCGACAGATAGGTGCCTGTAAACATACGGACTATACCGTAGATTATGGGTGTAGCTATCTGTGCGGAAAATGTGGCGGTGTAGTAGTAACCGGTATAAGTGCCTACTTTATCAACGCCGCCGATTTCAAGTACAAGGGGAAGCGTGTTAACGGTTATAAACATATTTGCCGCGCCGCCTACTATAAGAGCTACCCAAATAAGAGCGCCGCTCAAAGCGTCGATGCCGAGTATATGGGTTACAAGATAAGCCGCAAACGCGAGAACAAATATAAACAGACCTCCGAGTATGGTCTTTTTTCTGCCGATCTTTTTGCCGAGCCAGCCTGCCGGAAGAGCGGCAAGTGCGGAAGCGGCGGCAAAAGCTGTTGTCATTATGGTTGCCTGAGCCGTGGTCTTATGAAGTATCTCTGCGGCAAAGAGAGCAAAGAATGTCGATATTGCATTCGTTCCGCAGAAGAGAAAGAACAGACCCATAAGCATAAATACAAGGCTTCTCTTTTCGCCGGGGTTTAATTTTTCGGCCTTCATTCTCTCTTTTTCTGCCTTTTTAGCCGCTTTTTCGGCTTTGCGTTTAGCCTCTTCATCGGCAGCCTCAGCCATATCGGCTTTGATTTTCAAGCGGCTGTCGGGCTCTTTGACAAAGAAGAGAATGACGAGCATACCGATTACCATAACTATTGCGCCGAGCAGGAAAACATAGGGGAAAGTATCGTATTCGTCAAATTCGGGAGACTTCGACGAAATTCCGGTAGCCGCACAGTAAATGGCGGTAACTATTGTTCCGGCAAAGAGTCCGAGAGCGCTGCCGAGACCGCCCATAAGGTTGATAACGGCGTTGCCTTCACTTCTGAGCTCATTCGGCGTTAAATCCGGCATAAGAGCAACTACCGGAGCTCTCCACAGGGACATTACAAATACAAACAGTATTATGAAAAGCATTGTGAAAGCAATCGAATTGAATTTGACGGCGATAATGGGAATTATCGCGAACAACAATGCGGAGACAGGCGCGCCGTAAACAACAAACGGACGGCGTTTGCCTAAACGCGAATGAGTGTTGTCCGAGAGCTTGCCGAATGTCGGCTGAAAAATTACACCGAAGATGTTGTCAAAGGTCATTATTATACCTATAAACAGCGGTACAAGAGTTATACCTCCGGCGGCTGTGCCTACGTCTTCGCCGTTAGCTTCCGCAAAGGACGCGAGAGCGGGAAATGCCGCGTTAAGCTTTGCGCTCCACAAAGTAATGACGGCGCTTTCGTTAAGGAGCCTGTTAAGTATCTTTGTTATGTATGGGTCATATATTGCCCACGCTATGGATGAGGCCATAAAGCCAAATCCGGTGAGGATTGTGTGCCAATAGTTCAGTTTGCCGTTGCTTTTGGCACAGAAGTATTTACTTTCCATTTCTTTCTCCCTTTCAATCTTAATAGTGTTCCCCCGTCGGATATAACACTGTCTATAATAATAACAAATTATTACGGCGATTGCAACAACTGATTGTAGAAATTACACATATAACAAAAATTTTACACATATTTTACGAATGTGTTTTCTGAAAAACAAATCCGATATTACCGACCGTTTTCATAATTGTTGTCCCTTGATTGTTAATAAGTATTGTATTGAGTCCGTTTTTATGATAAAACTATATGTGCCGACGGCATTTTTGATAAAAGGGGAGAAAGGGCTTGGAAATAAGACCGATAGCGCACATAAGAACCGATTTCGATGAAAAATTCGGTATACCGCGTCAAAGCGGTCTTTGCCCGCTTCTTGAGGGGGAAATAGTGTTTGAGCCGGACTTTGCAAAGCGCGAGAGCATAAGGGGGCTCGAAGAGTTTTCCCATATCTGGCTTATATGGCAGTTCTCCGAAAATCCTCCGTCGTCGTCACTTACGGTTCGTCCGCCGCGTCTCGGCGGTAATAAAAGGGTCGGCGTTTTTGCGTCGCGTTCGCCTTTTCGTCCGAACGGGCTCGGGCTTTCGTGCGTAAAAATCAAAAGTATAGAATATTCTTCTTCCGGAGAGCCCACGATAACCGTCCTCGGAGCGGATATGCAGGATAAAACGCCGATATTTGACATAAAGCCGTATATTCCGCTGTCGGATTGCCGCACGGACGCTCTGGAGGGGTACACAGAAACAACACGCAGGCATATCCTTACGGTGAATATTCCGAGTGAGACAAAAAAGCTGTTTCCCGAAGAGAAGCTGTCTGCACTGGAAGAGATTTTAAGCCTTGATCCGCGTCCGGGATACGACGATTCGCCGGAAAAAATTTACGGGCTGAACTTTGCGGGATACAATATAAAATTCTCTGTTGAAAACGACGTACTGTGCGTTTCGGATATAGAAAAAATCAAGAGGTAGAAAGATTTATGGCAAATCCCATCGGGCATTTAAAAACCATCAATAAACACCGCCATGCGGTAATCAAAAACTGTTTCAGAGCCGGCATACCGCTTCAGGGGCTTCGGCACGACCTCTCAAAGTACGCGCCGGTGGAATTTTTAAACGGGGCTAAGTATTACGACGGCTCGCGCAGTCCGAATGAACTTGAGCGTGCCGATAAGGGCTATTCCGAGGCGTGGCTTCACCACAAGGGCAGAAACAAGCACCATTTTGAATATTGGACCGATTACAATCCCGTAAAGAAATGCGTAATGCCCATAAAAATGCCGCTTAAATATGTTATAGAAATGTTTTGCGACCGCGTTGCCGCGAGCAAAACGTATATGAAGGATAAATATACCGACGCTTATCCTCTCGAATATTTCGAGAGGGGCAAAAAGACAAGAAGCATTGACCCCGAAACCTCGGCGCTGCTTGAAAAATTGCTTATTATGCTGAGCGACGAGGGCGAGGAAAAGACCTTTCGCTATATAAGAAAAGAATTAAAAAAGCACAAGGACTACTGATTGCCTGCAGTCCCTGTGCTTTTATTACAGCCGTGATTTTGCACACGCTATGTGTTTTTTAAGGTTTTGCGGTTTAAAAAGAACATTGCCGCCGCCATGGCTATTATGATAACATAGCCGATAATACTGAAAATATCCGGTATCTGACCGAAAACGAAAAGACCGAGTAAGGAAGAGAAGATTATCTGCGAATAATCATAAACCGAAATGTCGCGTGCCGGAGCGAAAATATAAGCCGCCGTTATGGTGTATTGACCGCCGGTTGCGGAAAGACCGGCAAGCAGTAAAAAGACGAGCTGCATTACGGTCATATGCTTATATTCGACTATCATAAACGGCAGGAAAACCAACGTGGAAAATACCGAGAAGAAAAATACTATAAATGAGCCCTTAACCTTTTCCTGACCGAGCTTGTGAACCATTGTGTATGCAATCCCGGCACCGAATCCGCCGAGCAGACCTATAAGTGACGGGATAAGCTCCGCATTGCGAAATGTCGGTTTTATGACAAACAGACAGCCGATAAATGCAGTTATTACTATTGCCGCTTTTTTCGGACTTATCTTTTCCTTCAATATTACGAGGCTTCCGAGTATTGCAAAAAACGGCGACATCTTATTAAGTATCGACGCGTCCGCGAGGACAAGCTTGCCAATGGCGTAAAAATTGCACACTATGCCTATCGTTCCGAAAAATGCGCGCAAAAGAAGATATTTTACGGTGCTTTTCGGGACGGCTATTTTTTCGTGTTCTTTTAAGAGAATCGTCAAAGAGAAAAACAGCGCGACTATATTTCTGAAAAAGCTTTTTTGCATCGCAGGCAAATCTCCGGCAAGGCGCACAAACATTCCCATCAGCGCAAAGCAAAATGCCGAGGCTATTATCAGGATAATTCCCTTATTTGTATTGTTTAACTTTAATTTTTTCATGCTTTATAGGGTATCACTTTTGAGATTTTATTCAAGATGTATTTATTACAAATTTCTTGCTTTTTCGCGTATGATATTTTACAATGAAAATAATCTGAAACAGGGAGGAATAAAAATGTCAAAAATCAATTATAACGGTCCCGATGTCTTTAAACCGCTCAGCCCGTGGGCTTATTTCGGTCTGTCGATTCTGTTTTCGCTCCCCGTGGTGGGATTTATTTTTCTCATCATCTTCAGCGTGAGCGACGCCAATGTCAACCGCAGAAACTTTGCGCGTTCATATTGGTGCGTCTATATTATAATAGCCGTAGCCGCGGTTATTATGATAGCTTCCGGCGTTACAATCGGTTCCCTTGAAAACGTGCTGTCGGCAGTTCGCCCGATAGCCTGACGCACTGCGCCGAATTCGGCTAGGTACCGAAAAAGCGACAATAAAAGCGACTGCAAAAACATAAGTTGTTTTTGCAGTCGCTTTTTTATACTGTTATTCAGCCGATTTTAGCATCAGCCTATATCCGCCGTAAAGTCAACATACCATTGATGACCTATTTTAACGAGCGTTATCATTTCGGGGTGCTCTGCGAATTCGATGTTTTTCTGCGCTATTGCATCCTGGTCTCCGACGCCCGAGAGCACTCTTACCGTTTTGACCTCGGCTACCGCGGAGATGTCGTTTTCGGAAATACCGAACTGCTTATAAGCGGCTTTCTGACCGCTTGTAAGCGATGATGTGTAAGCTTTGACCTCGTCATCATCGTATTCGCGCACAAGAGAGGTAGTCGCCGTTATGGTATAACCCGCGCTGTATTTTTCATCATCGTCAGAGAGAACGGCCTTGTTTTTGCCGAGATAGTATTCGGCGTAATCTTTACCCTTGCCGTAAAGCACCTCGCAGTTATATGCGTACTCGTCCATATATGTGCTGAGGTTACCCTCAAATGCCGAGAACATATCGTCGGTTGTAAATGCCCTGTTGCCGTATATTTCCTCGTAGCAGGGGACATATTCCGCAAAATACTCCGAAAACATCTTGTCGTAGTTTTCAAATCCGTAGAGATCCACAAGGTCTGTGAATACGGGATACATTCTGTCAAGAAGAAGTGTCAGCTTGTCGCCCTTTTCCTCGGCGGTCATTGCGGTGGCTACGGCGTTTTCGTCAATGTATTTGTCCATATAGTTCTCGGAGATGAAATCGCCGAACTTGGTGTTCTTTATAAGCACCGTGTATTTGAGTGCATCATAACCGTCGTTTTCGGCGGTGTTTTCGACATACTGCTCGGCAACCTTTTCGGGTGAGAACATTATGTAATTGTTTTTGTAATACACGGTAACGAGAACCGAGAACAAAACGATTATTGCTATTACCGAAATTATTGCATACGTCACATCAAATTTCTTTGTGGGACTCTCGGGCTGTTTTTCGTATTCCGCCTGCGGTTTTGCCTTTTTCTTTTTTTCTTTAACAGCCATCGTTATGCCTCCTCTCCCGCAGTTTTTAATGCTGCGGCTTTTTTGCGGCGCTCCTGAAGCTCTTTTGCAATCATATCGCGCTTTTTGCCGTTGAGGTCATAGAAGAATATCGGAATCATCTGACCCAAAACAAATATTGCCGGTATTATGGTGTATATCATAAGGAATCTGTCAAGAGTCGTCTGCGACTGAGTGGCGTAAGCGACATTTGCGTTTGTCGAGGTAACGTAGCCTGCCCATACAACAAGCGCGGGACCGAAAGATTTTGTGAGTGCTGCGGCAACCTTTGAGAAGAAACCGAAGCCTGCGTAGCAAAGACCCTCCTGGCGTTTGCCTGTTTTCCATTCAATCTCGTCAACGCAGTCGGCAATCATTACGTTGGGTGTTAGGTTGGTGTTGCCGTGCTGGAGTCCGACAAAGAAATTGATGATAAGGAACGGTATTGTAAGCTCCTTGGGAACAAAGCCTATTGCCTTCGATACCACAAACAGTACCGTGAGCGAAAGTGCGCCGTAAAGACAGCAGACAATGTAAACCTTTTTGGTGTCAAGCATTTTAAGGAGCTTTTTGACTATAAGCATACCTACCGCCGTGCCTATACCCATCGGCAAAAGAAGGGCTATTTTAAGGTCCTTTGAGCCGAGCAGATAAACGGCTATGTAAAGGCTTACGGTGCTGTATACGCCTCTTCCGAAGCCCGTGAATTTTGTAAGCGAAACCATAAGCAGGTTTTTGTTCGTAAATACAAATTTGAGGCTTTCTTTAAGGCTGACTTTTTCCTCCGTATAGGGAACTCTCTCCCTGTTGTTGGGGAAGAATATCATTGTGAAAAGAACACATCCGAGCGCGCAAACCGCCGTTGAAATCACAAGGTCAAGACCCTGCCCCTCGGCAGTTTTATACTGCTGCTTGCCCATTATCGCCTTCATAGCAAATCCTACGGCAGGGAGAACCGCCATACCGCCGGACTGACCTATGGCTTTAAAGATACTTGCTATTGAAATTGCGTCGCCGCGCTCTTCGGGGTTTGGCGTGCAGCACGCACCGAAGCATCCGGCAGGGCTTTCTACGGCACACGCCGCCGCTGTGTAAAGAGCGTATATTATAAACATCCAGGCTACGGCGAGCTTGTAATTGCCGGTTTTGGGAGCGATAAATACGAACATTGCAACTACCGCCATCGGGATAACGCCGAAGCCTATCCACGGGCGGATTTTGCCCCATTTTGTTCTCGTCCTGTCAACGAGATAACCGATAACAAGTTCGCAGACCGCACCGACTATTCCGGCAAAGCCGAATACATAGGCGAGCATTTTGGTTATGGAGGCGGGGTCTATGCCGCTTCCCTTGAATGCGAAATCGTTGAAAAAGGTATAGGTGTAATCGGGCATCCAACCGGTGAGAAGACTGACGCCGAAAAGACCTATGCCGAAAGTCCAAATTTCGGACTTCTTCATGTACCTTTTCATAAAAGACCTCCTTAATAAAAAAAGAAAGGGTGCCGAAGTGCCAGCACCCTTCACAGACATAACAAAAATTATATCTTAAATAATAACACAATTCAACTGATATATTTTATAAAAACAGCAGTGAAAATTTTACATTCCCAAGACATTAAAGCACCGCGGCAGGCTCTTTTTGGTTTTCTTCCGGGGACGGACGGCCTATGTTTTCGTAGTAAGAGGAATTTACCGGAATTACGAAATTCAAAGCCGACGGCAAAATTTCAAACGTACTCTCCGTCACATATTCACATTCGCCGTCAACATTTACCGCGGCGGGCTCTTTGCTCTCTATGTGCATCTTTTTGCCGCGCAGAAATGTAGTGAAATCCCAATCGAGATGTTCACCGCGCTTGTAGGCGTTTATGAGCCCTGCAAGCTTTAATCTGCCTACGGTTTTGCGCACTATTATGAAATCAAGCAGACCGTCGTCGGGGACGGCTTTCGGTGCGCCCATATATCCTCCGCCGTACCAGCGCGAATTTCCGCAGAGCGCAAACAGCATTTTTCCCTCTATGACCTTGTCGTCGTCAACGGTTATTTTGAAGTCGCTGTTAAGACGTTTACCGAGACAGTAGAGGAGCGACGCCGTGTAGGCGGCTTCGCCCGTGAGCGCCGGAATTTTTTTGAAATATGCCTGCTTTGCACAGACCTCTGCGTCAATGCCCATGGAGCATTGGTTAACCGCCACTTTATCGCCGCACTTAATAAGATCAAGCTTATGTACCGTGCCGTTTATCTGCGAATCAAGGTCTGTAAGGTCCTTTGCTTTTCCGAACAGTCTCGCAAAATCGTTGCCGGAGCCTAACGGCAGGGAGGCAACTTCTGCGTTCGGATATTTGTAAGCTCCGTTTATGACCTCATACAGAGTGCCGTCGCCGCCGCAGGAGTAAAATCTTACCGGCTCGCCGCGTTTTGCGATTTCTTCAACGTATTTCATTCCGTCACCGCTGAATTTGGTGACGTAAAGCTGTGATTCCAGCTTGTGTGTTTTACAGTAACTGTTGATAACGGGAATTATTTTCTTTGCGGCTCTCCCTTTACCGGCAGTCGGATTGATTATAAATATATGTTTCATAATGACTTCCTTTATTGCACCGTACCGCGTCTGAAAAACGGCACAGCGCTTATATAACTATTATTTAAAGTAAAAATACAGTTGGCATTTAATCATGCCGTTGTAAAGTTTACGGCGTTTATCCGCTTTTCTGCCGAAAGATTCTTCAAAAGTCTCCGACGGGCTTATTATGCTGTACGACCAACCGTGCTTTCTCGGGAACACTCTTCCCATTGACCGTATTAAATCGTCTACCTCCTTTTGTGACAGCATTCTTTCACCGTAAGGCGGATTTGTTATCACCGTACCTTTTTCGGATCTCGGCGCAAAATCTCGTATGTCTGCGCGCGCAAACTCGATTTTGTCGGCAACTCCCGCGCGAATTGCGTTCTCCTTTGCCGTTTCAAGAGTTTGCCTGTTTATATCAAAGCCGTATGCTTTAAAGTCGCTTTCGGTTATAATTTCGCTTTCGGCTTTTTCGCGTTCGCTCTCCCAAATTTCATACGGGATAAACGGGAATCTCTCCGATGCGAAATGGCGTTTGAGCCCCGGCGCTATATTGTGTACAAGCATCGCGCCCTCTATAAGAATCGTGCCGGACCCGCACATCGGGTCGTAAAGGGTATGGTACGGGCGCAGATGCGACAGAGCGCACATTGCCGCCGCAAGAGTCTCTTTGATAGGCGCTTCGTTTGCAACCGGACGATAGCCGCGCTTGTGAAGCCCCGTGCCGGTAGTGTCTATCATCAGGTGAACCTTGTTTTTCATTATGGAAAAATCTATCTGGAATTTTACGCCGGTTTCCTCAAACCATTGCACGTTGTATTTTGTTTTAAGTCTCTCGACTATTGCTTTCTTGATTATCGATTGGCAGTCGCTGACGCTGAAAAGGTCCGAATTTACGCTGTGACCTTTAACGGGGAATTCGTCAAATTCTCCTATGAAATTTTCCCACGGAAGCGCCTTTGTGCCCTCAAAAAGCTCTTCAAACGAATGAGCTTCGAAAGAGCCTGCCACTATCATTATGCGTTCGGCAAATCTTGAACGGAGATTTGCGCGTGCAGCTAAATGTTCGTCACCCGAAAAGAACACCCTTCCGTTTTCGGCGGCGACGTTTTCCGCCCCCATCTTTTTAAGTTCGTCCGAAACAAGGCTTTCAAGCCCGAATATGCACGGAGCGGTAAAATTCATATTCATAATCAGTCCTTCGCAGTATCGAAAATAATCTTATTGTAGTATAAATGTTTCATTTTGAAAAATCAATACCCATATATTGGTATTGTGTATATAACCTCTTCTTGCTGGCACTTGTAACGGGTAATAAAAAAAGGCAGGTAAACCTGCCTTTTTTATTACTTTAAAAATTACTGCTCAACTTCGTAAACGCTGACCTTTTTGCGGTCTTTGCCGAGTCTCTCAAACTTAACGGTACCGTCAACCTTAGCGAAAAGGGTATCGTCGGAGCCCTTGCCTACGTTTGTACCGGGATGAATGTGAGTTCCGCGCTGTTTAACAAGGATGTTGCCTGCGAGAACGAACTGACCGTCCGCACGCTTAACGCCGAGTCTCTTGGATTCAGAATCACGGCCGTTCTTTGTAGAACCCATACCTTTTTTATGAGCGAACAACTGGATGTTTATTTTAAGCATTATTCAGCACCTCTTTCAATTTTGATGTAATTCGGATAAATCTCGGAAAGCTCTTTTAAATGCAGCTCAAAGCCCCGTAAAAGGTCATTTGCCGCCGCAGCCTCTTTTTGTGTAAGGCGAATTCCGAGAAAGCCGTCTTTTTCGGTTATTTCGGGATTTAACAGCATTATTTCGGTCAGCGTATTGACCGTCATATAAGCTGCCGACGAAACCGCCGAGCAAATTATATCTTTGCCTCTTTCGGCGCTGCCGGAATGACCCGATACGGAAAACTCCGTGATAACGTCGCCCGAATAAACGAATTTTGCGGTTATCATTTTACTTACGCTTTGATGTCGGCTATTTCAACCTTGGTGTACGGCTGACGATGACCCATCTTGCGTTTCTCGTTCTTTTTGGGTTTGTAGGTGAAAACAACGACCTTTTTGCTCTTGCCGTTTTTAAGCACTTTAGCGCTTACCGAAGCACCGTCAACATAGGGTGCACCGACTTTGAGACCGTCGTCGCCGCCGACTGCGATTACTTTGTCAAAAGTAATATCGGCATTTTCGTCTGCTGCAAGCTTTTCAACAAATATAACGTCGCCTTTTTCGACTTTATACTGCTTGCCGCCTGTTTCGATTATTGCGTACATTTTTTTACCTGCCTTAATATAGACTCGCTATCGGAGGCGGAAACTTCGCTTAGTAGTATGCGGACATACTGCCCCCTAATATGCGGCTATGATATTTTAACAGAACGGTATAGCTTTGTCAAGACTTTATTGCATTCTTTTCCCTCCGTAGAACACCGTGTTGAAAAGAATACAATATTATGCTACAATACTATTTATAATACAACGTGAGGGAGCTTTTAAAATGCCAGAGAAGAAAAAGTCAAACAGCAAAAATAAAAGCGGCATTAACCCCGGCAGCTGCCCTCTGTATAAAAAATGCGGCGGATGCCAGCTCCAAAATTTAACATATGAGCAGCAGCTGCGATATAAGCAGGTAAAGTGCATAAGGCTGCTCGGAAAATTTTGCCGCGTCGGCGAGATTATAGGAATGGAAAATCCTTATCACTATCGCAATAAGGTCCAGGCGGCTTTCGCTCTTGACAGGCACAGCAATATAATTTCGGGCGTATATCAGTCGTCGTCGCACAAGATAGTCCCCGTTACAAACTGTATGACAGAGGACGAAAAAGCGGACGAGATAATAGGCACGGTGCGTCGCCTTTTGAAAAACTTTAAGCTGCGCCCTTACAATGAGGATACAGGCAAGGGATTTTTGCGCCATGTGCTTGTAAAGCGCGGCTTCAGAAGCGGCCGGGTAATGGTTGTGCTCGTTACCGGAACAAGGGATTTCCCGAAGAAAAAGGATTTTATAGCGACACTTTTGAAAATTCACCCCGAAATTACCACCGTAGTGCAAAACGTAAACAATCAAAAAACAAGTATGGTTCTCGGCGACAGAAGCGAAGTCCTTTTCGGCGACGGCTATATAACCGAAAATCTCGGCGATTTTGTTTTCAGAATTTCACCGAAAGCGTTTTATCAGATAAACCCAGTGCAGACCGAGGTTCTGTATAATACGGCGCTCGAATTTGCCGGGCTTACGGGTAAGGAAAAGGTTATAGACGCCTACTGCGGCACGGGAACGATAGGGATTTTTGCCTCCCCGAAAGCAGCGAAGGTAGTGGGCGTGGAGCTTAATCCCGACGCCGTAAAAGACGCGCGCGTAAACGCAAAGCTCAATTCCGCCGAAAATACGGAGTTTTACAATGCGGACGCCGGCGAGTTTTTGGCGGACGCCGCTTCTTCAAACGAGAAATACGATGTTGTTATAATGGACCCTCCGCGCAGCGGCAGTACGGTAAAGTTTTTAAAATCGGTTGTAAAGCTCGCGCCGAAAACCGTTGTGTATGTGTCCTGCAATCCCGAAACGCTGGCGAGGGATCTTATGTTCCTTGTCAGAAACGGATATAAGGTCAAAAAAATACAGCCGGTCGATATGTTTCCGCACACAAATCACGTTGAATGTGTGGCTCAAATAATAAGAAAAAACGAAAAAAGATAGGACTTCGCCGGAATTGCGGGTTTATCGTTCGGGAGGTAAAATATGAGAAGAAAAGACAGGCAGATATGCGAAAACGAAGCTTACGATATACTCAAAAACGGTGAATACGGCTTTGTAGCGACCGTATGCGAGGACGGCTACCCATATGCGGTGCCGGTAAATTATGCCGTCGAAGGCGATAAAATCTACTTTCACGGAACTCCCGAGGGTGGGCTTAAAGCCGAAAATATCCGAAAAAATCCCAAGGTGTGCTTTACGTCTGTCGGCAAAACGCATCTTTTGCCCGAAAAATTCAGCACCGAATACGAGAGTGCGGTAGTGTTCGGCACGGCGAAACAGGAAGAAGAAAATAAAGCGCACGCTCTTTTACTGCTCGTGGAAAAATACAGCCCCGATTTTATAAAAGAGGGCGAAAAGTACATAAGCGAATGGGGCGGCAGAACAGCCGTTTGGGTTGTCACCATAGAGAGGATAACCGGCAAGGCAAGACGTAAAAAACCGAACGCATAATAAACTCCGAAAAAAGGAGATACGGCGATGAGAATAACAGATATTACAAATGAAATTTTGTCGGCAGAGGTTTACGAGGGCGATCCCGTTCCGGAGCTTACAAGTCTGGCGTCCCTGAAAAACGGAGACAGATACAATCTCAATGCCATCAGTATGGGGCTTCACAACGGAACTCATATGGACGCGCCGCTGCATTTTCTCGACGGTGCCGACGGAATCGACAAGGTAAAGTCCGACGCCTTTATAGGGCCGTGCACCGTGCTTGAGGTTTCGCCGGGAATCATAACCGGTTCCGTGGTCGAGGAGTATTTTCCGCGCAAGACCGAGCGGTTGCTTTTAAAGTCGGGCGGCAGGGCGTTTATACATCGCAGCGCCGCCGACGCCATGGCATATCTCGGATACAAGCTTGTCGGCACAGACGGGCTTGACGTTGAGCCGCCGCAGAGCGAAAATTATGAGACTCATAAGGCGCTTCTCGGGCAAAATATAGTTATTCTCGAGGGGCTCGATTTATCAAATGTCAAAAACGGAGAGTATTTCCTGATAGCACCGCCGTTAAAAATAGAATCGGCAGAGGCGTCTCCCGTAAGGGCGCTGCTCATAACCGACTATGTATTTTGGAGCGGCAAGCCGGAAGCGTAAATTCCGGGAAAGGTTTTAATTTGAAAAAAGTTGTAATTATAGGAGCGGGGCCTGCCGGCATAACGGCGGCTCTTGAGCTTCTTCGCAGAGGTAAAAACGAATACGACGTGACGGTACTCGAAGAGAGCGACTCGATAGGCGGAATTTCGCGCACGGTAAATATCGACGGCAACCGTATGGATATAGGCGGTCATCGTTTCTTTTCAAAAGAGCCGCGAGTAAACGAGTGGTGGCAAAGCATTTTGCCGCTTCAGGGCGCGCCGTCAAAGGACGATAAGCTCCTAAAGCGCGAGGTGCATCTCGTAAAAGGCGGCGCCGATCCCGAACGGACCGATAAGGTTATGCTTTATCGCCGCAGGGTGTCGCGCATATATTATCTGAATAAGTTTTTCGATTATCCCGTGACCATGAAAATCGGAACGCTCATAAATCTCGGACTTTTCAGAACACTTGAGGCAGGCTTCAGCTATCTTTTTGCGATGATGTTTAAAAAGCCCGAAACCTCTCTCGAAAACTTTTATATAAACCGTTTCGGTAAAAAGCTCTATTCGATGTTCTTTGAGGATTACACCGAAAAGCTCTGGGGCAGACACCCGCGCGACATATCCGCCGATTGGGGTTCTCAGAGAGTCAAGGGACTTTCCGTAAAAGAGGTTTTGTCGTCGGTCTTACACAAAGGCAAAAGCAACGAGACATCTCTGATAGAGGAATTTAAATATCCTAAACTCGGCCCGGGCGAACTGTGGGAGGCTGCGGCACGTGAGTTTACAAAGCGCGGCGGTAAAATATTGAAGAATACCTCGGTGAAAAAGATAAATGTTTCGGGGGACAGGGTTTTGAGCGTAACTGCCGACACTTCCGACGGCGAAAAAGAGTTTACGGGCGATATTTTCTTTTCGTCTATGCCGTTAAAGGATTTGGTCGGCGGCATTTCGGGGGAAAAGGTTCCCGACAAGGTAAAGGAAGCGGCAGAGCATCTGCCGTACCGTGATTTCGTTACGGTAGGACTTCTTGTCGACCGTATGCTTCTTAAAAACAAGACCCATATAAAAACGGTGAACGACATTGTACCGGATTGTTGGATATACGTTCAGGATAAAAATGTAAAGCTCGGCAGAATTCAGATATTCAACAACTGGTCGCCATATATGGTAAAAGACCCAGAAAACACCGTTTCTCTGGGACTCGAGTACTTCTGCAACGAGGGCGACGACTTCTGGAATATGCCTGAGGAAGAGTGCATAGCGCTGGCGTCGGATGAGCTTGTCAGAATAGGCGTTATCGACTGCGGAGCGGTTTTGAGCGCGCATCGCGAGAGGGTGAAAAAAGCGTATCCGGCATATTTTGATTCTTACTCCGAGCTGCCGGAAATTATAAAATATTTGATCAGACTTGATAATCTCTACTGTGTAGGCAGAAACGGTCAGCATCGTTATAACAATATGGACCATTCCATGATGACGTCGCTTTTGGCTGTGGATAATATACTTTCGGGCAAAAATGACAAAACCGATGTCTGGAATGTAAACACCGACGAAGAATATCACGAGAAAGGCGATAAAGATGAATAAGCAAAAAAGAGCGTCCTGCTGCGAACAGTGCTCATATTACGATTATGACGAGTATTCGGAGGAGTATGTTTGCTCCGCGAATATGGATGAGGACGAGTTTATGCGCTTTATAAGCGGACCGGGTTCATACTGCCCGTATTTTGACCCGTATGACGAATATAAAATAGTAAGCAGACAAAACTGATGTTTCGCTCTTGCAAATCGAAAAAAATGTGTTATACTAACAAATAAGATAAAAGATAATTCCGAAAACGCTGTGACAAAGACAGTAGGTATATATGCTGCCGCAAAAGAGAGCCCGCGCCGTCGGCTGAGAGCGCGTCCTGCGGTTTATATGCCGAAATTTCACTTTCGAGCGGTGCGGCTGAAAAACGCAGTAGGCCGCAACGGTTTCGCCCCCGTTACGGGCGAGGGGAGTATAGGCTCCTTTGAAATCGGGTGGTTAAACGGTGTATAAATCTCCGTCCCTTTTTCGGGACGGAGATTTTTTTCGGAATTTGCAATTTAAAGTTTAAATTGAAAGGAAGATCGCATTGAAAGAAAAGCTTATGGAAATACGCGAGCGCGCCGAAAAAGAGCTTTCCGAGCTTCGCGACGCGTCGGAGCTTGAAAACTTCAGAGTGCAGGTGCTCGGCAAAAAGGGCGAGCTCACCGGTATTTTAAAACAGATGGGTACGCTTTCCGCCGAAGAGAGACCGAAAATGGGTCAGCTTGCCAACGAGGTGCGCGCGAGCATCGAAGCAATGCTCAAAGAGAAAACCGCCGAGCTTAAAGGCAGAGAGCAGGAGGCAAAGCTCAAAAAAGAGACGATAGACGTCACGCTCCCCGGTCACAAGCATGAGATAGGTCATAAACATCCGCTCTCAATAGTGCTTGACGAGGTTAAGGATATATTTGTCGGTATGGGCTTCCAGATAGCGACAGGCCCCGAGGTTGAGTGGGATTACTATAACTTTGAGGCGCTTAATCTTCCGCCCGATCATCCGGCAAGAGATACGCAGGATACATTTTATATTACCGAAAAAATGCTTCTTCGCACTCAGACTTCTCCCGTGCAGATTCGTGTAATGGAAAAGCAGGATCCGCCGATAAGAATTATTGCCCCCGGCAGAGTTTATCGTTCGGATGCGGTTGACGCTACACATTCCCCGTTCTTCCATCAGATAGAGGGCTTGGTTGTCGATAAGGGTATTACCATGGGCGACCTCAAAGGCAGTCTTATGCAGTTCGCAAAAAGACTTTACGGCGAGGATACCGAGATAAGACTTCGTCCGCACCATTTCCCGTTCACCGAACCGTCATGCGAAATGGATGTCACCTGCTTTAAGTGCGGCGGCAAGGGCTGCCCGATGTGTAAGGGCGAAGGTTGGGTAGAGATACTCGGCGGCGGTATGGTTCACCCGAAGGTGCTTAAAAACGGAGGCGTTGATCCCGAAGTATATTCGGGCTATGCTTTCGGCGTAGGCCTTGAGAGACTCACCATGTTCCGCTTTAATATCGACGATATGCGTCTCCTTTTTGAAAATGACGCTCGTTTCTTAAATCAGTTTTAAGGGGAGGAGTATAAAATGAATTTATCTAAAAGATGGCTTCACGACTATGTAAATTTAGATGTGTCGGATAAGCAGTTCGCCGACGATATGACTCTTTCCGGCTCTAAGGTCGAGTCGTTTAAGACCGAGGGCGCCGACATAAAAAATGTAATTGTCGGTAAGGTTGTATCTCTCAAAAAGCATCCTAATTCCGATCATCTGTGGATTTGTCAAATCGATGTCGGAGCAAAGGACACTGTACAGATAGTTACCGGCGCACAGAACTTAAAGGAAAATGACGTTGTTCCCGTGGCAATGGACGACAGCTATGTCAGCGGCGGTCATCACATTAAAAAAGGTAAGCTCCGCGGCGAAGAGTCAAACGGTATGCTCTGTTCACTCGGCGAGCTCGGACTTACAATTCATGATTTCCCGTATGCCGTTGAGGACGGAATTTTTGTTCTCGGCGATGACTGCGACAAAACTCTCGGCAAGGATATACACGAGGCAATAGGCCTTGACGACGTTATCACCGAATTTGAAATAACGTCAAACAGAGCCGACTGCCTTTCGATAACCGGTCTTGCAAGAGAAGCCGCGGCAACCTTTGACTCGGAGCTCGTCATTCCCGAGCCGACGGTTAAAAAGACCCACGGCGATGTAAACGACTTTTTGTCGGTAGAAATCAAGGAGCCGTCGCTTTGCTACAGATATGCCGGTGCGGTAGTCGAAAACGTCCGCGTTAAGCCCTCGCCCCGTTGGATGCGCGAGAGACTTCGTGCCTGCGGCGTAAGACCCATAAACAATATAGTTGACATTACAAACTTTGTAATGCTCGAATACGGTCAGCCGATGCACGCTTTTGACCTTCGCTATCTCGACGGTCACAAGGTAATTGTAAGAAGAGCGCTCGACGGCGAAAAAATCACAACTCTCGACGGCATAGAGAGAGCTCTGAAGCCCGAAATGCTTGTTATAGCCGACGAAAACAAGCCGGTTGCCGTGGCAGGCGTAATGGGCGGCGAGTATTCGGGAATTATGGATGACACAACCACCATAGTTTTTGAATCCGCAATGTTCAACGGCGTTTCCGTAAGAAGAACCGCAAAGGCTCTCGGTATGAGAACCGAGGCTTCGGCAAGATACGAAAAAGAGCTTGACGCAACGGGCTGCCTTCGTTCGCTCACAAGGGCGCTGCAGCTTGTTGAAGAGCTTGACGCCGGTGATATAGTGGGCGGCGTGGTTGACTGCGACCACAGCGATAAAACACCCGTTACTCTTCTGTTTGAACCGGAATGGGTAAATAACTTCATAGGAATTGACGTATCGGCAGAGGAGCAGAAAAAGATTCTTGAAAAAATAGACTTCAAGGTAGAAAACGGCGTAATTACCGCCCCCTCGTTCAGAAACGATATCGAACATCAGGCGGATATTTCCGAAGAGATTGCAAGATTTTACGGATATGACAAAATACCCGACAGAGCGCTTTCCGGCGTAGCCGACGGAAGATACACCGACAGACAGAAGCTTGAAAAGCTCGTTACCGACGTTATGCTTTCGGAGGGCCTTTCCGAAGTATGCACATATACTTTCATCAGCCCCAAAGAATACGATAAGCTTCGTCTGCCTGCGGATTCTCCGAGAAGAGACAGCGTAAAAATAATGAACCCTCTCGGCGAAGACACAAGCATTATGAGAACCACCGCTATTCCCTCGATGCTTGAGGTGCTTTCACGCAACTACAATAACCGCAATCCCAAGGCGGCTCTGTTTGAAATAGCCGTATCGTTTAAGCCGCGCGGCACGGAGGAGCTTCCCGAAGAGCCCAAAAATATTGTTATGGGTCTTTACGGCGAAGAATACGATTACTTCTCGTTAAAGGGCGTTATAGAGGAACTCCTTTATAAGACGGGAATTGCCGATTATGATATCGAACGCGTTACAGACGACCCGATACTCCACCCCGGCAGAGCTGCACGTATCACGGTAGGCGGTAAAACTCTTGCGTTGCTCGGCGAAGTTCACCCCGAGACCGCAAAGAATTTCTCCATAGGAACACGCAGTTACGTTGCGGAGGTATCAATGGATGTTCTCTTTGAAAACAGAGGTACCGAAAAGGTATACACTCCGCTCCCGAAATTCCCTGCTGTTACACGTGACCTTGCCGTTGTTTGCGACAAGGCAATGCCGGTGCTCAGCCTCGAAAAAGAAATTCAGACGGCGGTAGGCAAAAATCTTGAAAACATCTCGCTGTTTGACGTCTATGAGGGCAATCAGATAGAAAACGGCAAAAAGAGCGTTGCATTCAGCCTGAAGCTTCGTTCAAAGGATAAGACCCTGACCGATGATGACGCGGATTCCGCTATGAAAAAAGCCGTAAAGGCTATCGAAAAGCTCGGCGCAACTCTCAGAAGCTGAGTAAATTAAATTTTGAAAAAACAGAACCCGAACTTCTCAGAAGTTCGGGTTCGTTTTTTGTTATTCGTTATTCGTTTTTCTTGCTTAATCAGAAAAAGAGAAATTTCTTTCTTCTCTTTCCGCCCGAGAGGTTGTGCCTGTCGTCGATACGTACCGTGGTTTTTAAACTGCACTCAAGCTCCAATACAACTATTTCATTCTCGTCTTTCAGTATCGTTCCGGGTATATAAAGCGATTCCTGCGGCCCTATGTCCCAATAACGGCCGAGGCAAAATCCGTTGATAAAAATATATCCCTTTTTAAGTCCTGCCGTGTGTACAAAGCAATCGGCACGGCTCGCCGCCTTGAATGTCCCTTTCATAAACGTCGGGGTGTCAAGACCCTTCGAATCGGTGTAATTAACCTTTTCAATATTGTCAAGCGGAAGAGTATATATGTCCCAATGCGAGAGAATTTGATAATTTATCCTTATCTGCTCTACGCCCTTTCTGTCCAAAAGGTGCGGACCGTAGTTTACTCTGCCCATGGCTTCAACCAAAATGTCTATGTCGTTTTCACCTGACAGACCGTGAAGATCCATACATTGCTTTTTGTCGTTTCTGTCAATAACGCCCTTGTACTCTTTGTTGACAAAAACATACGCCCTGTCCGCAAGACCGTCAAGGTAGAGCTTGCCGCCGTATTTTCCGACAAGGTGGTGATGGTAGCAAATGAAGCCGAAATTCTGCCCGAATTGCTCCATGCTCTCGGGGCTTACGCTCTCAAACTTTTCGCCGAGCGTTTCAATATTGTCGATAAATGCGGCATATTTTGTGAGCTTAACGTCGCCGATTGTCTGACGGAGCGGTTCCTGCGGAAGCTTGGTTTCCGGGAGTGACTGAGCGCTCAAAAGCTCTTTGCGGACGGCGTAATATTTGTCGGTGTATCCGCCCCACTCGTTTAAAAGTGCGTTGTCGTCGTAACTTGTTATTGTGGGCTGATAGCATTTATCGTAGTTTGCACCCGCGGTGAAGCCGAAGTTTGTGCCGCCGTGGAACATATAAAAGTTAAAGCTTGCGCCGCTTCTTAGCATGGTTTTAAGCTCCGATACAACGGGAGCGGCAGCTCTGTGGTGATGCTTTTCGCCGAAGTGGTCAAACCAGCCGTTCCAAAATTCTCCGCACATACTCGGGGCCTTAAAGCCCTGATATTCTTTGAGCTTTCTGAATGAATACGATGTTCTTGAACCGAAGTTTGCAACCTTGAGTATGTCGGGCAGAGTTCCGCCGCTGAGCATATCGTCCTGAGCGCCGTCAGATGTAAAGAGCAGTTCCTTTACACCGCAATCTCTCATAAGGTCAACTATAAATCTGAGATATTCCTTGTCGTTGCCGTAACTGCCGTATTCGTTCTCAACCTGCATGGCTATTATATTGCCGCCGTTTTCGTGGCAGAGCGGCAAAAGGCGCGGCAAAAGCTCGTGGTAGTAATTTGAAACCGCGTCAAGGTACGGCTTGTACATACAGCGAACGCGCATATTTTTGTCTTTTAACAGCCATGCCGGAAGTCCGCCGAAATCCCATTCGGCACATATGTAAGGACCGGGTCTTACAATAGCGTAGAGCCCGATTTCTTTTGCCGTTTCAAGGAACTTTACTATGTCGAGCATTCCGTCAAAGTCAAATTCGCCGGGCTTTTTTTCGTGAAGATTCCAACAGGTGTATGTTTCTACCGTGTTAAATCCGGCTGCCTTTAATTTCAGAAGCCTGTCCTCCCAATATTCGGGGACGGTTCTGAAATAGTGTATTGCACCTGAATAAATTTTCAGCTTTTCGCCGTCCAGATAAAAGTCTTTTCCCTTGTAAGTCAGCATAATATCCTCCGATTTCAAGTAAAGATAAATTACTTTACATAGTTATATTGTGAAATTCCGCACCGATAAGCTCCGACAGTTCTTTCGGTGACAGCTCAACCTGAGTGCCTATTTTGCCGCCGCTGACAACTATCCTGTCAAGTGCCTCGGCGGACGAATCTATCACGGTTTTAAACTGCTTTTTCATTCCTATCGGGCTGCAGCCGCCGCGTATATATCCCGTTATTTTGTTAATATCTTTAACGTGTATCATCTCAACCGATTTCTCGCTTACCGATGATGCCGCCTCTTTTAGATTGAGTTCCTCCGCGACGGGGATTACAAAAACATAATGCTCTTTTGATTTGCCCTCTGTTACAAGCGTTTTGTAAACAAGTGCCGGATCCTGACCCAATTTCTTTGCGACGCCGACTCCGTCAAACGGCTCGTTGTCGTTGTGCTCATAGTAATGAGCCGTATAGGGGATTTTGGCCTTGTCGAGTATTCTCATTACGTTTGTTTTTTGTTCCTTTGCCAAAGTTATGACTTCCTTTTGTTGTTTTGCCGGGTGCAAGCCCGTATGCTGTATTTGTCTGTTTATATATTGTACTAAAAAAACGGGACGATGTAAACATCGCCCCGAAAAAAGTTTAAATTTGTTTGTATGTGTTACAATGATGT
>DJOQ01000016.1 GCA_002437245.1 Ruminococcaceae bacterium UBA6434
ACTACTTTATTATACGAGGAGATTAAATTATGAAAATCAACCTTAAGCAGAGATTAAAAAACAAAACATTCGTTGTATCGTTGGCTACGCTTTTGCTGGCAACGATATATCAGATACTCGGTATGTTCGATGTCGTACCAAAGGTAAACGAGGATACATTGACAGGTGTTTTAATGCTTGTCGTCAACTTCTTATCGGCACTCGGAATACTCGTTGACCCGACTACAAAGGGCTTGAACGACAGCGCAAGAGCTCTCACATACGGCACGGCAGAGGACGAAAGACGAGTTGACGAGAATGACGAGGGGGCGAAATAATGAGTAAGACGGTAGTTATTGACCCCGGGCATTATACCGGTTACAATCAGTACCCGGCAGCGAAAGGTTACAGCGAGGGCAATCAGATGTGGAAGCTCGCAGGCTATCTCAAGACTGCACTTGAGCGTTGTGGTGTCAAGGTAATCTTGACAAAATCCTCTTGCGGAGAAAACCCCGGACTTACAACAAGAGGCGCAACAGCAGGAAGAAATCACGCTGATATGTTTTTGAGTTTGCACTCGAACGCAGTATCAAGTGCAGTCAACGACAACGTGACAGGTGTTGAGGTGTATCATTCAATTTTCAACGGCTCAAGCTTTGCAAGCGTTATTGCTTCGACAGTATCAAGAATAATGAATACGAAGAATAGAGGTGCAAAGACACGCAGAGGCTCGGGCAACTGGGATTATTACTCAGTTATCAAGGGTGCGGTTGACAGTGGCTGCAAGGAAGCATACCTTATCGAACACGGCTTCCACACTTCACACAAGGACGCAAGTTTTCTTATTGTTGACGGAAATTTGAAAACTCTTGCCGAAGCGGAATGCAAGGTTATATGTGAGAAGCTCGGTGTTAATTACGCAACCGAGGCAAAGCCTCAGCCACAGGCTACAAGTAACAGCTTCCTTGTAAGAATTATTGATAAAAATCTCAACATCCGAAGCGGTCCGTCAACAGCTTACAGAGTTGTCGGACAAATAAGGGACGGCGGAGTTTACACAATTGTCGAGACGAAAGGCACGGTCGGCAAGGCAGGCTCTTGGGGCAAGCTCAAAAGCGGTGCAGGCTGGATAAGCCTTAACAAATGCTTTGCGGTAAGAGTGTAAAAAAAGAGGAGAGCTTTTCAGCTCTCCTTATTTTTTATGCCTTTATTTTTTGTACGGACTTTTGTACGGACTTTTTGAGCATTTTTACGGACTTTTTGTCCGCTTTTGTCGTTTTGTATTTTTAAAAAAATCAAAAAAATAAAACCCTCATAAAGCCTATAACATCAAGCTTTTTAAGGGTTTTATGTTTGGTGAGCCATCGGAGATTCGAACTCCGGACACCTTGATTAAAAGTCAAGTGCTCTGCCAACTGAGCTAATGGCTCATATAAAAAGCGTTTTACCGCTTTTATATTTTAGAAAAAGAGAAGCAGAAGTGTGGCACCGAGTGCAAGCACGAAGAAGAAAATACCGAAGTATTTTGTAAATCTGCTGAGCTTAGCCTCCATGGTTCTGCCCTTATTTTTACCGAAGAAAGTATCGGCACCGCCTGCGATAGCACCGGAAAGGCCTGCCTGACGACTCTCCTGCATAAGGATAACAACAGTCAGTATAACAGATGACAATATAAGTAATACAGCAAGGATTATTTCAAGAGCCGACATTTTCTTCCTCCGTTCAAATTTGAATTCGTTTTCAGAATGCTAAAGCATTCTATCATACTGAGTGTAAAAAAGCAAGTCTTTTTTGCAATTTTTTTATATACAAACAAATTTCATTGCATATATTGCGGTTTTCGGAGCATATTATTTACCGCAGAAGCTTTTATCCGTAATAATGCGTTTGCTGTAAAAGCTTTTGCGCCGCTTGCAGCTTTCCTTGCCGCGAGCGGTTTTTTATTGCTCTGCGGAAAGCGAAGCATCGTAAGACGAGGTTAATTCCGACTCCGATGCGGTATTTTCGCCCGAAACGGTTTCATTTTCCGAGGTTTCGGCGGTATTACCGGCAGTATATGTGTAATATGCGCCCGAATCGGCGTCAGATGCGGTTTCGGCGGTAGGGTCTTCAAAAAGACCGGTATAGTTTTTGATAACGCCGAATCCCGTTAAGACAGAAAAGGCGCTTATAAGAGCGAGCAACACCGCCGCCACGGTCAAAAACACCGCAAGACCCCTTTCGGCATTTCCCCCGCTTTTGCTTTTTGTTTTAGCGCTCTCTTCAAACATCATCGGCTGATTATCGCCGTAAAAATATGTTTCCTCGGGTCTTGTCTCGTATCGACTCATGCCGTCCGTAAAATCATATCTGAATTCCTCGCAGGCACGCCTTTTATGCTCGCCTGTATGCGGCGAAACAAGCTTTTTGCCGTACTCAGAATTATTTTCCGTACCGGTTCCGAACATAACGCAGCCTCCTTCGGATTTAATTCTGTCGTAATTTTATCATTGTGCGTATAAAAAGTCAATTGCCGTCGATTTTTTCCGCAAGAAAAAGTATTTCAAGGAAAAGCGCGGGCAGCACAATTGCACCTATCAGTTCTTTTCCGCATGCCAGAAGTTCAAATCCGAGGCGCACCGCAGCGTCATAAGCCGAGAATTTCCCGGCAGTTATAAAGCAGTAAGCCGCCGACCTTATAAAGTATTTTGAATATGTATTAAAGCCCTTTACGGCAGAAGTGAAGTCCTTAATGAGTTTTTTCACGATAATCTCCCTATAAAAATTTTCCCGAACCATATAAGGCACGGCAAATATATTGTTTACAGCAACTATTTTAACGCTTTATTTCGGCTCAATCAATTTTAAATACAAGGAAAAAGAGGAATTATTCCCCTTGCAAACGCAAAACAAATCCCCATAAAATTGTTGAATAAAAAAAAGCATTATGTTATAATAGCGAATGTACATTCAAATTTTTCGGTAATTGATTTGCAGGATGTGATTTTTTGGAAGAAAATGCCATAAGTACGGCTGTCGCGGAGCCTTCCGAGCAGGAACTTGAGCAAGAGGTAAAAAAAGCCTCGGAGCAAAACAGACGTTATATCCGTCCGAGTGAGCTCGTAGCGTTTTTGCTTACGACATTCGGTCAAAAGAACCTCGACCAGTTTGTAAACGCATACAGGCAGTTCTTTATGATAAGCTTTCTCGGAATTTCGGGGCGTGCCTACGGCCTTATAGTCTTTATAGAATCAATATATGACGCCGTTGACGACTCTCTTTCGGGCCTTATTATAGACAGAACAAGAACCCGTTGGGGCAGACTTCGTCCGTACATGATAATCACCGTACCGATTTGGGGTCTTGCCACGCTGATGCTTTTCACAACGCCGCAGTTTCTCTCGGGTAACACATCAAAAATCATTTGGGCGGTAATTGCAATATTCGCATACAATCTCGGTATGTCATATTTCAACGCCTGGCAGATACTTCTATACAACATCACCCCGAGCCTGCGCGAGAGAGACAACCTTATAGCGACTTCAAAGTTCTTTGAGCTTTTCGGAACATGGATTCCGTCTTTTGTGCCTATATTCGTTTCGTTTATGCCGAAGATTTCGGAGAGCATCGGTATGCAGGACGTCTACTCAGGATTTGCCGTAGCCATGATGGTAATAGCCGGCGGCACGGCAATATACGGATTCTTTGCAATGAGAGAAAGAGTCCCGCTTGCCTCACGTGAGCAGATGCAGGAAATAAGCGTTCTTGATTCGTTTAAAAATGCGGTCAAGAATAAGCCTATGTTTATACTTATGCTCGCAAACTTTTTCAACGGATTCAAATCCGTCGGAGCTTCTACCGAAAGCTTCTTCTGGCTTCACAACACGGGCAGCCTTGCAAACGGCACAATAGCCGGTATTTTCACGGGTATTCCGAACTTTATAATAACGCCGCTCACGCCGAAGCTCATACATAAATTCGGTGCCAGAAACACCGCAATCGGCGCAGGTATTTTCGGCGGTATAGCATACACTCTTATGTTCATAATCGGATATGCTCCGTTCGGAAGCTACTCCGGTGCCGAAAGATACAAAAACTTCAGCGGCGGCAGCGGAGTCGCAAATTTGGTTTATCTCACCGTAATGCTGACAATATGCGGTCTGCCGAACTGCGTAATACGCGTTTGCCAGGCAGTTTTGCAGGGCGATGTTTACGATTACAGCGAATGGAAATACGGCGTCCGCAACGAGGGTCTTGTCGCAACGGTATCAAACTACTTCACAAAGCTTGCAAATGCCGTTACGGGACTTCTCTCGGGTCTTGTTATAACCTTTGTCGGCTACACCTCGCACAAAGACGCGCTCGGCAACGTAATACGCGACACGAGCCCCAAAGTGCTCATGGGATTTTTTGCGGTATTTGCGTTTATGCCCGCTATTGCAAGATTCCTCTTCGGTATAATACTTATATTCTTTAACGTACACGGTAAATTCAAGGAAGATATGATGAAAGAGCTTGAAGAGAGACGCCTTGAAAGAGTACGCAAGATGACAGAGGAAGAAAAAGCACTTGAAAATGCGGAAGCAAACGGAGGAATTCCCGAAAGCGCCGACAACTGACATTTCTCAAAAATTAAAACAACAAAAGACGTGAAGTGAGAAAAATCTCACTTCACGTCTTTTTATGTACCCTAATTACGTAATCAATACCCTACGCTGCCGGTTAAGGTCTCGTCATCGTCTATCCACTTTTTCACATTGATTATGCGGTAATCATCATGGGTGTCGCGGATAATAACATGGTCTATTCCGGAATTTATTATAACTCGTTTGCAAAGCGCGCAGCTGCTCGCCTCTTTTACGTATTCACCGGTATCGCACTCTATTCCGACAAGATACATGGTACTGCCGAGCATCTGATTTCTTGCCGCACTTATAACGGCATTCATCTCGGCGTGCACGCTGCGGCAAAGCTCATATCTCTCGCCGCGCGGAACATTAAGTCTTGTGCGGACACAGTAATTTAAATCGGTGCAGTTTTGCCTGCCTCTCGGTGCGCCGCTGTAACCCGTGGATATAACCTCGTCGTCTTTTACTATGACTGCACCGAAATGACGCCGAAGGCAAGTACTTCGCTGAGCCACGGCTTCAGCCAAATCAAGATAATAATTTATCTTATCGCGTCTTTCCATTATGGTTCCTCCGTTTACAAATCTCTGTAAGTTATTCTATCACAGCGCAAAACCGCGTTCAAGACGTAATAATCAACAAATTTTGACATTGGCAAAGCTACATATAAAAAGAAAGTCGGACTGCACGAAAAAAGCAATCCGACTTTTACTTGATTATTCTTCTTCGGTGAAGGAGTCCTTACCCAAACCGCATACGGGGCAAACCCAGTCCTCGGGAACATCCTCCCAAGCGGTTCCGGGAGCTACTCCGTTATCGGGATCTCCCACAGCGGGATCGTAAACATAGCCACAGGGGCATACATATTTTTTCATATAAAACACTTCCTAACAATATTTTCAGCAATAATTAAAATCAACCAAAATCAACCAAAATATCTCTTGAGAAGTCCCTCAAAAGCTCTGCCGTGTCTCGCCTCGTCACGAGCCATCTCATGAACGGTATCGTGTATAGCGTCAAGACCCTCTTCCTTAGCTCTCTTGGCAAGCTCAAACTTGCCCATTGTAGCGCCGTTTTCCGCCTCCGCTCTCATCTCAAGATTCTTTTTGGTGCTGTCGGTGACAACTTCGCCGAGAAGTTCTGCAAACTTAGCGGCATGCTCTGCCTCTTCGTAAGCCGCTTTTTCCCAATAGAGACCGATTTCGGGATAGCCCTCTCTGTGAGCTACTCTTGCCATTGCAAGATACATACCGACTTCGGAGCATTCGCCCGTGAAGTTAGCACGAAGGCCCTCAAGGATATCCTCGGGAACATCTTTTGCAATACCTACAACGTGCTCTGCAGCCCAAGTTCTCGACTCCTCTTTGACCTCTTTGAAGGTTGAGCCGGGAGCGCCGCACTGAGGGCACTTTTCGGGCGGATTTTCACCTTCATAAACATAACCGCATACGGGACATACAAATTTTTTCATTTTTAATTCCTCCAAGAATTTAATTATTATCTTTATTATTTGACACGGACAAATGCTTTAAACACACTTCGCATTTGCCGTAAAAGATTAAGCTGTAACCCTCTGCCCTGCCTTTAAAATCGCCCAGGCACTTAGCCGTAACGGACAAATCCAGGGGCTCCGAGGGTAAATCGAAATATCTGCCGCAAGATGTGCATTTGAAATGATAATGCTGGTTTGTATTGGCGTCAAAATGTTCCTCCCCGCCGAGGGAGAGGCTTATGATTTTTCCGCTGTCACGAAGAACAGTAAGGTTGCGGTATAGAGTACCGAGGCTCAAATTCGGAATATCTTTTCTGACAGAGAGATAAAGCTCCATGGCGGTCGGGTGGTCATATCTGTTTTTTAAATTTTCGAGGATAGCCTCCCTTTGCCGGCTGTAACGCTGTTCCTGCAATATTTTGCCTCCGTTCTTAATACATCGGATACGTGCGCCGTAAAAAGCACGTCATATTCACATCGGTTTTACTGTGCGTTTTTACGGTGCGGTTTGTACCCGTTCAATAATCAGTAACGATTATCGTTATTGTTATTATAGCACGAGTTTTTATTTTTGCAAGTGTTTTTTTGAAATTTTTTGAATTTTTTTAAAAGCCGCAAAATCAACGGTATATTCATTTTATACAGTATTGTAATATTGCGGACAGGATTTGAATAAATATTCTTAGAAACGAAAAATACATTTCAGCAAAGAGGAGAGACAGTAATGGATTTTTGTGCGGAAACGAATGAAGTTTCAAAAAGAAAAACAGCCTGTCGGGAAGTTTTGGAGCAGCCTATCGAATGTGATATAACGCTGCCCGAATACTTTCCCGACATTCAGAGAGTATTAAAATGTTCGCTGACTGCACATATAGGCAGCGTTCAGAAAACCGGCGACAGGGTAACGGCAGACGGAACGGGTCGTCTCTCGGTATTGTATATGAGCGACACGGGAAAGCTGAGATGCTTTGAACAGGGCGTCCCCTTTTCACGTTTCTTTGAAAACCGAGCCGTTGAGAAATGCGAATGCTGCGTCAGGGCTAAAACAGAATACGTCAACTGCCGTGCGGTATCCGGCAGGCGCCTTGATATTCACGGCAGCATCAGCATAACATTTTCATGTTATTCGTGCGATTGCAAAAAGCTCATATGCGGATGCAGCGGCGGCGGTGTCGAAACCAGAAGCGAAAAGACCGAGGTATGCAATATGCTCGGCTGCTCGGAAAAGGGCTTCACCGTAAGCGAGACATTCGAAATCGGAGACGGGAAACCGTCAATAGCGCAAATAGTTCGCTCATACGCAAGCGCAGTAACAGAGGATATCAAGGCGGTCTCGGGCAAAATACTCATCAAAGGCGAGCTTACCGTAAAAACGCTCTATATAGCGGAGTCAAACGACAATGAGCTGCAGAAGATAGAGCACACCATGCCGATAAATCAAATAGTGGAAGCCGACAAAGCGGATGACGAAAACATAAATATAATAAAGCTTGTAATCTCGGATTTAACCGTATCCGCCAAGACCGACGCCGCCGGTGCGCTCAGGCTTTTGGACGCAGGAGCCGAAATACGCGCATACACCGAAACATACAAAAACGAAGAAATGAATATGGTAACGGACGCATACTCGGTAAATTACGAAATCGAGTCAAAGCTGACGCCGACAGAGATACGGCGGCTTGATGACAACTTCACCGACACGTATCTTTGCAGGGGCAGGCTCGATTTGTCGGGTACCGATACCGAAAGGGTCATAGATATGTCCGTCTCGGGCATAGAGTACAACACTTCGCGTGTAAAAGACGAACTTTTAATTTCGGGCGCGATAACCGTAAATCTGCTCACGGTAAACAGTGAAAACGAAATATCGTTTTTTGAACGGCAATTTGATTTTGAATACCGCCGTCACGAGGAATTCTCGGGCGAAAGAACGGAATTTTCGCCGTTTATAACCGTCACGGGGTCGGATTACGTACTTGGTTCCGGCGACACTCTTGACGCCCGTGTTGAAGTAACAATTTCCGCAGCCGTTTTTTCCGTAAGCACGGTAAATGTTATTACGGACATTTCCGTTGACAGCGAAAGGCCGAAAAAGCCGTCGGGAGCCGCTCTTACGGTATATTTTGCCGAAAAAGGCGAAAAGATTTGGGATATAGCGCGGCATTACAACACAACCACCGACAAAATTATGAGTGAAAACAATCTTGAGGGCATGCTCGTCACCGAAAAATGCAGGCTGCTCATTCCGCGCGCATAAGGGGGAGCCGAAAAATGGGAAAAACAAGTATTTACAATGATATTGCAAAAAGAACCGACGGCGACATCTACGTGGGCGTCGTAGGACCTGTAAGAACGGGTAAATCTACATTTATAAAGCGGTTTATGGACACCCTCGTAATACCGAATATAGACGATGTAGGTCAGCACGACCGAGCGGTAGACGAATTACCGCAGTCCTCTGCCGGCAGAACAATAATGACCACCGAGCCGAAGTTCATTCCCGAAAATGCGGTAGAGATAAATCTTCCGGATAACGCAAGCTTTAAAGTGCGGATGATAGACTGCGTGGGATATATTGTTCCGAGTTCGCTCGGCTATATTGAGGGCGACGGACCGAGAATGGTCCGCACGCCGTGGTCGGAGGACGAAATGCCGTTTGACAGAGCGGCGGAAATCGGCACGCGAAAGGTAATAACCGAACATTCGACAATAGGTCTTGTCATAACGACCGACGGCAGCATAAGCGACATTCCGCGCGACGAATATGAAGAGGCGGAAAGCCGCGTAATAGGCGAACTCCGGGAATTGAACAAACCGTTTATAGTTCTTTTAAACTGTATGTATCCGCATGCGGCGCCGGCAAAGGAGCTTTCCGAAAGGCTTTCGGAAAAATACGGCGTTCCCGTTTTGCCCATAAATTGTCTCGAGCTTACCGAAACCGAAATCAAAGAGATTATGACGCAGCTTCTGTTTGAATTTCCGATTCGCGAAGTTTCGGTAAATCTTCCGCTTTGGCTGTCGGCTCTGCCGCATGACCATTGGCTGAGAAAATCGCTTTACGATGCGGTAGCCTCTGCGGCAAACGACATGGAGCTTGTGCGCGACGTTTCTCTGATGACGGAAAAGCTCAAGGAATGCGAATATATAGAGGAGACCTCCGTAAAGAATATGGACCTCGGCTGCGGCAGCGCAAATATTTCGGTACGCGTGGGGTCGGGACTTTTCTACAAGATACTTTCCGAGTCCACAGGCCTTACCGTGGAAAACGAGCAGAGTCTTATGTCCACAATGCGCGAGCTCGCCTCGGTAAAGAAAGAATACGACAGGCTGAAGTGCGCGCTTGACGAAGTGGAAGCGACGGGCTACGGAATAGTAATGCCGTCAATAGACGAACTGACACTCGAAGAGCCGGAGCTTGTAAAGCAGGGCGGCAAATACGGAGTTAAGCTGTCCGCCAGCGCACCGTCAATTCATATGCTCAAAGCAAACATAAAGACCGAGGTTGCGCCGATTGTCGGCAGCGAAAGTCAGTCGGAGGAGCTTGTAAAATATCTGCTTCAGGGATTTGAGGAAGACCCGCAAAAGATATGGGAGTCAAATATATTCGGAAAATCGCTTCACGAGCTTGTAAACGAGGGGCTTCGCGGTAAACTCAATCATATGCCGTCCGACGCGAGAATGAAGCTTCAAGAGACGCTCGAACGGGTTATAAACGAGGGCTGCAACGGGCTTATCTGCATAATACTCTGATAAACAAAAAACCGGCAGGAGACATTTGCGTCACTTGCCGGTTTTGCTCTGTAAAGATATTCGCTTTACAAAAATGCATATATGTGAAGTTGTTTTACTTTACGGTATTTCGTGATAATAAAGATTTATATCACGGTATGTACCGTCGGACAATCTGTAGCCGGAAGGCACCTCGCCTATCTTATGGAATCCGAGCTTTTCGTAAATATGAATGGCGCTGTTATTTCCTTTAACCACGGCGTTAAACATAAGTATTTTGTATCCGAGTTCGCCAGCCTTTAAAAGAGAATGCGAGACAAGCTTTTCGCCTATTTTAAGTCCGCGCATAGACGAGAGCACGGCATAGCTTGCATTGGCAATGTGTGAGCATCTGCCGACGTTATTGGGGTGCAGTATGTAAAGCCCCACGGTTTCATCGCCGCATTTTGCCGTTCCTACAAAATCCTGTTTTGCAAAAAATTCACGGCCGCTTTTCTCGTCAAGCCTTTCCTCCTGCGGAAAAGCCACGCCGCCGTCAACTACTTCGTTCCAAATTTTAATAAGCTCCGGCAAGTCTCTGTCGGAATATTCTTTAAATTCCGCTTCCACACCGAAACTCCCTTTTTCAATTATACAAGAGCGGCAAGATCTTTCAGAGAATTTGATACCACGCTCGCTTTAATACTGCTGTTTTTATAGCTTTCAAGACTTGTAACACCCGTCAGCACGAGTACCGACGGTATACCGTTTTCCTGCCCTATGAGTATGTCGGTTTCAAGACGGTCGCCGATAAAACAGAGCTCCTCTTTACGACATGACAAGAGCTGAGTGAGATAATCCACGGTAAACTTATGGGGTTTGCCCATTATCATATCGGGTTTTCTGCCTGTTGACGCCTCAAAAAGAGCCATCATAGAGCCTGTGTCTGGCATAAAGCCGTCGGAGGTGGGGCAGTTAAAATCGGGGTGAGTCGCAATATATTCCCTGCCCTCTGCCAAAAAGCGGCATGCGCGCCGCAGTTTTTCATATGTGAGCGTAGTATCAAATCCGAGCACGACTTCGTCGGGGTCCTTATCGTCAAGAATGATTCCGGCCTTTTCAAAATCCGCCGTGAGACGTTCGTTCCCAAGCAGGTAAACTTTTTTGCCGGGCCTGTGTTTTTTGAGATAATCAATGGTAACATGAGATGATATTACAATTTTATCGGGTGAAATATCGTATCCCATATTGTGAAGCCTTGTTCTGCACACCTCTACATTATTGGACGAATTATTTGTGTAAAAGAGAAAATCCTTACCTTTTTGCTTCACCGTATTGAGAAAATCAATAGAACCGGGTATAATGTTACCGTCAAGGTAAAACGTGCCGTCCATATCTATAATAAAATATTTGGTTTCGGCAAAAACTGAATCTGACAAAGCTAACACTCCTAATAAACAAATACAATATATTGTAACATTATTGCGGCAAAATGCAACAAAAAGGTGAAATTATGACAGGCAGAGTTCATTCATTTCAAAGCCTCGGCACGGTAGACGGCCCGGGAGTACGCACGGTTCTGTTTTTACAGGGCTGCCCGTTGCGCTGCCCGTACTGTCATAATCCCGACACATGGGATAAAGAAGGCGGCACGGCGGTGACGGTTGACGACGCAGCAAAGAAGGTTTTAAGATACCGCTCATATTTCGGCAGGGACGGCGGAGTTACCGTATCCGGCGGCGAGCCGCTTTTACAGGCGGATTTTGTGTACGAGCTGTTTTCACGGCTGAAGGAAGAAAACATAAGCACGGCGCTTGATACCTCCGGCGTTATAATGAACGACAAGGTAAAAAGGCTGCTTAAAAAGACCGACATAGTATTGCTCGATATAAAATTTTCCGACGACGAGCTTTATAAAAAATATATCGGAGTAAGTCTTTCCGTGCCGCTCGCATTTCTCTCGGAATGTGAAAGGGCAAAGAAAAGAGTCATAATACGGCAGGTGATAACTCCCGGTATTAACGACGCCGAAGACGATATACTGAAACTTCGAGAAATTCTGAAGCCGTTTCCCTGCGTAGAAAAAATCGAATTGTTGCCGTTTCGCAAGCTTTGTAAAGAGAAATACGAGAGCATGAATATACACTTTCCGTTCGGTGACAGAGAGGAAATGCCGCAGGACGAGATAAACAGGCTTCAAAAGTTGCTGTAAAAGAGGTTTTCAAATTGAATTACGACATAGAAAAGACAGGGCTGCCGCAGTCGCTTTGCGAGGATGCGGCAAAGATATACGAAAAAAACAAATTTAAAATAAATCTGCTCTCAAAAATGTTCTTTCCGTTTCCCGATATATTAAAGGGAAAATCCGATATGGTAAGACTTGCGGTCGTTTTAAAGAGCTTTGAGAGAACACACGATTTTTACAAGAGCAAAATAATAAGCGACGGTGTTTTTTACGATACGATAAAGGATGTGGCCGTCTGGTGCGAAAACAACAGTAACAAAGGTCTTAAAAACTACCGTTGGCTTCATAACCACGCGGCAGGCAATCTTTTTAAAATAGGCAGACTGCAATTCCAGATGTATAAAGCTCCCGTGGGGCTCGACTATACAAAGCTCCCGTTTAAAAGAGGCGACAATCTCTTATACATTCACATTCCTCAGGGTGAAAAGCTGACAAAGGAGAGCTGCACGGACTCCGTAAGACGCGCCGAAGAATTCTTCAGAAGCCATTTTCCGAATTACGAATATGATTACTTCTTCTGTGAGAGCTGGCTTTTGTTCCCCGATAACCGAAGCTTTATGGCAAACGACAGCAACATAGTTAAATTTATGGACTTGTTCACCCCTGCATATTCGACTGAAAACGATTCGCAGGCAATAGAGCGCATATTCGGAGAAAGAAAAAGCGATATAAACGACTATGGCGAAAATACTTCTTTACAAAAAAGGGCAAAGGAATATATGCTCTGCGGAAACAAGCTCGGTTTCGGCACAGGCTACATAAAAAAGCAATGACATAAGGCGAGCCTTTCGGCGCACAGTTAAAAAGACCGATTTTAAGCATTAACTTAAAATCGGTCTTTAATAACAGCTTTATATGTTTATATTACCACTCAATGCCCCAATGCTCTTCAAATTCAAGCCCGACCTTGGCATCGCTTACGGATATAGGACCTGCCTTGGCTTTTCCCAAAACAAGTACCATCGGAAGATCGGTTTCGAGATACGTGAGATTGCCCGTAGACTTTTCCACTCTCGCCGTTACTTTGCACGCGCCGTATCTGCATTCGATGCCTTCAAGCGTGAGCTTGCCGTTTACAGGCTCGGTTATATCCTGCATTGTAAGAACCGTGCCTACAGTGCCTGCTTTTCCGCCGCCTTTGGGCGGATTAACGTCGGGATTTTCGTCAGTTGAATTCAATGTTATGATTATTTCATACTCATTGCCGTTATCCGTGCACTTTGTCTGTGACGGGTCTACCATATCTGCGGTAAGATTACAAGAGCTCTCGCCGCCTACCGGAAGATTTGCAATTATATCATCACGGCTCGTATATGTAGTCTCGGTAGAATCCTCTTTCATAAACGTATTCATAGCCCAAGTGCCTATTGAAGAAAGAGCGCCTGCCTCAACTATGCCCTTGTAATTTGTGGCATTACTGTAAAGATGTGTTATTGACGAAGCCTCACGTTTTGCCTTTTCGTTTGCCGCTTTATAATATGCGACGATTTCCTCGGGAGTTGACGGAGCCTTGTCGGAATTAAGCAAAAGCTGCTCCTTAGCTTTAATATCGGCAGCCTGCGCGCCGTTATTTCCGGCTTTATCGTCAACGGAAACCTTATCCGCGGCGGACAAATCGGAAGAAGAGCCGCCCGACGAAACATTTACCGTGCCTGCCCTTTGCGCGGCGGTTGTGCTCGGCAAAACCTCGGAAGCACCGGATACCGACTGCCTTTTTGCGATAATCACTACCGAATACACCACAAGAAGAGCCAGCAATATCGCGAGCACCCTTGTAAACGTGTACGAAAATATCTGCTGTTTGCTTTCGGATCCGCTTTCGTTTGGTTTGTTCTGTGAATTTATATCTGCCATATCAAATTCCTCGTTAATATTTTATCAGGGATATAATACAGCAAAACCGTAATTCGGTCAACTTAAATACGGGATTTTTCGATGCCGTTTTTCAAAAAATATTGCCAAAAATACAATATTATGCCAAAATATAGATATTAAAGAAAAGGAGCACCCGAAAAAGGGCATTTACCGCAATGAAAAAGATGATATCGTGGAATGTAAACGGGCTGCGCGCCGCAGTCGGTAAGAATTTCAAAGAAGTATTTGCTTCTCTTGACGCGGATATTTTTTGCATACAGGAGACAAAGCTTCAGGAAGGTCAGATTGACCTCGAATTTGACGGCTATAAAAGCTACTGGAACTATGCCGAAAAGAAAGGATATTCCGGTACTGCGATATTTACAAAGGAAGAACCCGAAAACGTATTTTACGGTATAAACGAGCCGTTTTATGACAACGAGGGCAGAGTAATAACGCTTGAATTTAAAAATTACTTCTTTCTCACCTGCTACACGCCGAATTCCCAAAGCGAGCTCAAAAGGCTTGAATACAGAATGTCTTGGGAAGAAAAATTTCTGTCTTATCTTAAAAAGCTCGAAAAGACAAAGCCTGTCATTCTTTGCGGCGACCTGAATGTGGCACACAAGGAAATCGATTTGAAAAATCCGAAAACAAATATGGGCAATGCGGGTTTCACAAATGAAGAAAGAGAAAAATTCGGCACTCTTTTAGACAGCGGATTTATAGATACCTTTAGATATTTTCACCCCGACGAGCCCGGCAGATACTCTTGGTGGTCTTACAGATTTAATGCGCGTAAAAACAACGCCGGATGGAGAATAGACTACTTTCTTGTATCGGATGCGCTTAAAGACAAGCTCGTTTCAGCCGACATTCTCTCGGATATACAAGGCTCCGACCACTGCCCCGTAGAGCTTGTGGCTGATATTTGATGTTTTCTCTTAATCTATAACCGCTCCGTAGTCGTTTATGATTCCCGCAAGCTCGCTCGGCGAACCTATTACATTTGTGAGCGCCTCCGGCAGTACGCCGACTATAACGGTTTCGGCGACAACGGCGGATGTGGTTACCGTGAGCGCGTCGGTCTTTCCGAGCATAACAAGTCTGCCGCTTGTCTCGATATTAAAAACAATACGGTGTATTACCTGATTAAGTCCGGCTTCTCTGAATTCATTTGAAAATGTCACGACCGTACCGGACGTCAGCTGAGCATTGAATTTTACACGCGGACCGTAGCCGTTTGTGTATTCGCTGCCCAAAAAGGTTCCGAGCGGTATAGATATGACGAAAGTCTCATTTTCGGCGGTTATCTCGGATACGGCGAGAGTAATGCCGCTTTGCAAAATATTTATTTTAACTGTGTCAACGCAGAGAGAAGTTACATTTCCCTCTGCGTTTCTTTCTGTTTTGACTATCTCGTCATATGTTATCCCGGATTCGGTAAGAACCTTGGCAACCGCCTTGTTTGCCGAATTCAAAAGTATTCTTTCGGCTACGGTCTCGCTGTACCGCGTAATGACGGGGCGCATACGGCAGGTAAATGTGAAAACAAGCACGGAAATGCTCATAATGAACACGGCAAAAGAGAAAAAGGCTCTTTTTGCATAGTTTTTCTTTTTCATTTTTTCACCTGCCTCCCCGCTTTTATACTACGCAGAAAAGGCTCAACACGTTAAGGGCATGAAAAACGGGCTGTAAAAAAACTTTACAGCCCTCAAAAGAACATCGGTTTCGGTATTCAGCCGGAAATCATCTCCGTTATTTTTTCTTCTATCGCATTCAGAAATTCTCTGCCGTTTTCCGCATCTTTCGCGAGGCTCGCCAGAACCTGCTTTTCGGTATAGACCGCGTCCGATACGCCGCGCGTCATATACGATGTTCTGTTTGCCGACTCCGACACACCCGCAAACAGCGCAAAAGCACATAAAACGACGGTCAGCACCGCGAGATATTTTTTAATTATCCTGTCTTTTTTCTTCATTTTAACCTTATCGCCGCACAAGAGGTATGTGCAAGCCGATGCGCGGCGCAAAAGCTCCTTTCATAAATATATTTTCAAATCGAAATGCGAAATCGCACATATAAAATTGAAATCGCACTATGTATTTTTGTTTTTCGTTTCAGATATTTGAATTTATAAATTCGGCAATGGCCTTTCCCATAAGATGCCCCGAATATTCCGCCTCGGCTATTGTGTTTGAGTCGCTGCCGAATTCAAGCAGCACCGAACACGGCGTTACGTCCATATTATATTTTCTTGCGGAAAACAATATCGGCCGCATAAGCCCCGGATACATGGTTTCGGCTGTCTGCTGCAGCTTCAGCGCGAATGTAAGATTTTGCTCCCATGTCGGGAACGACGTCACCTTGCCGTCCTCACAGCCTGCAATTATCATTATCTGTGCCGCTTTTCTGCCGTTTACCGTGGTTGTCGGTTTTATGCGCGTGCCGTCGTTTTGTTCCATTGCGTCGCGGTGGACGTCAAGGACTATCTTCACAGACGGATTTTCTTCCATTATTTTAAGTATTGTCTCACGCGAACGGTCATATGCACCGGTATACGCTCTGTCGTGTATCTCGGTATCGTGTATTACGCCTATACCCGCCTTTTGCAGCTCCTCGGTAACGGCGTCGCCCACGCGCACCATATTTCGCGACGGGTCATCGCTCCTCAGTTCAAAATCGCGCGTATACCAGCCCTTATCCATAAGCTGATAGCACTCTGTGGTGTGGGTGTGAAAAATAAGAACCGTGGGTGCACTCTTATCGTCAACATCAAGATTAAACTCGCCGTTTAACGAGCTTTCGATGTTTATGCTGTGTGACGGCGTTGTGTTTCGTACCGTTATATTTTTATATGTCGATGTTGCGGACGACGCATCGAATTTCTTTTCGACTATTGCACCGTCATGATTTGCCGAGGCGTATTGTTTTTCGGCGTCATTCATCATTTTGACTATATCGCGCGGCACAGACAGCGTGTTGCTTCCGACGCTTTCGCTCTGCTCGCTTTTTTCGCTTGGCAATGAAATCACGGCATTTTGCTGTGAATTTTGCGCGGAAACACTTTTTTCAACCGTCTTTACCATACTGCTTTTTGCAGACAAAACGGCGCCCTCGGGCAGCATAACCCCCGCGCCTATAACGGCGGTTCTGCCGAGAACATTGCCGAAGCGGCTTCCACACACAAATGCCAAAATTATGATTATCGGCAGGGCGACAAGCACTTCGTTTCTTTTCTTCGGAGTTTTGCCCGTATGTCTTTTGCGTTTTTTCATCTGATTTTCATAGCCTTTCCGGCTACAAATTGTTTTACCGTAAATCATACACCGTATATTGTAGCCGGATAAGGCGTATAACATAAAATTCAAGGTCAATACGGCAAAAACACAAGCATGCGCATATAACCTTTGTAAGATATATATGCGTATTTTTCTGCCGTTATACGAGCGAAAGAAGAGTTTGCACATCCATACCGGGCTGCAGAGCACAATTGATAGCCAGAGCGAGAAGTCGCGAGGCGCGGCTTATCATAACGTCGATTTCACGCGGCGTCACCATCATTTTTCCGGCTCTTTCACGTTCCGACTGCGGTATATTTTCATTTCCGGTTATATCAAAAACAAGTGCGGCGGCATCAACTACCGTCGGCACCCCTATCGCTATTACCGGCACTCCGAGGGTCTTTCGGCTTATCTCGGCGCGGTGATTGCCTACTCCCGAGCCCGGGACTATACCGGTATCGGTCATCTGCACCGTGCAGCCGAGCCTTTTTATGCTGCGTGCCGACAGCGCGTCCACGGTTATTACGGCGTCGGGAGAGGTCTCATTCATTATTCCGCGTATCATCTCGGCGCTCTCTATGCCCGTCTGCCCGAGCACCCCCGGGACTGCGGACGATACGGGTAGAAGAGACGGAAGCCCTATCTCCTCCGCCAGCGATTTTGTGATATGGCGCGTTGAAAATATATCTTTTGCGGTCTTGGGGCCGAGGGCGTCGGGTGTAATATCCGAATTGCCGAGCCCCACCACAAGGACTCCCGAAGTGTTTTTCGGCAAAAGCTTTTTAATTTCATCTCTCACGGCAAACATTCTGCTGTCGGTGTCATCAAATTCCGATGAAAACGGCGGCAGCTCCACCGTGACATATCTGCCGACGGGTTTGCCGAGCTTTTCGGCACCAACGTCTGATGTAATTTCTATTTCGGTGACCGACGCGCTCTGCGTATTTCGTTTGGTTACCGTTACCCCGTCGTTTTTGCCGCTGTTTGTGATTTCTCGGCGCTCAAGCGCAAGATCCGTCCCGAAAATCATATAAATACTACTGCCTTTCTTTCGATAAATGTTTGTGCGCCGCAGCCCGTTTTGCCGCAGTTTACGGATTACGGGCACGCTTTACGGTATATTATTTGCACCGACATAAATTTTATAGACAGTTTATGAAAAAAAACTTGCTTTTTTTCGGAAAGAATGGTATTATATATTCCGCTAATGTGATACGCAAAGGAGGTTAAACTATGCCGAACATTAAATCAGCTAAAAAACGTGTAATCGTTAACAACAAGAGAGCAGACCGCAATAAGTCAAGAAACACCGCTCTCAAGACAGCTATCAAAAAAGCTAATGCCGCTATTGAGTCAAACGCTGCCGACAAAGAAGTTCTTGTTAAAGCTGCAGTTAAGAAAATCGACCAGGCTTCTGCAAAGGGTCTTATTCATAAGAATAACGCCGCTCGCAAAAAGTCAGCCCTCGTTTGCAAACTCAACAAGGCTTAATGTTGTTTTTAATGCACCTCGGTCTTTAGACCGGGGTGTTTTGCTTTTTCGGTCAATTTTACATTTTATTCATTGACTTTTGCCTTTTTTACGTATATAATAAACACATAGTTTTATAAAAATAAAGGGAGGCATTTTACCCATGAAAAAAGTTCTTAAAGTTATCGGTATCATCGCCGCTGTTGCAGGCGCTATCTTCGGCGTTTATGTAATAGTGAAAAAATATGTTGACAGCAAAAAAGTAGTTATCGGCAATGACGCTGAAAACTATGTTTCATGCTCCTGCTGCGACGACAACTTCGTTTCCGAAACCGTTGCGTAAACAAAGCGTATTTTAAACACCCGATCTGCTGAGTGTTTATAAGGCAGTTTTATTTCAAAACAACATTTTTTTGCACAATAATAATTGACCCCTCAGATAAGCTGAGCTTATCTGAGGGGTTTGCCTTTTCCTGTATCAAAAATACATCATTTTGAAGTGCTTCGCAGTTTCATAGCAATAATTTTTTATGCCGAAGTCGGGAAACGAAGCAAGGCTGTAGCCTTGTGAGGCCTTTTGGCAAAAGCATAAGGGATTTTTATGCGAGAAACCGAACTTCCTTATAAACGCTCAGCATTTAAATGGGCGTTTTTTTATTTGCTCTTCGGTTTTGCAAAAAAAGAAACCACAAGTCCCGACAGCACCGCCGCCGTTATCCCTGCGGAGCCGGCACACAACGGTCCCGTAAGAACCCCGAGCAATCCTTTTTCGCGGATTGCCTCTTTGGTTCCGTTCACCAGAACATTACCGAAACCGGTAAGCGGTACCGTAGCCCCTGCCCCGGCAAAATCAACGAGCTTGTCGTACACACCCGTCGCTCCGAGTATAACTCCGAGCACAACAAAGGTAACGAGTATTCTTGCAGGCGTAATCTTCGTTACATCTATCAATATTTGCCCTATAACGCATATGAGTCCGCCGACTAAAAACGCTTTAAGAAAAATCAACGAAAATCATTCCCCTTTCCGGTTTTCGGAATTATTTTCTGCCGATTTTCAATAATTATTCTTTTCTCAAATCAAATCCGCCCGGCAAAAGCTCCGAGAGCGTATGCACTTCATATTTACCCTTGGCGTCACCGAGAATTATTTTAAAATCCCCCTTACAAAATTCCTGCATAACCTGACGGCAAACGCCGCACGGATAGCAAAGATGCTTATATTCGCCGTTTTTGTATTTACCGACTATCGCAATAGCTTCGAAATCGTTTTCGCCCTCGCTGATCGCTTTGAAAAAAGCGGTTCGCTCGGCACAAACCGTAGGCGAAAAAGCCGAATTTTCGATATTGCACCCCTTATAAACTCTCCCGCCTGCGGTAATAAGCGCCGCACCGACGGAAAAGCCGGAGTACGGCGAATAAGAGTTTTTCATAGCGTCCTCGGCACATACCAAAAGCTCACACGGCGTCATAATATCGTCTCCCGTCCGATTGTTTTTTGTTTTATAATAATTCATAAGCCCGTAAAAATCAAGCTATGCCTTTTTGCAACAAAGCGCCGCCGAATTCGTATAATATAATAAAAGTTTTGGGAGGCGCTTATATTTTATGAATTATAAAAACAACAAAGCAGAAACTTCCGTAATACAGCTGGCACTTAAACGAGCCGGTTTTTTGGACGGTGAAATCGACGGCATTTTCGGAAGCGATACAAGAAATGCCGTAATTGCTTTTCAAAAAGCCAATTCTCTGTCGCCCGACGGCATTGTCGGTCCGAAAACATACGCCGCACTTTTACCGTATCTCAAAGGATACACGGTTCACCACGTAAAAAATGGGGATACGCTCTATTCGATTGCCACCATGCACAACACAAGCATGAGAAAAATTATGCTTGCAAATCCGACGGTTGATCCGCTGAACCTGCAGATAGGCACAAATTTAACCGTTCCGTTTGCTTTTTCGGTAGTTCCCACCGACGTGCCGTATACCTATATACTTTTAACATACATCTGCGAAGGGCTTTTAATGCGGTATCCGTTCCTTTCGGGCGGAGTTATAGGAAAAAGCGTTATGGGCAAAAGCATACCGTATCTAAGCATCGGTCAAGGCAAAGATGAGGTATTTTACAACGCGTCGCACCACGCAAACGAATGGATAACCACTCCGGTACTTTTGAAATTCCTCGAAGAATATTCGGAAAGCTTTGCAAACGGCGGCTCACTGTACGGTACTCTCGCGGCACAGCTATTTAAAAAAGCAACTCTTTATATTGTTCCCATGGTAAACCCCGACGGCGTTGACCTTGTAAACGGCGCACTCCGTAACGACAGATATAAAAATGAGACGCTCAAAATTTCGGCGCGCTATCCCGACATACCGTATCCGAACGGCTGGAAAGCAAACATCGCCGGAGTTGACCTTAATCTTCAATATCCGGCAGGCTGGGACGAAGCAAAAAAGATTAAGTATTCGCTCGGTTTTACGACTCCCGCTCCGCGTGACTTTGTCGGCTCGGCTCCCCTTTCCGCTCCCGAAAGCGAGGCTGTATTTAATTTTACAATGAAACACAATTTTGCGCTTACCCTGTCATACCACAGCCAAGGCGAAATTATATACTGGAAGTACCTTGACTTTGAGCCGCAAAAATCACGTGAAATCGCAGAATATTTCGGGCGCGTCAGTGGCTATGCGGTAGAGGAAACGCCGTATAATTCGGGCTTTGCAGGGTACAAGGATTGGTTTATACAGCATTATGACAGACCCGGATACACAATTGAGGTAGGCATAGGTCAAAGCCCCCTGCCCCTTACGCAGTTTGACAAAATATACAGCGACAACGTGGGAATCCTTAAAGGCGGAATAACCGAAATATGATAAGTCATAACTACAGTGCCGATAAATTTAAGGTGTAAAATCGCCTCCGATTGTGATACAATATACTCATCTTTGAAATGAAGGTGAGAATTTGAAAAGCTTACAGGACAAATATACACTCAGAAACGGCGTAGAAGTCCCATGCATAGGCTTCGGCACATGGAAAATGCCCGATGAAGTCGCCGCAAATGCCGTAAAAGCCGCAATAGATACAGGCTACCGCCATATCGACACCGCAGGCGCTTACAGAAACGAAAAAGGCGTCGGCGACGGAATAAAAAAGAGCGGCATTAAAAGGGACGAAATATTTTTGGTAAGCAAGCTGCCGAACGACGACCACGGTTATGAAAAGACCATAGCCGCCTGCGAGAGCTCGCTCTTGAAGCTCGGCACGGATTACCTCGACGGATATTTAATACATTGGCCGGTACTTATCACAAACCAAGACCGCCTCGAAGATGACCTTTGCGATACCTGGCGCGCAATGATGAGACTTCGCGACGACGGCAAGGTAAGAGCCATCGGAACGAGCAACTTTATGACAGAGCATATTGAGATTTTAAAGAAAAACCTCGGCGATTATCCGCTGATAAATCAGGTTCAGATGCATCCGCAAAATCCGCAGGACGAAATGATAGCATACTGCAAAGAAAATTCTATTTTGCCCGAAGCTTGGAGTCCGCTCATACAAGGTCAGGCATTTAAGCGCGAGCTCCTGATTGAGCTTGCCGAAAAATACAAGGTTTCGGTAGCTCAGCTTTGCATACGCTTTATAGTGCAAAAGGGCGCAGTTCCCATTCCGAAATCGGCAAATCCCGACAGAATCAGGAACAATGCCGATGTATTCGGCTTTGAAATTTCCGACGATGATATGGAAAAAATAGCGTCGCTCAGGGTCTACGGCAGAATAGGCGATCCGCCGTCGGTACCGAGAACTCATCAGGTAGTCGGATTTTAAATTATGTATAAAAAACGGCTTATTGGGGGCAAGCTCCCGATAAGCCGTTTTATCTTTATTTTATAATGTAAAAAAATCAAGTTCTTTACGGAACTTTTCTTTTTCGCGGAGGATTGCCTTTTTGTATCTGTCCTCTTCCGAAAAGACACATCCGCAGTATTTTTGCATATAAAATCCGAGCTCTCTCGCCCTGCGGTTGCCGTCCCTGAAATTCGGTCTGAAATCGCGGTAGAGAAATTCCACGCCGAACTCTTTTCCGAAACGCTCACCTGCCGCGGCTATAAGCTCGTGCTTTTGGTAAACGCTTGCGAGAAGCGTGGTTGTAAACTGCTTAAAACCGTGCTCAGCCGCAAATTCTGCTGTTTTGCGAAGCCTCGTCTCATAGCAATAAGTACACCTGTTGTCGATATCATTGGCAACATTTTTTACAAATTCGCGGAGTCCGTAATCCTCATTGACCAAAACCCTCATATTTATTTTTGAGGCATAGTCGATAAGGCAGTTACGCCTTGCCTCGTATTCTTTCCAAGGGTGGATATTGGGATTATACCAAAATGCGACCGGCTCTATTCCCTCGTTTCGCAGAGGGTCTATGCAGGAAAGCGAACACGGCGCACAGCAGCAGTGAAGAAGTACATTATTCATCGTCTTTTTCACCGTTTTTACGCTTTTCTTTTTCCTCGGACTTTTCATCGGTCTTTTTCTCGTCCTTAACCTGCTTTTCGGGCAAGAACTCAACCTTGACCTTACCTATGCGGCGATCCTCAACATTCAACACGGTAAACTTGATGTTTTTATACTGAACGGTGTTCATATCGCCGTCAACCGGCAAAAAGCCCAAAAGGCTTATTATAAATCCGCCGAGAGTATCGTAGTCGCCCTCGGGCAGCTTGATACCGAGTTTTTCCTCAACCTCTTCAATATCGGTAATACCGTCTATTGTAAAGGTGGTATCGTTTATCTTGGATATTTCTTCGTCCTCGTTGTCGTATTCGTCCTGAATATTACCGACTATGGCCTCAACTATATCCTCAAGGGTTACAAGGCCGGCAGTTCCGCCGTACTCGTCAACCACTATTGCCATCTGAATGTGCTTTGCGGTCATTTCCGAAAACAATTCGCCGCAACGCTTGGTCTCGGGAACACAATACGCCTCGCGCATTACGTCCTTGGGCGTTTTTGTTTTCGGCAGATTGGAACCGACATATTTTAAAAGGTCTTTAATGTATATAATGCCGACAACATTGTCGGGGTCTTCCTCATATACGGGGATTCGCGAATAGCCGTGCTCCATTGAAGTCTTAACTACATCCTGGAGAGAATCCTCAACATCAACGCACTCCATATCGGTGCGGTGTGTCATTATATCGGCAACGTCGATATCGTCGAATTCAAAGACGTTGTTTATCATTTCTTTTTGGCTGTCCTCAATTACGCCCTTTTCCTGACCGACGTCAACCATCATACGGATTTCCTCTTCGGTGACGGTATCCTCGTCGGCGTTGGGGTCAAGACCGAACATACGGACTATGAGGTTTGTGGAAGCCGAAAGAAGCTTTACAAACGGCTTTGTAATCTTGCTGAAGCCGAGAAGTATCGGAGTAACCGCAAATGAGATTTTTTCAGGCTTCTGCATAGCGAACTTTTTAGGAGCAAGCTCGCCGAGAACGAGTGAAAAATACGACATAATCAGCGTGATAAGTATAGTTGAAATTACGCTTATCGCACCGACCGGAATCACCTTAACAACCGCCGTTTTTGCAAGAGCGTCGGTCAGCATTACCGCAAAGTTTTGTGCTGCAACCGCCGAAGTAAGGAAGCCGGCAAGAGTTACGCCTATCTGAATGGTCGAGAGGAAGTTGCTGGAGTTTTTGGTAAGCTTTAATACCTGTTTAGCCTTTTTGTCGCCGTCCTCAGCCATTTTTTCTATCTTGGCATCGTTCAGCGAAATGATGGCTATCTCCGACATTGCGAAGAAAGCATTGATCAAAATAAGAATGAATAGTAAAAAAAGTTTAAGAATAATACTCGCAGGTCCTGCGTCGTCCATAATAAATTGCGGACTCCTTTCAAATTAAAATATTAGGAATGATTATACTACAAACCGTCTGTTTCGTCAACTGTAATAAGCTTCGGCGACTTCTCATTATT
>DJOQ01000004.1:0-24507 GCA_002437245.1 Ruminococcaceae bacterium UBA6434
CTTTTAATAGTTAGTCTTTCATAAAATTAAAAGTCCGGTTTCATTTGCTTTTTTCGTAGAATTTTTAAGCAAAAAGGTGCAAAGGTGGCGCGAATTTCCGCCGTATTTTGGCTGAATCGTGTGCATTTTGTGCATTTTGGCGACGACTTGTATTTTTGATACACGAGGAGCGAAAAAGGTGCAAAAGGTGCGCGATTCAGCCAAAATAAATAACACAACGAGAGTTAAGTACTATAGCTTAACCCTCGTTTTATTTTATTTCATTTTGCGTGTATATATTCCAAAAGTTTGGTTATAAACGATTTTGAATCTTTTGAGTCGGAAGACGATGTTTTACCGCCCGAAACGGTTACTTTATCTTGACCGGAAAGGTCGATATATTCTATCTGGTGATTTTCCGCCTTTACCATCCCGAGAACATTTTGTGCATAATCATCGACTTTTTCAAGAGTTATTGTCGAATCAAGCTGCATATTGAGTCTGACGGTCTCAGCCTGAGCCGCCGTAAGATTTGACTCTGCCTTGGCGATTTGCCTGTCGAGCTCATCCACGCGCAGTTTGCTGTAAAGCAGAGCCGCAAAAAGCGAGAGCAAAACAGCGGCAACCGCAAGCACCTTTGCCGCACGCAGAGCCGTGGCACGCATTTCGTTTTTTGCCTCGGCAGTCGTTTTCTTTTTACGTGTTACAAGCCGCATACCGGAGTCGGCCGCACGTTCCCCGACGCCGGGCAGGGTAGCTATTTTTCTCGCGGCATTATGGTCGTACGAGGCGGTTTTCGTCTCGAACATGGAAAAATCATAATTACCGTACTTTTCGTAATTACCTGCCATATTTTTCTCCTCTGAAAAATCTGTCTTAAAATCTAAACATCTTTAATCTTTTTTATTGCCCTGAGGCGTGCCGAACGCGAACGCGGATTACGCGACAATTCTTCTTCGCTTGCCGTAACGCCCTTTACGGTAATTTCACCGTGCGGCGTTTTTCCGCACACACAAACCGGAAAATCCTTGGGACAGGTACAGCCTTCGCAAAATGAGGCGAAGCGTTTTTTCACCATACGGTCCTCAAGGGAATGAAATGTTATTACAGAAAGAATTCCGCCGACTTTAAGTGACGAAAACATATCGTCAAGCGCTGGGCTGAGCTTTGTAAGCTCGCCGTTTACCTCGATGCGAATCGCCTGGAAGGTTCTGCGCGCGGGATGCGAATCACGCATTGCACGCTGAGGCATCGACATTTTGATAATGTCGCAGAGCTCAAAGGTTGTGGAAATTCTTTTATTTGCACGCTCTTTAACTATATTTTTAGCTATGCTCTTTGCATAGCGCTCTTCGCCGTAATCACGGATTATGCGGTAAAGTTCATTTTCGGAATAGGTATTTACAACATCCGCCGCGCTTTTACCCTCTTTGCTCATGCGCATATCAAGGGGCGCGTCCATATGAAACGAAAATCCGCGCTCGGCAGTATCTATCTGATGTGAGCTGACGCCGAGATCCGCCATAATGCCGTCGGCTTTTCTGCCGTTTAATATCGCCGATATATTGTCAAACGTATCGTGAACTATCTCAACGTTTGGGAAAGAAGCGAAACGAGCCTTTAAAACCTCTATTGCCTCGGGGTCACGGTCAATGGCTATAAGTTTGCCCTTATCGGAAAGCCTTTCAGCCACGGCGTGGGAATGCCCCCCACCGCCCGCCGTACAATCTACATACAGACCATCGGGCTTTATTCTGAGAGAATCGACAGTTTCGTTAAACAATACGGGAATGTGTTCAAAATCCATTTTAAATACCTATCAGAACTGAATCTGCGAATAGTCGAATGTCTGACGAATGTTTCTCGCACGTTCCATAGTCTTATAGTATTTATCGGCATCCCATATCTCAAGGCGTTTGCCTACGCCGGCAACGACGACATTCTTTTTAAGCCCTGCGAACTCGCAGAATTCGGTGGGAATGGTGATTCTGCCCTGCTTGTCCGGTTCAACCTCAACCATACCGCCGAAGAAAAGACGCTGCATATCAAAGTTCTGAGTATTGATAACAGACTCGGCTATCTTGCTCCACTCTTCGTCGGAATAGATGTAAAGGCAATCACTGCCGTCTATCGGGCAAAACACTCTGAAAGTAGAACCGAGCTTATTACGCATCTTAGCAGGAATGAAAAGGCGGTTTTTGGCGTCTATGGTATGTTCTTTATAACTTCCGAAGCTCTCGGTACGCTTTTGCGGCGCCGAAGTTTCGTTTATTTTATCTTTAACATTTTCGTCAGCCACTTTAATCATTCCTCCTTTCTGCTCCAAAGTGTGGGTTTTTACTCCCATAACGTGGGTTTTTTAAACATTTCTCACCTATTGACTGTAATTATAAAGCATATGTACCCATTTTGCAATAACTAAAGCAAAAAAAAATTTGTTAAATTTAAATGAATTTTCGACACGATTTTTAGGCATAAAAGAACGGTATTCAGCATAATAGCCGAATACCGTATCGTAAATTATCGTATTTTGACCTTAAAAAGGTTGTTTTTAAACGGGTCTTACCGGAATATTTTTCTCCTTGAGATATTTTTTCAGCGTTTCTATGGGGATTTCATTAAAGTGGAAAAGCGACGCCGCCAAAACCGCGTCCGCCTTGCCCACCGTAAAAGCGTCGTAAAAATGTTGCAGCTCGCCCGCTCCGCCGGAAGCTATAACCGGAACACCCACGTTTTCGGAAACCGCCCTTGTAAGCTCAAGGTCATAGCCTTTTTTTTGGCCGTCGCAGTCCATACTTGTCAAAAGTATTTCGCCCGCTCCGCGTTTTTCCGCCTCCGTCGCCCAAAGGACCGCGTCGATTCCCGTGGGGATTCGTCCGCCGTTTAAATAAACTTCCCATTTTTTATCGCCGACACGTTTTGCATCAATGGCGCATACAACGCATTGACTTCCGAATTTGTATGCCGCGTCATTTATAAGGTCGGGATTTCTGACAGCCGCGGAATTTACGGAGATTTTGTCCGCTCCGGCTCTGAGTAATTCCTTAAAGTCGTCGGTAGAGCGGATTCCGCCGCCCACCGTGAACGGAATAAATATAGAATCGGCAACACGCGAGACTATATCGAGCATAGTGCCCCTGCCGTCGTTGGTTGCGGTAATATCGAGCAGCACAAGCTCATCGGCGCCCTTTTTGTCATATTCTACGGCACATTGCACGGGGTCGCCGGCGTCGCGCAAATTTACAAAGCTGACACCCTTGACCACCCTGCCGTTTTTAACGTCAAGACACGGAATAATTCTTTTAGCGTACAAGTGCGTCACCTCCGAGTTTTGCGAAATTCTCAAGAATTTTAAGTCCTACTCTGCCGCTCTTTTCGGGGTGGAACTGCGTAGCATAGAGGTTTATTTCAGGGACCGCTACGGAAGAATCGAAGCAGAGCCCGTATTCGGTTTGCGAGGCAACATCGGAGCGATTTTCGGCGTCGAGATAATACGAATGAACAAAGTAGACAAACGAGCCGTCGCTGACACCTTCAAAAATCGGACAATCCTTTTTAATATCCACGGAGTTCCAGCCTATGTGCGGAATTTTAAGCCCCATATCCGACGAAAAGCGCTTTACCGTTCCTTTTAATACGCCGAGCCCCGAAACACCGGGACTCTCCTCCGAAGAATCAAAAAGGAGCTGCAACCCGAGGCAAATCCCCAAAAAGGGCTTGCTCCCGAGCGCAGCTTTTTTTACGGCTTCGCAAAGGCCGCTTTTTTTCATACAATCCACAGCGTCGCCGAACGAGCCGACGCCCGGCAAAATGCAGGCGTCCGCCGCTTCTATTGTTGCCGCGTCAGTTGCAACGGCATTTTCGGCTCCGAGAAAATCGAGGGCTTTTTTTACGCTCTGCAAATTCCCGGCTCCGTAGTCTATTACTGCTATCATACAATACTTCTCCCCGAAGAAAAATATGAAATATTGTATCATTATTCCGTTCGGTTTGCAACTGTGCGAAACGCAGTATTACGGAGTTTTACAGAAGTTTATAACTTTTTTTCATTCTTTTTCGGAAACAAAGTCCTCCGGCTTGTGCTTTTTTCTTCTGCCGTAAGACAATACGCAGAAAACGGCGCCGCCGACAAGCAAAGTAATTATCCAAGCGGTAAGATTGCCGTGATTTTCCGTGCGCGGCACTTCGGGAGCGTCCGACATGAACTTTATAACGGTATCTGCTTTTAAAATTTCTTCGGCAGCCGCCGCGTCGCTGTAATATTTGTCACAGCCGTCGCAATACCAATACTCGATGTTACCGTCGGAAGTTTCTGTCGCCTTTTTTGCCGGAACATGCTTTAGATTCGCGTGACTTTTGGGGTCAAGCTCGCCGTAGGTTTTTCCGCAGACTTCGCATACCGCTTTTTCGGTGCAGGTTGCTTTGCCGCCGGAGCAGTATTTGGTTTCGGAGGCATTGCAGCCGTCCACCGTGCATTTATGGGTGTGCGTACCGTTGCCGTTCGATGCCCATTCACCGAAGGTGTGTCCGTCATTGACCGTTACGGTCATTTCGACAGTATTGCCTGCCTTATCGGCGACGATGATTTCCTGCTCGCCGTCCGCCGGAGATAGGACAAAGCTATTATTTTCGTCAAGCGTTACTGCCGTTCCGTTTACGGTAACGGTATCAATATACTCCTCGTCAACGGTAACGGTTTGTTCCGCGCAATAGGTCTTGCCGTTCTCTATTCCAGCTATTACGGGTGAAACATTATCAATAGTTATGCGGTCTGAGCGCAGGTAGGTTATATTAAGGCTCTCATCTGTAAGCATTACATAAACAATATATTTTCCGTTGGGCTCTATATTAAAGCTGCCGTCATAATCTGCATATAAAGCCGATTTAAGGTCCTCAACAGTGAGGTCCTGTTCTGTTACCAAATAGCCCACAAACACCATGCCGCTGTTGTCGGCGGCGGTTATTTCAACCGTTTGGGTGTCCTTAAAAAACAGCCCGAGGGTGAGCTTGTTTAAGAAGGTACGCCATTTATTTTCGCCGATTTTAATTTCGCCTGTCGGCTTTTCGGTATCCTTCCACCGCGCAGTTAATGTAATACCTGTAACACCGTCGTTTTCCGCAAGGTCGGCGTAGGTTGTTTCCGCATTTACGGTTATATCGCCGCAGCGCCAGCCCATAAAAGCATAACCGCTTTTTACCGGGTCGGCAATGCCGTCAAGCACCTTATCGGTCCATTTCATATTCGTTTTGTCGGCAATATTTGTGCCGCCGTCAGTGCTGAACTTTACCGTATAATCGGTTCTTTGGCTCCACACCGCCGTAAGCTCGGCATCATAATCAACAAAAGGAGTCGCAGCTAAATCAAACGGTGCACCGTTCCTCAGCCAACCGCCGAAGGCATAACCTGCTTTGGTGGGATTTTCAGCAAGAGGGGCGGCTTTCTTGCCGCGCAGAACCTTCTGATCCGGTACCCTGCTGCCGCCGTCGGTTTTGAATACCACCGTGCAGTACGCACCGCCACAAATTTTCGCATCACCGTATATTTCCGTTCCGTAGTATATGCCGCCGCCGGCAGAGCCGCTGGTAAAATAAACCTCTGAAGACTCATGGAATATCGGCCAAGTCTTGCTGTCAAAATCATCAATTACTCCGCCCTCAAGCTTAACCTTGCCGTAAAAATCTCCGCCGCAAATTATCCCGGCGAGATTTCCGGGGTTTGTTGTCAAAGCCGTAACCTCGCTCGATTTTGTGTATATGCCGCCGAGGATAACCCCCGTCATACCTCCGCCGTTCAATGGGTTTATGTATCCGGTAACAGTCACCTTTCCGCTGTACGTACCGCCATAAATCGAGCTGCCGATATTGTTTACGGTGCTGGTTTCGGTAAATATGCCGTTGTTAACAATCACTGCGCTGTCTCCATTGCGCGTCGGGTATCGGTAAAGATCCACAACACCGTTGAAGGTGCCGTTGTTGATCGTACCACCGTTGCTTGTCACCTTGCCGTTAAAGGTACCGCCGTTTACGGTTCCCATTTCGTTTATGACTTCACCGTTAAAAATGCCGGCGGATATAGTGCCTTTATTTGTAACGGTACCGTTAAATGCAGCATTGCCCGCCGCGATAAACTCGCCGCTTTCTGCAATGGTAAGCCCGCTTGCCGTAGGTACACTGCCGCCGTACATTGTAAGCTTGCCGGAGTATATCGTAATATCATTTACGGTTCCTTTTGTGCCGCAATCGGTAACAGTCAGCGTGCCGCCGTTCAACACAAGGGAAGGATTATTTGATTCATCCTCCGTGTCCGCGATTTTGATGCCGTATCCGTTAAGGCAGATATATATGCCTTCCGATGACGTGGTCTGATCGATGTTCATGACCACATCGTCGGTCAGGAAGTAATATCCCGATTTTGTGGGGAGTCTGTCGGTTTTCGTCCACGGCGTCCAGGTCACATCGGTATGCGTGTCGTGCCCGTCGAAATCGCTACCCGTGCCGCAAACACAGTGGGTGTGGGCATAAATGCTCTCTTCCCTTTTCAGTATCGGCAGAACCATACCGGCGCTTTTCACATATCCGCACTCGCCGCCCCAGGGGTGCGTGCCGTCCTCGCGCCCGTTTATCATGAGGTTGAGTATCGTTCCGTCGCCAAACGCTTCTTTGGGCATTGGTTTTACGGTGTTTTTGTCGACCATCTCCGCCTCATCTCTGCCGGCAGCTTTATCTGCCGTGCCTTCAAGATAATAATTGTTTGTGAGGTCATACAATATGGCGTTCAAGCCGACGATACCGCCCAGATATACGGTTGTACTGCCGGTGCTGTCAAGCTTTCCGGTGCTGTAGCAGTTGGAAACTACACCCTGTGCAATTGCGCCCGCAATGCCGCCGAGATACAGTGTGCCTGCCTCACCGCTGACATCGCCTGTATTATAGCAATCATGGATTAAAGGAAAACCTACATTATTTTGTTGGCCGACAAGACCGCCGACATTGGCGATCCGGGCAACATTTTTAACGGTGATCTTCCCCGTGTTGCCGCACCCGATCAATTTCGCGCCGGTTACCCCTGCAATCCCGCCGACATTGGCATGGGTATCACTGTTCAAATTCGCAACTGTAACGGAAGCGTTGTTTGTGCAGTTTTCGATCACACCGCCGTGGGAAAATCCCAAAATGCCGCCTGCCCAGTCCTTTCCGATGACACAGCCGTCCACCGTCAGATTTTTGATCTTCGGACCTCCCGTATATCCGAACAACCCTGCGGGTTCATCACCCCCGGTATTGACATACAAACCCTTGACGGTTTTGCCGTTTCCGTCGAATGTGCCTCTGTATTGGTTATTATCCGTGCTGATCGGAGTCCATTTTTCCGGTTCTGCGGCACTTCCGTCTGCGGCAGTATAGTTTCCGTCCGCATCGAATGTGCCGTCGTTTAAAACGATATCCTCCATCAGTGTGGCAAATGCATTTCGCTCTCCACCGTTTGCCTTATCGCGGAAGGCTTTCAGCCCTTCCGCAGTGTAAATGAGATAAGGGTCCTCTGCCGTGCCACTGCCGGTGATATCAGCATTTACCGACAATACTTTGCCCTCGGCAAATACGCTTGTCGGCACAATGCATAGCACCATACAAAGGGCGAGCAGAATGCCGAGTATTCGTTTCTTCATTTCTCGTTACCTCCGTTCAAGTACTTAGAGCGGTATTTATCTGCAAACAGGGCGACACCCTGCTTTAAGACCTCCATTTGAGATTTCAGATAATATTCGTCCTCAAACATGGCGTAGTGCACCGAGGCACGGACGAATATAAATATCAGCGGCGTGATTGTGGTGTAAGGTATTCCGATTTTCGGCTCTAATTGCTTTGCATACTCGGTATAACGCTCATTGACGCCCTCAAAAAACTTCTTTCCATATTCAATATATTTAGGATGAGTGTAAATTTGATACATCAAACGATATTTCTTGCCGTGTTTTTTTGCCGTCCAATAGGGCACTTCCTCAATGAATCTCATAACATCTTTGGGGTCTGTCGGCGCTTTTGCCATAAAATCGTCCTCAACCTTTGCCATACAGTAAGCCGTGGACTCGATAATCAGCTCATCAAGATTTTTAAAATAGCAATAAAGATTGCCCGTTGTGCAGTTGCAAGCCGCGGCAAGTGCCTTAATGCCGGTCCCGTTTAATCCGTTTTCCGCGTAACACTCAAAGCACTTTTCCATTATTTCATGTTTCTTTTCATTATGCTGTTGTTCCGTTGTTTTCATATATGCCTCTCTTATAATAACTAATCAATCATTTAGCATTAGTATAGCATGACATTATAAGAAAAGCAAGCTATATTTGCAAACGCACCACCGAGCGAAAACGAGCAATAATTTTACAAAAAAAGAGACAAACAAGCATAAAAACTTGTTTGTCTCTTTTTGGTGGGAGAGAGTGGATTCGAACCACTGAAGTCAGTGACGACAGATTTACAGTCTGTTCCCTTTGGCCGCTCGGGAACTCTCCCATATTAAATTGCGATGCGTAAAATGGAGCTGGTGGACGGACTTGAACCCCCGACCTGCTGATTACAAATCAGCTGCTCTACCAACTGAGCTACACCAGCGTTTTCAACGCTTGAATATATTATCATAAAAGGTCGGTTTCGTCAACACCAATTTTAAAAATTTTTAAAAAACTTTTAAAGCACTCCCTATTCCGTACGGCACTCCTGCTATGAAGCGCAAATACACAGACCGCACGCATCTTATCGCAAAATAAAGCGCATAAAATTACGAGACCTTGCAAAACAACGTGTATGAATCTTTTTATCGGGTACATTGGCGGTGTGCAATACCGACTCTTGCTTTTTACCGCGCAATACTGTATAATTTATTCCAAAAACAACGATAAACGACACATTGATTATTCGCCGCAATGCGGCTGTTTACGGTAAGGCATACCGTATCGGAGCAGTAATGATACGAGCCTTATCTTGCAGGAGTTTTTATATGAAGGATAAAGCACAAAAAAGTATTAAGATACGTTCGGTGCAGTTCAACTTTATAATGAACACCATACTGACCGTTTCTTCATTTATTTTCCCGCTTATAACATTCCCGTATATATCGCGTACCCTTTTGGTTGACGGCAGCGGCAAAGTCAATTTTGCCACATCTGTAATATCATACTTTACCATGTTTGCTTCGCTCGGTATTCCGACATACGGCATACGCGCATGCGCAAGAGTCCGCGACGACCGCGAAAAGCTTACAAAAACCACTCAGGAACTTATAATAATAAACCTTATCACCTCGGCGATAACATATGTTGTATTTTTTATACTGCTTTTTACCGTTGACAGGTTTTATCAGGATAAGACGCTGCTTACAATAACCAGTGTTTCAATTATACTCAACACTTTGGGCGTAACGTGGCTTTACTCGGCCCTTGAGCAGTACTCGTATATCACAATAAGAAATATAGTATGTAAGATAATTTCCATAGTTCTGATGTTTATATTTGTTCATGACCCGTCGGACTATGTAATATACGGCGTAATTGCGGTTTTGGCTTCGGGCGGTTCAAACCTTTTGAACTTTATTAACCTCAGAAAATACATTTCTCTGCGCCCCGTAGGGCATTATAATTTCAAACAGCATTTGCAGCCGATATTCGTTTTCTTTGCAACATCTGTTGCGGTAAGCATTTACACAAACCTTGACACGGTCATGCTCGGATTTATGACCGACGACACGCAGGTAGGCTTATACAGCGCGTCGGTTAAGGTAAAAACGCTTCTGCTCGCCATAGTATCGTCGCTCGGAAATGTTCTTTTGCCGAGGCTGTCGGTTTATATACACGACAACGATTATCAAAAATTCAGAGAGACGCTGTCAAGGGTACTGAATTTTCTGCTTTTGATAACCATACCGCTTACGATATTCTTTACGCTCTTTGCAAGGGATTCTATCGTATTTATTTCCGGAGAAGCGTTCGCAGACGCCACCCTTTCCATGCAGCTTTTAATGCCCACGGTATTTTTCAACGCGCTTAACGGTATGACCGGCAACCAGATGCTCGTACCGCTCGGAAGAGAAAAAGCCGTAATGCTGTCGGTTATTATTGGAGCTGTGCTCGATTTTGTTTTAAACTTCTTTGTAATTCCGAAAATGGGAGCTGCCGGTGCGGCACTTTCAACGCTCCTTGCGGAATTTATAGTTTTGGTAGTGCAGATATTCTTCTTAAAGGATCATCTCGGCAAAGTCATACGCGGAGTCAAGACGTTGCCGATCTTTATAAGCGCTGCCGTTTCCACCGGTGCGGAAATTGCAATACTGCACTATATGAGCGTTTCAAACGTCTTTTTAAGGCTTGTTATCGGCGCGGTATCATTCTTCGGTATCTATTTTGTACTGCTTTTGATACAAAGAGAAAAATTCCTTATGGAAAACATCGCGCTTGTATTCAATAAAATAAAAGCATTTTTATCATCAAGAAAACAGCAAACCAAAGGAGAGTAATTTATGGGTTTCAGAGAAAAACTGCGTGACAACCCCACCACAAACGGTCTTTACTGTCGCCTGCGCGATATGAAGCACAACTACTATCACCGCAAAAACACAAGTACGAAATACAATTTTACAAACCGCAGCACCGGTAAAAACAAATGCTGCATAATACTTGCCGGATACAAATCATTCGTATGGGACACCGTTTTTCCGCGAATCAAAAAATTCATACCGGACGATATTGACGTCTGTGTGGTTTCGTCGGGACTTTATTCCGAGGAGCTTGACAAAATCTGTTCGGAAAACGACTGGTCGTATCTCAGCACAAATCGCAATAACGTCTCTGTGGCTCAAAACGTTGCCATTGATTTGATGAAAGACTCCGAGTTCTTTTACAAGCTCGATGAGGACATATTTGTAACCGACGGCTACTTCAAAACCCTTATGGACACCTATAACAAAGTAAGCCGCGACGGCGAATACGATATAGGCTTTGTGGCTCCGCTTATACCGATAAACGGCTACGGTCATTTGAGACTTTTAAAGCGTCTCGGTCTCACGGACCTTTACGCCGAGAAATTTGAGCGCCCGATATACGCGAGCTATTCGACGCGTCAGATTGAATGCAATCCCGATGTTGCCGAATTTTTCTGGGGCGAGGGCGGTTTCTTCCCACATATAGACGAACTTGCAAAGCAGCTTAAAAACGACGAATTTTCATATTCGGCTTGCCCGGTTCGCTTCAGCATAGGGGCTATCCTCTTCACGCGCGAAACATGGACAAAAATGGGGATGTTCCCCGTAACTCACGGCTCGGGAATGGGTCTTGACGAATCGGAATTCTGCGCTTTCTGCATAAAAGAATCGCAAGCCATTATAGTTGCCGAAAATGCGGTTGTCGGTCACCTCTCATTCGGCAATCAGAACGCCGCAATGAAGGAATATTACGGCAAGCATCACGAGAGATTTGAAATCGCGGAATAAGCAAAAAGCAAAGCCGGTAGGAGCAAGCGTTCCTACCGGTTTTTTATGCGATGATTTTTACGAACCCCTTTGTTTCGCATATTTTCACAAAAGTTCGAAACAGTCTTTGCGGCATTTGATTTTTCCGCTCTTTTTAAGTTTTCCTATAACGGCGGAAAGTCCCGAACGGTCAACCTCAAGATAATCCGCAAGCTGCCGGCGGTCATAGGCGATACGGAAGCTGCTTCTGCCCTGCTCCTTAGCCGTCTGCATTAAAAATGTCATCAGTTTTTCCTCTGTGGAGCGTTTACTCGTCACCTCAAGTCTTTTCATAAGGACAAGATTTTTCATCGATGACGTTCGCAGTAAATTTAAAATAAAACGATTGTATAAATCCGTACTTCCGGACGAAATATCCGGCAGACCAAAGAGCATAACAACGGTTTCGTCAAGAGCAACTACGTCTACCGGAATACTTTTTATTCCTGCGCACACAAACGCTTCGCCGAACACCTCAGAGGGCTCCAATACAGCGACTATGCTGCGATTGCCGTAGTAATCCGTCCGCTCTATTTGCGCGTGCCCGTGAAGTACAACACCTATATGCTCCGGTTTTTCGCCCTCGGAGAAAATAACTTCGCCTTTTGAGTATTTAATAACCTTAGAGTCCATAATCTCGGTCAGGTGCTTTATGTCGTCTCTGTCAAGTCCCGTAAACACACGACACTTTTTGAGTGTTTCAAAATAATTCTCCATTTTGCCTCCGTTTGTTGAAAATTCAACATACAATTCGGTTTTATTATATTATAATGTACTCACAAGTCAAGAAAAAACAAATTTCGGAGGAAATACCATGATAAGAAAAATCATAAAAATAGATGAAGAAAAGTGCAACGGCTGCGGCGCCTGTGCCGCCGCCTGCCACGAGGGCGCAATAGGTATGGTAAACGGCAAAGCCAAGCTTATGCGCGAGGACTACTGCGACGGGCTCGGCGACTGCCTGCCCGCCTGCCCCACCGGAGCGATAACATTTGAAGAGAGAGAAGCTCCCGAATACAACGAGGAAGCCGTTAAAAAGGCAAAAAGGCACAGAGCAGCGGCTATGTTTCACGGCGGCTGTCCCGGCTCGCGGTCAATGGTAATTGAGCACAAAAACAAAGCCTCAAAAAGCGCTGATACGGTTTCGGAAAGCCGTTTGAGACAATGGCCCGTTCAGATAAAGCTCGTTCCCGTAACCGCTCCGTACTTTGAGAATGCGGATTTACTCATATCCGCCGACTGTGCGGCTTACGCATACGGAAATTTTCACGCAGATTTCATAAAGAACCGCATAACTCTTATAGGCTGCCCGAAGCTTGACGACACGGATTATTCGGAAAAGCTGTCGGAAATTATAGCGCTCAACAACATCAAAAGCGTTACCGTGGTAAGAATGGAAGTTCCCTGCTGCGGAGGTATTGAAAACGCCGCAAAACAGGCTGTAAAGCGAAGCGGAAAATTTATACCGTGGCACGTGGTAACAATATCAACCGACGGAAGAATTTTGGATTAAAAGGTAAATAAAACACATGAAAAAGGAGCTGTAAAAGCAGTTCCTTTTTCTTATGATTACTACAATTAACAGCAGTCGTTTTGAGACTATTTTATAAGCGCGGCAAATTCACCGGGTGTAATGCCATATTCTTTTTTAAAAAGTGAAATAAAATGTGATTGGCTTGAAAATCCGAGCATATAGCAGATTTTATCTCTGTCATATCCCTCAAACAGAAGCGTTTGAGAAAGCTCTAATTTTTGATGAGTAATATATGTGCTCAAATTAACGCCCATTTCTTCTTTAAATAAATGAGAAAGATAATCGCATGAAAGATTGCAATGTCCGGCAACACTGTTAACCGTCAGTTTCTCGCTTAAATTTTTATTTATATATGCCACGCATTTTCTTATATGCGGTGAATAATTCAAATTTTTCCGACACAAGCTCACCTTATTGGTAAGCTCAATCGCGGCATCAACGATTAAGGAATTGACAGTCGCTTTATTTTTTGCCTTATCAATCTTTAATATAAAATCGTCGGAAAATAAATAAGCTTTATTTTCGCTCATTCCGCCCTGAATGGCATATCTTGTTGCAAGCGTAATAAAACTTACAGCCATATATTTTTGTTGTTTCAGCTCGTCGTCGGACATCTGACCGACCGTTATATTTTGAAACCCAAGCTGCGTCATTTCAAAAATCAACTTTTTTAAATTTCCCTGCTTGATACAGGAAAAAAGGTGAATTTCATCTCTGTACGGAGTGTGATATAAATTATTTGCAAGCGATTTCGTTTGCGATTTTGCAATTTCCTTAGGTATGACTTTTATACTCATAAGTTCATCATAATTCATATTATCACCTCAAAACAAGAATACAAAATAACGCAGTCAAAGTCAAGAAAAGATATAAATCCATCTCGGTTATCTAATATTAAATATGATTTATGATATACCTAATTATTATCATATGCTAACATCAAGAAAAAGGGAGGCATGAGCATGAAAAGCAAAACAAAATACAATTTGTCCGAAAATGAGATAAAGCAAATATTTCAAAGCAACAATATTACAAACATTATTGAAATAAAGCCGCTCGGCAACGGTATGTTTAATGCAGTTTATAATGTTGCAACACAAAATCGGGAATATGTATTAAAAGTAGCTCCGAAACAAAGTCAAAAAGTAATGACATATGAAACCGATATGCTTCAGGCAGAATTATATTGGTATGATATGATCAATAAAAAAACAGATGTTGCAACTCCCAAGATATTTTTTTCGGCGCCAAAAAACAACAACATAATAGATGCCGATTACTTTGCAATGGAAAAAATCAACGGGTGTCACAGAAACAAAGCCAAACTTTCTCCTAAGCAAAAGCTTGAAACAACTGTTGAAATTCTTGCCGAATTTCATAATGTCAAAAATACCGAATACGGTTATATTCAAAACCGGCTTTATGATAATTGGTATGAAGCCCTGAGCAGCATGATTATAAATATTATTAACGATACCGAAAAAACAGGCAAAACAACCGCGAACGGCGAAAAGCTGCTTAAATACGTCGAATTATATAAGGATATTTTGAAAAGCTGTGAGTGTACCATGGTTAATTATGATTTATGGGACACTAATCTTATTTACGACGGAAACAAATTTACTGTCATTGACCCCGAGAGAACGTTTTGGGGCGACCCTGTTTTTGACTTTATGTGTGTACAGGGGTTCACAAAGCCGCTGAGTTCCAAAAAGCAAGCCATAGATCTTTACAACTTGAAAAGTTATACCGAAATTACAATTAACAGAGAAAGCGAAATACGATACGCCTTTGCTCAGGGCTATATGGCGCTTATTCAGGAAATTGAAAAATATTACAGATTTGCTCCCCTGAGCGAAGGCTGGCTTTTTGATAACTTGTCTTCAAAAATATTATATAAGCTTGCCTTTAAGGTGTTGGAAAATGAAAGATAAAACACTTGATATGGGAACCAAACCCATTACTAAGCTTATTTTGGATTATAGCCTAACCGTTTTTGCCGCGCTTCTTTTTTCGGCACTCTATAATACTGTAGATGCATTATTTGTAAGTCGCGGCATCGGTGACACGGCAATGGCGGGCGTATCGATTGTCAGCCCGTTTATGATGCTCCAAGGCGCTTTTGCACAAATGATCGGTTTAGGCGCAGGAACTTTAATATCAAATCATTTGGGAAAAAACGAATTTGAAAAAGCGGGAAATACAACGTTAACGGCAATGATTATCTTTTACACAACCGCAGCGGCAGTAAGTATAATTTGTTTGGTGTTTTCCGATAAAATAATAACGCTATTGGGTGCCACAAACGAAACGAGAGAATATGCAAAAAAATATTTCACCGTTATCGCACTCGGCAATGTTTTTTCAACAGGGTTTTCTTCAATAATACGAGCCGAGGGAAAAATGAAATATGCACTTTTGATTTGGCTTATACCGACGGGAATCAATATAGCATTTGACTGTATTTTCATATTTATAATCAAACTCGGCGTAACGGGTGTTGCCCTTGCAACCGTAATTTGTCAAATCACAAGCTTTTTAATGAGCGTTATATTTTTCAAAAAAATAAGCTGTCAAAAATTCAATGTTAAAAAAATCAATTTACTCGAGGCAAAGGAAATACCGGCATTAGGAATTAATGCGCTGCTGCAATCAACGGGGCTGTCGATAATCATATTTATAATTAACAACATTTTGGCAAAAGAATATGATTATACATATATAACCTCATTTTCATATGCAAGTAAAATTGCACAATTTGCACTTGTACCGCTGATGGCAACAGCCTCAGCCGTGTCACCGATTATAAGCTTCAACTATTCCTCCGGTATTATAAAAAGAGTCAGGGAAAGCGTCTCAACATCATTGAAATATTCTTATATTTGCTGTGTTTCAGAGCTTATAATTCTTTTGGTCTTTTCAAAACAGCTTACGATGATATTCACGTCAAACGAAATTATCATAGCACAATGTGCGGATATAATTACCGAATCAGCAGTCTCAATACTGTTTTTACCGCCTGTATTGATTATTTCGACATATTTTCAGGCTATAAAAAGCAAAACCGCCTCATTTTCAATCACAGCCTTTTTGCTTATATCGGTAACCGCATTAATGTTTCTTTTAAAAGGGAAAAACATCTGGTTATCAATACCCGTCGGTTGCTTTTTATCGTCGATACTCGCAATATTTTTATATAAAAAACAATTTTCCGGTGAAAATGTGACCGTTTAGTATTTCTCTTTAATATTTAATCCGCATAATCGGCAAACTCATCTCAACAATCATTGCCTCAGAGCCGTAATCATTAAAAAAATGGTTACGGCTTTTTCAATCAGGTAAAAAATACAAAAAGCGACATAGCACACGCTATGCCGCTAAACAAATTCAATACACGATGAAATTATAAAGCCGATATACGGCAACTTTTAAAACGAGTGGTGTTTCAACGCAATCAGCTTTCTTTAATGTATTTGCCGTATTTAATTCTGTTAATTATAAAGCCGACGCCGAGCACCAGAAGCATAGGAATCAACAGTATAATAAGCGCCAATATACCGACAATGACAATCGGAACGCCCTTTTTGCTCTTTTTGACGTTGCACTCGGGCTTTTTCTCTTTTTGAGGCTTCGGTCCCTGCTCGCCCTCTTTGTAGAACGGTCTTATCGGGAGTATGGCGTCATATGACGGTATGCCCGAATTATGTAAAAGCGGTTCCACAAAATCGGTAAACGAATCAGCCACCTTTATAATCTTACGCGGCTTTATATGCAGAGCGGCAAAAACCGAATCCACAATGTGAAGAAGTCCCACGGTTATTTTGTATTCGTTATCGTCAACGCTGTAAAGGTCTTCTCCGCCGTACAGATTAACCACAAGGTCGCAGATAAAGTCAACAACACTCTTATCGGCAATGTCGGCATAATCCTCGGGTTTAAGCCCTGTTTCGGCACGCGTCAGCTTTGCGACTTTGCCTATTGTAAGAGAATTAAGCTTTTTGGCAAACGGTTTTATAAGCCAGCCGATTTTATAAATGAGCTTTTTCTTTATGCTCATTGCCGTTGCCATATCGGCAAGCGTCGGGATATCCGTTCCGGCGGCTTTTATCATATCCTTTACCATACCGATAAGCTGATATTTGAGATACTCCTGAAGGGTTTTGCCCTCCAAGTCGAAATCCACCGTTTCGGTTATGAGGTCGGTGGTGGTCGAAACCATTTTCACATCCGGGTCCAAGACAATGGTGCGTATCGGCGCCGGATAACCTACGGTTGCGGCAGTCGCTATATCGTAAAGCGTGTTTCCGCGGTCGCTCGTTATCATATCTATATCGTGCACGTGTGTATGACCGGTAAGCATAAACTGTATACCTAAGTCGGCAAGCTCGTTTCTGCGCGTCTCATAGTCGCCGAGCATATCGTTTTTACCTATCAGCTCATAAACAGGCGACGGTGCTATAAGCGGATGGTGGGTCATAGCCAGAATAAACTGGTCGTTTTTACGTGCGTCCTCCGCCTGAGCCTTTATCCACTCAAAGCACTCATCCGAAAAACCGCTTTTTCCCGAAAGATTGCGGTCGTCGTTAAGTGCAAAAAGCCTGTAACCGTCGGCAAGCTGTACCACATACGACATACTGTCGCGGTGAATCGCTATAGCTTCGTCGAGTCCGAACTCTTTATACATATCATAAAGCTCTTCACGCTTTGCGGCAGGGATTTTCACCTTTTCATCGCCTACAAAGCTGTCGGTTAACCCGTCGTCCTGATAGTCGTGGGTCGCCGTAAGAACATAAACGCGTTTTCCGCTCTTTTTTAAATCGCGGAGCATTTCGATAAATTCCTCGTGCGCCTCAAATTCACCGTTGTTGGTGGTATCGCCCGAAAGCAAAACTATATCTGTTCGCTTATCTTCTTTTATCTGCTTAAAAGCGGCTCTTAAAAGCTCCTCGCTGTATTTTAAAAGCTTTTGGCTTTTGGCGTTTGCCGCGTCGTAAGCCTTGCCCTCTACGCCGGTCTTTTTTGAATAGTAATGCGTGTCCGTTATCACGGTCACGGTAAGAGGTTTCTTTGCCAAATCCACTATCCCCTTTTATTACTTTATGGCTTTTGTTTTAATCTCGTCAACAAGACGGTCGCGAAGAGCCGAAAGCTCCATGGCGCCTATATCGCCCTCGCCGCGATGACGTACCGAAACAGTACCGTTTTCAACCTCTTTGTCGCCGACAACAAGCATATACGGCGTTTTTTGAAGCTGAGCCTCACGTATTTTATATCCGATTTTTTCCGAACGGTCGTCCACCTTTACGCGGATACCGTATTTTTTAAGCTCTGCCTCGATTTCATGCGCTCTGTCTGCGTGACGGTCCGCAATCGGAAGAACAACAGCCTGTACGGGAGAGAGCCAAAGCGGAAATGCGCCTGCAAAATGCTCTATAAGAACACCGATAAATCTCTCTACCGAGCCGAATACAACGCGGTGTATCATAACCGGGCAATGCTTTTCGCCGTCGGCACCCGTGTATTCAAGGTTGAATCTTTCGGGGAGCTGGAAGTCAAGCTGAATAGTACCGCACTGCCAGGTTCTGCCGAGCGAATCCTCAATATGGAAGTCGAGCTTCGGGCCGTAGAACGCGCCGTCGCCCTCATTAACGGTATATTCCTTACCGATGCTTTCGATTGCGTCGGAAAGAGCCTTTGTGGCTTTATCCCAATCCTCTTTGGAGCCCATATGGTCCTCGGGCATTGTTGAAAGTTCTATGGTATACGGCAGCTTAAAAAGATTATAAACCTCGTCAAAGAGCTGTGATATTCTTACAACCTCGTCGCGTATCTGGTCGGGCGCAAGGAGTATATGAGCATCGTCCTGAGTGAAGCAGCGTACACGGAAGAGCCCGTGAAGCGCACCCGAAAGCTCGTGACGGTGTACTCTGCCGAGCTCGCCGTAGCGAAGCGGCAATTCCTTATATGAATGGGGCTCGAGCTCATAAACAAGTATGCTGCCGGGGCAGTTCATCGGTTTTATGGCGAAATCCTCACCGTCGATAACTGTTGTATACATATTTTCTTTGTAGTGGTCCCAGTGACCCGAAGTCTCCCAAAGAGAACGCTTCATTATCTGGGGAGTGGATATTTCAAGATAGCCCCATCTCTCGTGAACCTCGTGCCAATAATCAATAAGAGTATTGCGAAGAATCATACCGTTGGGAAGGAAGAAAGGCATTCCGGGAGCCTCATCGCGAAGCGCAAAAAGCCCGAGTTCCTTGCCGAGTTTTCTGTGGTCGCGTTTTTTTGCCTCTTCGATTCTTTCGAGATATTCCGTAAGTTCGGACTGCTTTGTGAAAGATATGCCGTATATACGCTGGAGCATTTTATTTTTTTCGTCGCCGCGCCAATAAGCGCCTGCTATGGACGTGAGTTTAAATGCCTTTACTCTGCCCGTATCGGGGATATGCGGTCCTGCGCAAAGCTCAGTAAACTCAGCTTGCTTATAAAACGAAATTTTTTCGCCTTTGCCGGCGTGCTCTTTAATAAGCTCAACTTTATACGGCTCGTCCTTTTCCTCCATAAGCTTTACGGCTTCGTCTGCGGAGAGGTCGAACTGCTCAAGCGGAATATTTTCCTTTACGATTTTCTTCATCTCAGCCTCGATTTTTTCGAGGATTTCGGGAGTAAAAGGAAAATCCACATCGAAGTCATAGTAAAATCCGTTTGCTATTGACGGACCTATTGCGAGCTTAGCGTTCGGATAAAGGCGTTTTACAGCCTGCGCGAGTATATGCGAGGTGGTATGCCAAAAAGCTTTTTTACCGTCCTCATCGTCAAAAGTAAGTATTTCAACATGGCAATCCTTTGTCACGGGAGTGCGAAGGTCACATATCTCGCCGTCAATCTTTGCAAGGCAGGCGGCTTTATAAAGCCCCATACCGATAGACTTTGCTATATCCATTACGGTTGTGCCGCTTTGGAACTCCTTTACGACATCGTCTTTCAATGTAACTTTTACCATAAAAATTACCTCCAATATAAATTAAAAAGAGCACTTCATCTCAGAAAATCTGGGATGAAATGCTCAGCATTCCACGGTTCCACCCGAATTGACGATAAAAATCGCCCACTCAACCGCTTTTAACGCAAGCTTACGGCACGCCTTAACCAACAGCTTTCGGCGCGCGCTCGGGAGTGGTATCCGGCAACTCTGCACGCTCTTCTTTCAGCCAACGAAAGAGCTCTCTTATGTGCAAAAGCACTTGCCTTCATTCTCCGTCAACGGTTTAACTTTTTTACTTTGGGTCTATATTATACTCATTTTTCCGATATGTCAAGAGATAAATTTCATCAAAAGTTCTATAACGAACACAGCGGCACAGGAAGAGAGCGCAACCGTGAGCAAACCTTTCTCAAAAAATGCAAGCAACAACGCTACTATGAGCCCTGCCACAGCCGACCACCCGTTTCCCGTGGAAGATAATACCGCGGGAAATGTCATTGCCGCCAAAACCGCATACGGAATATAGTACAGAAAAGACCTGATAAATATGTTTTCTATTTTTTTGCGAAAAATTACAAGCGGCAACATCCTTATAAGATATGTGACAAGCGCCATAACCGCTATATATATAAACACGTTTTCAGCCGTTTTCATTTGCTTCGTCCTCCTTCACGGGTTTTAAGAGGGCGCCGACGGTCGCGGAAAGGACGGCGCAAATGATTATTACAAATCCCGAAGAGACTTTACAAAGTCCCGGAATATATTTAAAGCATATACTCAAAGCCGCCGACAATATTACCACGACAGCCACGGCCTTATTATGTTTTGCGGGCGGTATAAATATAGCTATGAACATACCGTAAATCGCAATTCCGAGAGCAGACCGCACGGACAGCGGAAGCACGGTACTCGCCGCGGCGCCTATAAGCGTGCCGAGAGTCCACCCGACTATGGGCAAAAGAGCAAGCCCGTACATATATTTTTTGCCGACCTCGCCTTTTTGACCGGAGGCTACGGCAAATATTTCATCGGTATTGCTGAACGCTATTAAAAATCGGTCAAGCAAATTTACGCTCTTGTGGAGCTTTTGCGACAGAGAGACCGACATCAGCGCATAGCGTATGTTTATAACAAACTGCGTAAGCGCCATTTCAAGATAAGCGCCGCCGGCGAGGATCAAATCAAGCCCTGCAAACTGCCCTGCCGAAGTTAGATTTGTCATAGAGATAAGCACCGCCGTAAAAACGGGCAGGCCGCCCTCGACAGCCATCATACCGAATGTAAACGAAACCGAAAGATAACCGAGCGCTATAGGCAGACCGTCTTTCAGTCCTTTTTTAAAACTGTTTTGAAATTCCGTCATTTTTTATTCCTGCGTTTTCTTCACTGCGATATAAAAAGCACACCGCTTGGGATTTCCCTGAGGTGTGCTTTTAACAGCATTGACTATTATAATTACAAAGTTGATTTATGTCAATATTATTCGGTTTTATTCTTTAATCGTAGCGCCCTTGTGGCGTTGATAACCGCTACAACCATAACTCCGACATCGGCGAATATGGCAACTCCCATATTTGCAATGCCTACTGCGCTGAGTATCAGACAAACGGCTTTTACAAAAAGGGCAAACGTGATGTTTTCTTTGACTATCTTCAAAGTGTGAACCGAGATTTTTTTTGCAAGCGATATTTTTGCCGGATCATCGTCCATAAGCACTATATCAGCCGCCTCTATTGCCGCGTCCGAGCCGAGCGCACCCATTGCTATGCCTATATCGGCTCTTGAAAGCACGGGAGCGTCATTTATTCCGTCGCCGACAAACGCCAATTTTTCTTTGGGTTCTTTTTTGTCAAGAAGCTTTTCGACCTCTGCCACCTTATCGGCAGGGAGAAGCTCCGAGTGAACCTCGTCTATGCCTATTTCCGCGGCTACCCTGTCGGCAGCGGCTTTGGAATCGCCCGTGAGCATTACAGTCTTTTTGACGCCGTGCTTTTTAAGCTCGCTGAGAGCGAGTTTTGTATTGGGCTTTACAACATCCGATATTACAATACAGCCGACATATTTTCCGTCCTCGGAAACATACACAACCGTACCCTCGTTATGCTCGTTTGCAACGGCGATATGCTCTTCTTTCATCAGCTTTAAATTGCCGGCGAAGACCTTTTTACCGTCCACAACAGCCGAAACTCCGCGACCTGCAATCTCTTTTATGTCTGTAACGTTGTTTCCGTCAATATCCTTGCCGTAATACTTTTTAAGGCTGAGGCTAATGGGGTGGCTTGAAGCGCTTTCCGCATACGCCGCCGGGCGTATCAAATCATCCTCCGTGTATCCGTTTTCCGGATATACTCCCGTTACCTCAAAGACTCCCTTTGTAAGAGTTCCGGTCTTATCGAATACAACATATTTCGTTTCCGAAAGTCCCTCAAGATAGTTGGAGCCTTTTACGAGTATACCGTTTGCCGAAGCACAGCCGATTCCCGCAAAGAACGAGAGCGGAACCGATATGACAAGCGCACACGGGCAACTGATAACAAGGAAAGTAAGCGCTCTGAATATCCAATTGCCCCACATGGGCGCGTAACCAGCAATTAGCCTTATAACGGGCGGCAGAATTGCGAGCGCAAGCGCCGAAAAGCAAACTGCCGGAGTATAATATTTAGCAAATTTTGTTATGAAATTCTCGGAGCGCGACTTTTTCATACTTGAATTTTCAACAAGGTCAAGTATTTTTGATACGGTTGAATCGCCGAACTCCTTAGTGGTTTTTACCTTGATAACGCCGGTCATATTGATGCAACCGCTTATGACCTCGTCGCCTGTTTTGACATTTCTCGGCAGGCTCTCACCTGTTAAAGCACTTGTGTTAAGCGACGTGTCGCCGCTTGTAACAATGCCGTCTATCGGGATTTTCTCGCCGGGATTTACGGTTATTTCGGTGCCGACCGATACTTCGTCGGGATCTACCTTTTCGAGTTTTCCGTCAACCTCGACATTTGCGTAGTCGGGTCTTATATCCATCAGCGCGGAAATGTTACGTCTGCTCTTGCCGACGGCTATACTCTGGAAAAGCTCACCTATCTGATAAAAGAGCATTACGGCAACGCCCTCTTTGTAATCGCCGAGCGCTATGGCGCCGACGGTTGCAACAGCCATAAGGAAATTCTCATCGAAGACCTGACCTTTAAAGATACCTTTTACCGCCTTTTTGAGAATATCGTAGCCGATTATAAAATACGGTATCAAATTTAAAACAAGCCAAATGTATTTATTGAGAGTTATAAATTTGCCGAGGACGGAAAGGTCTATTATCAGCACAGCCGAAACTATTATCCGCCACAGAACGTTTTTCTGCTTTTTACTCATAAATATCTCCCTCACTTATTTATTTGCCGAAAACGGCGTCTCGTAACATCAGATATATATTTCGCAGTCGTCCTCAATCTTTTTGCAATTTTTGAGGACTTTTTTCATAACGGCTGCCTCATCGGCACCGTCGTCAAATTCAACTTTCATTTTTTGGGTCATAAAAGATACTACGGCTTCACAAACGCCGTCGGTCTTTTGAGCAGCTTCCTCCATCTTTGAGGCACAGTTTGCACAATCGACTTCTATATTGTATGTTTTTTTCATAATAACAACCCTTTCTGCGGCTGCTCTCTTTCGGAACAGTTGAGCAACCGTTCATTTGTTGCCTATATTATAGTTGAGCATATGCTCAATTGTCAATATGTTTTTTAAAATTTTTCAAAAAAATTTTTATTTTGGCGAAATATCCTTTATAAAGCGAAAATTCCCGACGGGGAAAAACCTTTTTGTCTGTACGATTCATATAGGAAGAATAAAAAAGCCCCGAATAGTGTCTTTCGCATATTCGGGACCTCATAACATTATTATATTGTGACGAAATATTCGGCGACAATATATCGCCGATAATATATATTTAAAGCCTTAATCGCCCAAGTGTTGATGGCGAATATGCTCGTCCGCTATTTCTATAACGGTTGTAATGTGCTCGTCGTCAAAGCTGTAAAACACATGCTTGCCGTCACGGCGAGCCTTAACTATGTTATTCGCTTTTAAAAGGGCAAGCTGATGCGACACGGCGGACTTAGTCATACCGAGCGCCACGGCAAGGTCGCAAACGCACACCTCGCGTTTATCCAGCGCCATAACTATTTTGGCTCTTGTGGGATCGCCGAGGACTTTAAACAGGTTTGAAACTCCGTTTATTTCATCTTCCGAAAACATATTGTTTTTTATATCGTCAACAACTTCTTGCATAACGGCATTGCAGTCGCACTTATTATCAGCCATTATTTTTTCACCTCATAAACATACATCATTGTACTGTTAAAAATATTATATAACTTAAAAACAAATATTTCAAATAAAATGTGCAAACATAGGGGCAACCGAAAAGTACTGCAAAAAAGGACTCAGCATACGCTAAGTCCTTTTTGGTGACCCGGACGAGATTTGAACTCGTGTTACCGCCGTGAAAGGGCG
>DJOQ01000004.1:24613-52369 GCA_002437245.1 Ruminococcaceae bacterium UBA6434
GACCTTCCGGGTATGAACCGGACGCTCTAGCCAACTAAGCTATGCCGCCATATGTGCCGCTTTTTCAGCGGCTTTGATATTATAATATAAAGTGTGCTGCTTGTCAATAGTTTATTTATGATTAAAACGAAATTTACATTTGCGGCAAAAAAGTCAAACCATCACTTCTCCATGAGCGTTACCATTACCGCTTTTTGAGCGTGAAGACGGTTTTCGGCTTCATCAAATATTTCATCTGCGTGAGACTCAAACACATCTGCGGTTATTTCTTCTCCGCGGTGAGCAGGCAGGCAATGCTGAACCATACAGCCGCTGTTGGCAGCCGCAAGCAGTTCCTTATTGACCTGATATTTGCCGCCGAATACTTTTTTGCGCTCTTCGGCTTCGCCCTCCTGCCCCATTGACGCCCAAACGTCGGTAAAGATGACGTCGGCGCCGCTTGCAGCATCCATCGGCTCGGTAAACATCGAAAATCCAGCATAATTATTGGCAAAGTCAAGCACGCGGCTGTCGGGTCTGTACCCCTCGGGGCAAGCCACCGATACCTGCATACCTGTTTTAAGTCCGCCGACTATAAGGGAATTTGCCATATTGTTGCCGTCGCCTATGTAGCACATTTTAAGTCCGTCAAGATGGCCCTTGTGCTCACGTACCGTCATAAGGTCGGCAAGCACCTGGCACGGATGGCAAAAATCGGTAAGACCGTTTATTATCGGAATAGAGCCGTACTTTGCGAGCGCCTCAACCTCGGACTGCTCAAAAGTTCTTATCATAATGCCGTCGATATAGCGTGAGAGGACTCTTGCGGTATCCTGTATAGGCTCACCGCGTCCTATCTGAAGATCGCGGTTGGAAAGAAAGAGCGCCTGACCGCCGAGCTGATACATACCGGTCTCGAAAGAAACTCTTGTTCTTGTAGAGGATTTTTGGAAAATCATACCGAGGGTCTGACCTTTGAGTCTTTGGTGCGCTATGCCGTGCTTGTTTTCATATTTAAGCTGATCGGCAAGATTTAAAAGGTCCGATATTTCGCCCGGAGTAGTCGATAAAAGACTTAATAAATGTTTCATTTTAATTCACATAGCCTTTCCGGCTACAAATATAATCACGTTTGCCCCTGCTGTAGCCGTGCAAGGCGTGAAAGGTTTTATACAGAAAGGGTTTTTTCGAGAATCTCAAGTCCCCTGTCTATTTCGTCATATGTTATGGTGAGCGGAGGAAGCATACGAAGCGACTGCTTCGCGGTTAAAATAAGAAGCCCGTTTTCAACACAGCGCGCCGCCACATCCGCCGCCTTTTGATTTTTAAGGTCTATACCTATCATAAGACCCATACCGCGCACTTCGGAAACATCCTTAAACGAAGAAACCTTGTTCCTTATGTATTCGCCCTTTTCGCGGACGTCCTTTAAAAATTCTTCGTCAAGTCGGCTTAATATCTCGACCGCGCCCGATAAAACCACGGGATTTCCGCCGAAAGTCGTACCGTGAGTACCCGGAGTCAAAACGCTGCCGAACTGCTCTTTTGCAAGGCACGCTCCTATCGGCAGTCCGCCGCCGAGTCCCTTTGCGGATGTCAAAACGTCCGGCTTTACGCCGATATTTTCCCAAGCATAGAGTTTGCCGGTTCTGCCGACGCCTGTCTGCACCTCGTCGAATATGAGAACAATGTCGTTTTCATCGCACAACTCTCTTATATATTCTATATAATCGCGGGGAGTTATTATAACTCCGCCCTCGCCCTGAATAACCTCGAGTATTACCGCGCAAACCGTTCCGTCGAGAAGCTCGGAAAACGCTTTTTTGTCGCCTGCCTCGGCATATTTAAAGCCGCCCATAAAAGGCATAAAATACTTGTGGTAGTGTTCCTGCCCAGTTGCGGTTATTGTAGCCATGGTTCTGCCGTGGAAAGAATTCACAAGCGATATTATCGTATTTCGGTTTTCACCGTAGCGGTCAAAGCTGTATTTCCTCGCAAGCTTTATGGCGCACTCATTTGCCTCCGCTCCGGAATTGCAAAAAAGCACCTTATCAAACCCGCTTTTTTCGCACAGAAGCTTTGCCGCCTCGGCAACAGGCTCGTTGTAATAGAGATTTGATGTATGCTGAATTTTATCTATCTGCCCGATAACGGCTTTTTTCCAGCCCTCATCGTTTACGCCGAAAATATTAACGCCTATACCCGAAGTAAAATCAATAACCACTCTGCCGTCGGAGGACGTCAGAGAAGCATTCTTGCCGCCCGTCAAGGCTATCGGGAAATGACCGTATGTCGGCATTAAATATTTGTCGGCAGTATTTTTAATTTCGTTAAAGTCCATTTTATCAATCCTTAATAAACTAATCTTATTATATATACAAAGTCCGAAAAATGCAATTGCCGTTTAACGCAAGCTGTTGTCGGCAATGCTGTATGTATTTACCTCAAGCTACTTAAAACACAGTATAACAGAAAAAAGGCAAAAATCTTGATTTCGTGAAATTCTTTTCGTCAGACAAGGCGTGTGCGGCGAAGCTGTATGTATATACCGCAAACCGCACAGAACAACAAAGTATGGCGGAACAAGGCGCGAAATCTTGATTTCGTGAAATTTTTTTCGTTAGACAAGGCGTGTGCGGCGAAGCTGTATGTATATACTGCGAGCTGCACAGAACGCAGTATAACGGAAAAAAGACACGAAATCACCCGTGGAACATTGTACCGAAACCCTCATCCGTGAATAATTCCATAAGAATAGAATGCGGTATACGTCCGTCGATTATGTTGGTCTGAAGAACTCCGCGACGGACTGCCTCTACGCAGCAGTCGATTTTCGGTATCATACCGCCGGATATAATTCCCTGAGACTTGAGCGACGGTATTTCGGAAACCTGAACGTCGTGAATTAAGGTCGAGTCATCGTCTTTATCCATTAGAAGTCCGCTGATGTCGGTCATAAGCAAAAGCTTTTCCGCATGGAGACTTGCGGCTATTGCCGCCGCGGCGGTATCGGCATTTATGTTAAACACTTCGCCTTTTTCGCCCGTTGCGACGGATGAAATAACGGGGATATATTTATTTTCGAGAGTGTAATCTATAACGTCGGTATCGATTTCGGTTATCTCGCCTACAAAACCGACGTCCGATTTTGTGTATTTTACGGCTTTCATCATTTCGCCGTCGATGCCGCAAAGACCTATTGCCTTGCCGCCGTGCTTTGAAATGAGCTGAACCAAATGCTTATTCACTTTGCCTGCCAAAACCATTTGGACAATATCTATTGTCTCTTCGTCGGTATAGCGCAGTCCGTCTACAAAGCGGCTCTGCTTGCCGACACGTTTGAGCATATCCGATATTTCCGGTCCGCCGCCGTGAACGAGCACTATATTTACTCCTACGGAACGAAGAAGAACTATATCGGTCATTACGGCATCCTGAAGCTCTTCGTTTACCATGGCGTTGCCGCCGTATTTTATGACAACCGTTTTATTTTGATATTTTTGAATATACGGTAAAGCCTGAACAAGAACTTCGGAACGGTCCGAATTTGTTATATTTGATATTTCCATAATCTCCTCCGATAAATGTCTGTAAATACTGAGTTTGCCGAATTTACACATCAGGTACGGTAATCGCCGTTTATTCTGACATAATCATATGTAAGATCACAGCCGTAAGCCGCAGCAGAGAAGTTGCCGGATTTTAAATCGACAAGGATATAAACTTCGTCGGAAACCAAAACTTTTTTGGCTGTCTCTTCCGAAAACGGGATTCCCGAGCCGTCTTTGCACACTTCTATTTCGCCGCCTGCCGAGCTGAATTTCACATCGACCTTATGGACGTCAATATCGGCTCCGCTGTAACCGAGAGCGCAGAGAATTCTGCCCCAGTTTGCATCCGCTCCGAACATCGCCGCCTTAACGAGCGACGAACATATAACCGACTTTGCGCATATTTTTGCCGTCTTTTGGTCTGCGGCACCCGAAACTATACATTCGACAAGCTTTGTTGCGCCCTCGCCGTCTTTTGCCATAAGCTTTACAAGCTTTTCGCAAATTGCCGCAAGCGCACAAGTAAAGGCTTTATAATCTTCGTTTTCAGAGGTTATTCTCTCGTTGCCGCAAAGTCCCGACGCCAAAACAGCCACGGTATCGTTGGTTGATGTGTCGCCGTCTACGGAGAGCATATTAAAACTGTCTTTTACGACTTCGAGAAGTGATTTTTTAAGCATTTCCGCCGAAATGTCGGCATCCGTTGTGATAAATGCGAGCATTGTTGCCATATTCGGGTGAATCATACCGCTGCCCTTGGAAACGGCGCCTATACGGCATTTTTTGCCGCCGAGAGAAAACTCACAGGCAAATTCTTTTTTTACGGTGTCCGTGGTCATTATCGCATTTGCCGCAGAATCCGAGCCGTCCTTATTAAGACCCGAAACAAGCTTCGGCATACCGTTTTTGATGGGCTCAAGGTCTATCGGCTGACCTATAACTCCGGTGGAGGCTACCACAATGTCGCTTTTTGAAATGCCGAGTGCGTCCGCGGTTATTTTACACATTTCCTCCGCTTTTTCAACTCCGTCGGCATTGCAGGTATTGGCTATACCGCTGTTGCAGACAATTACGCGCGCTTTACCGTCGCTTATATTTTCGCGTGTGACCGTTATGGGCGCTCCGCATACAAGATTCTGTGTATAAACAGCCGCCGCGTCACATTCCTTTTCGCAGAAAATAAGCGCGAGATCCTTTTTCTCCTTATTTTTACGGATTCCGCAATGAATTCCGTTTGCGGTAAATCCTTTCGGTGCGGCAACACCGCCGCCGATAAAACTTAATTCCATTATAATTTACCTTTCGTTTATATGATAATTACAGTTCGAGGCCGTATTCCGGCGGCAAACCCATAACAAGATTCATACATTCAAGAGCCGCTCCGGAAGCGCCCTTTCCGAGATTGTCATAAAGAGCCATAAGAAGAATTCTGTCGTCGTTTCCGGCTACTGTGATATCCATACTGTCAAGCTCCGCCTTTGAATTTGACGCGACAAAGCCGCCGTTATCAAAAGACTCTTTATATTTAACTATGTCCGAATTATATTTTGAGCGGTAAATAGATTTAATATCATCTGCGGTCTTTCCGTCTTTAAGGTCTGTTTTAAACACGGGAACCGTAACGAGCATACCGCTGAAGTAATCGCAGACATACGGGCAAAAGATCGGCGTAACGGACAGACCCGAGATTTTACGCATTTCTTTGAGGTGCTTATGCTCCTGATTTAAAGCGTATTCACGGGGAGCAAAAAGCTCCGGTGCTTTCTCGTCGCTTTCATACATAGCGATACCTTTTTTGCCGGCTCCGCTGTAGCCCGAAACGGCGTGACAGATAAATCCGTGGTCGGGTGATACAATACCCTCGTCCAAAAGAGGCTTTACAAGCGCTGTAAATCCGCTTGCATAACAGCCCGGCGACGCTATACGCTTTGAAGAAGCCACGGTTTCAAATCCGTCTTTGAAAATTTCGGGGAAGCCGTAAGCCCAACCCTCGCTTGTACGGTGAGCGGTTGATGTATCTATAATAACCGTGTCGTCATTTGTAACAAGCTCTGCCGCCTCAATTGCCGCGGCGTCCGGAAGGCAGAGAAAAGCTATATCGGCGCTGTTGAGAGCTTCCTTTCGCGAATCCACGTCCTTGCGAAGTTCATCGGGAAGAGTTAAAAGCTCAATATCGTCTCTTTTTTTCAGGCGGTCGAATATTTTAAGGCCCGTAGTGCCCTGACTGCCGTCTATAAATACTTTTTTCATAATCACCATAGCCTTTCAAGCAACAAACAGCTTATTAAAAATCACCATACATCCTGTGAATACCTAACAGACACAATCGGTGACTTCTGCCGTCTCAAAATTATGCCTCAGGCAAATTTTGATGGCAATATAAATTTAAGCTTGTGATTTTTCACACTGTTTGCCTTGTTCTTTCAATATTGTTTCTATTCTCTTTGCCTCTTTCAGCACGTTCTGCGGTGCGGGTCCGCCGAGTGAAGTCCTGCCGTTTACGCACTTGTCGAGATTTATGGCGTCATAAACGCCGTCGTCAAACAAATCGCATATCTTTTTGTACTCTTCAAGAGGCAATGTCTCAAGCGTAAGACCCTTTTTAATGCAGAGAGCCACTATTTCGCCCGTGGCCTTATACGCGTCACGGAACGGCAAGCCCTTGCCGACGAGATAATCGGCACAATCGGTAGCGTTTATAAATCCGCCTGCCGCGGCTTTACGCATATTTTCGGGAAGAGCCGTCATTGTATCAAGCATCGGGATAAATGTGGTAAGGCAGATTTTAACGGTGTCAAAGGCGTCAAATATGGCTTCCTTATCCTCCTGCATATCCTTATTATAAGCGAGCGGCAAGCCTTTCATCATTGTCAGAAGCGTCATAAGATCGCCGAAAACACGACCTGTTTTGCCGCGGATAAGCTCGGTTATGTCGGGATTTTTCTTTTGCGGCATTATTGACGAGCCCGTTGAAAAAGCGTCGTCAAGCTCAACAAATTTGAACTCCCACGAGCACCAGAGGATTATCTCCTCGGAGAAACGCGAAAGATGAACCATAAGTATTGACAAAGCGGAGGCAAGCTCCATACAAAAGTCCCTGTCAGATACGCCGTCAAGCGAATTGAGCATAGGGCCCGTAAAGCCGAGCGCCTCGGCTGTCATTTCACGGTCGGTATTATATGTTGTTCCTGCAAGCGCACATGAGCCGAGCGGACAGTAATTCATTCTTCTCTGCGCGTCGGCAATACGTTCGCGGTCACGCAGAAGCATTTCGGCATACGCCAAAAGATGATGACCGAATGTTATAGGCTGAGCGCGCTGCATATGAGTGTAACCCGGCATAACGGCGTCTGCATACTTTTCAGCCTTTTCGCAGAGTACTCCTATAAGATCGGTGACAAGCGAATAAACGCTGTCGCACTCGCGGCGTAAATACAGCCTTACGTCAAGAGCTACCTGGTCATTTCTGCTGCGCGCGGTATGAAGCCTTTTGCCTGCCGAGCCCACGCGCTTTGTGAGCTCGCCCTCAACGAAGGTATGTATATCCTCTGCATTCGGGTCTATTTCCAACGTGCCGTTTTCGATTTCCGCCTTAATGGCTTTTAATCCGTCAACAATTTTCGAAAGGTCGTCCGCCGATATGATATTTTGCGCGCAAAGCATGGTGGCGTGTGCAATACTGCCGTCTATATCATCCTTGTACATTCTGCTGTCAAACGCTATTGACGAATTAAAATCGTTGGTTTTGGGGTCTAAAGCCTTTTGAAATCTACCCTGCCAAAGCTGCATTTTTCTACTCCTATCAAATACCACACAGCGACAAGAGACAGAAATATCTCTTGTCGCACGGGGTAGTGCTAAGCACTGTTGTTTATTTTTTCAAGCGGTTTACAATAATTATTTGTTATCTCTCTTTGCGTCAAGTAACGCTTTTACCTTTGTGGGAAGACCGAAGAGGTTGATAAATCCGGTAGCGTCGGTCTGATCGTATGCGCCGCCGTCGTCGCCGAACGAAGCAACATTTTCATCATAGAGAGTGTACGGTGAGGTTACGCCCGCGTTTATAACATTGCCCTTATAGAGCTTAAGCTTAACGTCGCCGGTTACGGTCTGCTGAGTGTTGTCAACAAAAGCCGCAAGAGCTTCGCGAAGAGGTGAGAACCATTTGCCGTTGTATACGAGCTCGCCGTACTTCTGGGCAACAAGCTTTTTATAGTGAGCTGTGTCGCGGTCAAGGGTTATCATCTCAAGAAGTTCATGAGCCTTATAGAGGATTGTTCCGCCGGGAGTCTCATAAACGCCGCGTGATTTCATACCGACAAGACGGTTCTCGACTATGTCAAGAAGACCTATACCGTTTGCACCGCCGAGAGCATTGAGCTTTTCGACAAGGGAAACGGCGTCAAGCTCTTCACCGTCAACAGCTGTGGGAACGCCCTTTTCAAAATGTATTGTAACATATGTAGGCTCATCGGGCGCTTTTTCGGGAGAAACTCCGAGCTCAAGGAATCCGTCTTTATTGTACTGCGGTTCGTTTGCCGGATTTTCAAGGTCAAGTCCCTCATGAGAGAGATGCCATACATTTTTATCTTTTGAGTAATTGGTCTCACGGTTGATTTTAAGCGGAATCTGATGAGCCTCGGCGTAGTCTATTTCTTCATCACGCGATTTGATGTTCCATTCACGCCAGGGAGCTATAATCTCCATCTCGGGAGCGAGCGCTTTAAGAGCGAGCTCAAAACGAACCTGATCATTGCCCTTACCCGTGCAGCCGTGGCAAATAGCGTCTGCGCCCTCTTTTTTTGCTATGTCGGCAAGCCCCTTTGCGATGCAGGGACGAGCGTGCGATGTGCCGAGAAGATACTCTTCATACTCGGCGCCTGCTTTAAGGCAAGGCCAGATATAGTTTTCGATATAATCCTTTTTAAGGTCGAGAACATAGAGCTTTGAAGCGCCGGTCTTGAGAGCCTTTTCTTCGAGCCCGTCAAGCTCGGTGCCCTGACCTACGTCGCCGGAAACGGCTATGACTTCGCAGTTATTGTAATTTTCTTTAAGCCACGGAATGATAATTGAAGTATCAAGTCCGCCTGAATAAGCGAGTACGACTTTTTTGATGTCTTTTTTATCCTTTTTCATAAATGTTACCTCCGAACATCGGCAAAAGCCTTTGATTTTTTATTACGAAGAGATTATACACCAATCACATATAAAATCAAGTGTTTTTTGCATAAATATTCAAGTTTTGTGTATATTTGTGTGATATAACGACATAAATATACATTATAAACCCTGTTTTATGCAATATTTTACCCAATTTATGAATTTTTATGCAAAAACTAAAGCCGAGCGAGAAATTTCGCCCGGCTCAGCCGTTATTTTTGGTTATTTTTAAGTGCCTTTTTCTTCTTGGACTTTTTAACTCCGAGCGTTATAAGCGCGGCTGCCAAAACAATTACCGCCGCACCGGCAGTAAAAGCCGCAACCTTGATATTATGTGTATACTGACCCTCGTAATATCTCGCCTTGTTTGAGCTTTTATCGCCGACAAGGTCTTTATAATACATCATATAAGTGCTGTAGTCGAGAGTGTTTTCGTCAATATCTATAACGCGTGTACCGTGGAGCGGTCCGTCGCCGTAAATATAAAATCCGACGCCGCTCGTATGCACCATATCGATGCCCTCATATGTACCCGAAAAGTCATTGTTATGGTCATGACCGAAAAATGCCGCTTTAATATCGCCCTGCTGTTTCCAAGCGTCAAATTCGCCGCCGTTTACCTTTGCGGGGCACGGTCCCTCGTCAAGGTGACCGCTTGCAATATCCGTGTTAAGTACATAATATTTGCCGTCCTTTTGCACGGCGCCGTCGGTACCCTCGGGAACTTCCTTTAAAAGCTCATATATTTCGGGAACGGGTATATGCTGGAAGAGAAGCGACGGCATGGGTAATCCGCCGTTTTCCGCCTTTAAGGCGTCACTCGTTTTTTTGTACCAATCAAGCTGATCCTGTTCGACGTGAGCATATCCGCCGTTTTCTTTATCATATGTACCGGAATCTATAAACCAAAGATTAAAAACGTTCTTTGTACCGTCAGAGCTCTTTAACGTAAGATTGTAGTTGCCGCAGCCGGTCATATCTTCACCTGCCGAAGCGAGACAGCCGGGCAAAGACTTATAGACATCCATTTGAAATTCTTTAGAAACCTTACCCTCATCATCGTGATTTCCGTATACTATGGCAAAAGGTATATTTCGCGATGTAACAGGCTCCATAATCTGCCTGATTGCCTTTTCGACGCGCTTTTTGCTCTTATATAGCACGGGCGACGGCCCGTGGATATTATCGCCGGTGAACACAATAAGGTCGGGATTTGCTTCTTCAATAGAAGCGTTCATAAGTTCAATTGTCTCTTCACACGGATTTACAACGTCCTGCGGATCGGCAATTATAAGTATACGAAATTTTCCGTCTTTGAATTTAAGCGTAGTGTCATCCCCCGTTGCGGCAAAACTCCGAATTGCAAAGCGCGGTGAAATCACCGAGAAACAAAGAATTACCGATAAAATAATGTTTAATACCTTTTTCATATTTTTCTCCCAATACCTGTATCATCTTTGATACATTGCTCCTGCAAAAACAAATAATGCCGCCGCAGAAATTATTACGGCAAAACAGCATATAAGACAATAGCTGTTTTAAACAATAAAAACAGCGAAGGCTTTTAATTTTTGTCCAAATATTCTAACATTGGGAAAATTTTAATTCAACAGAAAAAGTTCACAATAAAGCGGTACTTTTTTCGACAGATTGAGCACAGGAAGGCGCGCCCCGTCTCAATACCGTTATTGCACACTTAAGCGTCATTCTTCTTCAGAGATTTGATATACTCTATATCCTTTTTTGAAAGTTCCGCCGACGATAGAAGCTCGGGGCGTTTCAAAAGCGTTGTTTCAAGAGCCTTTTCGTGACGCCACTTATCAATATTTGCATGGTGCCCCGACAAAAGTATATCCGGAACCTTCACCCCGTGCCACTCATACGGTCTTGTATACTGCGGATATTCCAAAAGTCCGTTGTAATGACTTTCGAGCTCCTTTGCCTCGTCATTCGGCAGAACATTATCAATCATACGCGAGATGCTGTCGGCAAGTACAAGTGCAGGCAGTTCGCCGCCCGTCAGGACATAATCGCCTATTGAAATCTCTTCATCGACTATCTCGTCGAGGATTCTCTGATCCACACCCTCATAATGACCGCAAAGCAACACAATATGGTCTGTAAGGGCAAGTTCCTTTACTCTCTGCTGCGTCAAAGTTTTGCCCTGCGGCGACATATATATAAGATGCGGCTTTTTTTCTCCGTCGCCGTAGAGGCTCTTATAACAGTCATATATGGGCTGTGGGCCCATCAGCATACCCATTCCGCCGCCGTACGGCGCGTCATCGACGCGGTTGTGTTTATCAAGTGTAAAGTTCCTTATATTTACACAGTTTATCTCCACATATCCGTTTTTTCGTGCTCTGCCTATAATACTTTCGGACAGCACCGACTCGCACATTTCGGGGAAAAGCGTCATTATGTCTATTTTCATTCTCCGTCCTCCCTTATAACGCACTCGTCCGAGAAAAGTCCCTTGAGCGGACGGAGATAAACTTTTTCGTTTTCGGCATCAAGCTCAACTACCACCGAGGGAATTACGGGAACCAACGTCTCTTTTCCGTTTTTATCTTTTACCGCCCAAACGTCGTTTGCAACGCCCTTAATAACATCGGTAACGGTTCCGTACAGGATATCGGTATTATCCTCGTCACACACGGAGCAACCGATTACGTCCTCAACGAACGCTTTACCACTGTCAAGTGAAACATCTTTACGGCTAAAATACAATATTTTGCCGCGATACCGCTCGGCGTCTTCAATACTGAGTACATCCTGCAGCTTTAAAAGCGCTATATTTTTATGAGGGCGCACGGAAACAACGCCGACCGCCTGACTGCCGTCGGCATCAAGATATAATGTTTTGATTTTTTTCAGAAAGTCTGTGCCGTCGCACCAAACGTCAAAACGCATTTCGCCCCTGACGCCGTGCATACCTACAACTTTGCCTGCCTCAAGAAATTGTTTTAACATAAATTCACCGATTGCCGTTTAAAACGGCGCTTAATAAAATGAGTACAAGAGGAAGCTCCCCTTGTACTCGTTTACTGTCAGTCGATCTCAACCTGAACTCTTGTGCCGTCTTTTGTGGCGCGAGCCTTAACAACGGTTCTGATAGCCTTGGCTATTCTGCCCTGCTTGCCTATAACTCTGCCCATATCATTTTCGGCAACGTGAAGGTGATATACCGTAATTCCTCTGTCATCAGGCTCATCTGCCGTAACGGAAACCGAAGCCGGATCATCAACGAGTCCCTTAGCGATCTGTTCGAGAAGTTCTTTCAACTAAAAGACCTCCTATTATTTAATGATTCCGCTCTGCTTTAATACAGATTTAGCGGTCTCTGTGGGCTGAGCGCCGTTTTTGAGCCACTGCTCTGCCTTTTCAGCGTCAATCTTTATCTCTGCCGGAGACTTCATAGGATCAAAAGTACCTATTTCTTCGATAAATCTGCCGTCACGCGGAGCTCTTGAATCTGCAACAACTACACGATAGAAAGGAGCTTTTTTAGCGCCTACACGACGAAGTCTGATTTTTACTGCCATTGTTTTTTCCTCCAAGTATATAATAATTAAATTTATAAACTACACTTATAAAGTGCGATTAACAAAAATTACATTCCGTACTTGCCGAAGTTGCCCATCTTGCTGAAGCGACGGCGTGCGGATTTTGAGTTGAACTGCTTAAACAGTTTTTGCATATCGCGGTACTGCTTTAAAAGCTTATTGACATCCTCGACCTGCATACCGCATCCGGCGGCAATTCTGCGCTTACGCGACGGATTTATTATGTCGGGGTTGGCGCGCTCTTTATATGTCATTGAATAGATAATTGCCTGAACGCGGTCAAACTGACTTTCATCTACGTCCATATCTTTTATCTTACTGCCGACACCGGGGAGCATACCGAGCAAATCCTTCATAGAGCCCATTTTGCGCACCTGCTGGAGCTGTGACAGAAGATCGTTTAAATCGAACTTGTTTTTTCTGAGCTTTTTTTCGAGTTCGGCGGCTTTCTTTTCGTCAAGAGCCATTTCGGCTTTTTCGATAAGCGAAAGCATATCGCCCATTCCGAGAATTCGAGAAGCCATACGGTCGGGGTGGAAATAGTCAAGCTCCGTGAGCTTTTCGCCCATACCGACAAACTTTATGGGTTTGCCCGTAACCGCTCTCGCAGAGAGCGCCGCGCCGCCTCTTGTATCACCGTCGAGCTTTGTAAGCACCATACCGTCGATACCGAGCGCATCGTCAAACGCGCTTGCCACCGTAACGGCGTCCTGACCGGTCATAGCGTCCACAACGAGAAGAATCTCGTGAGGGTGAACCTCGGCTTTTATGTTTTTAAGCTCGTTCATCAGCGTTTCGTCTATATGCAGACGACCTGCCGTATCTATAAAAACGTAGTCATAGCCCTTATCTTTGGCAAGAGAAACTGCGTCCTTTGCAATTTTAACCGGGTCGCCCTGACCCTCTTCAAACACGGGTACTCCGGCCTGCTCGCCGACTACCTGCAACTGCTTTATAGCTGCGGGACGGTACACGTCGCACGCTACAAGCAGCGGTCTGTGCCCTTCGTTTTTGAGTTTTAATGCGATTTTTGCGCAATGGGTCGTTTTACCGGAGCCCTGCAAACCGCACATCATAATTATCGTCGGTCCGTGTGAAGCGTATGCGAGCTTTGAGCCTGTTCCGCCCATGAGCTCGGTCAACTCCTCGTTGACTATTTTTATAACCATCTGAGCCGGTGTAAGGCTCTCTAAAACGTGCGAACCTATTGCGCGCTCGGTAACTTTATTTGTAAAGTCCTTTGCGACCTTATAGTTAACGTCCGCTTCAAGAAGGGCGAGACGAACTTCGCGCATAGCCTCTTTAACGTCGCTCTCGGTAAGGTTGCCTTTGCTGCGAAGCCTTTTAAAAGCGGCTTCAAGTCTGTCTGATAATCCTTCAAATGCCATAAACTTACCTCTGTAATTACTCTATGATAGACAAAGCAAGAGATTTTATCTTTACCGTAGTGTCGTTTATCTCACGGGAAAGCCCGTGATTTAAGTTATAATCGCTGATTTCCTCGGCACAGCCTATAATATCGTCAAGAGTTGACTTAATGCCGTTCCATTTTTTAACAAATCCGAGTCTTGACTCCATCTCGTAGAGCTGACTTTCGGCACGTTTTATCGCATCGCGCACACCCTGACGGGTTATGCCCTCATTCTCGGCAATTTCGGCAAGAGAAAGATCGTCGTTATAATAAAGATTGATAAAATCACGCTGTTTCGCAGTAAGCATATCGCCGTAGAAATCAAGCAGAATCGTTATTTCAACATTGTTTGCCAAAACTACCTCTCCTTTAAAGCAAAAGTCCCTGTAAAGTCGGTAACTTTACAAGGACATATTATACTAAATAAATCTGTGATTGTCAAGAAAAAGTTTAGTTCTTCTTGGTTGTTCCGCCGCCCCAGTCAATGACGGCGTTCTTTGAAGGGTCCCAGTTGGGATCGGTGGTTGTGGGCGCCGTTGTAGGCTTTGTGGCAGGCTCGGCATCGGGAACCTTGAGCCCTGCCGCTATACGCAAAATGCAGACAGCGTCGCACGAATCGACATTGCCGTCGCCGTTTAAGTCGGCTCTTTTGATTTCGTTTTCCGAAAGTTTTGTAAGGCCTGCATCATATTTCATAACAAGCAGAGCGTCTGCCGAATCGACCTTACCGTCGCCGTTCACATCTCCGCGGTTTTTGCCGTCACCTGCAGCATAAACTATTACCGCCGCGATTGACAGAAGCATTACCGCCGCAGATAAAATGCTGAATAACCTTTTCATTTCAGCTCCTTTGCCGATTATCGGGCGCTCCAATCAATAACTGCGGCATTGCTTTCGTCCGCCGGATCACCGGTTCCTATTTTTACGGTGCTGCCCGCCTTTTTTGTAGTAGAATCGTTCTTCTTTGTGGGCTTATCTTCTCCGTTCGGCTCGGTCTCGGCAGCCTGCTCGGAGGTTTTGGTTATAAGGTCTTCATAGAACTCAACCGAACCGTCCTTACCGGTGGTTACGGGAATAAGCTCTCCGTTTATGTTTGTTACGAATTTCTCGCCGAATTCATCGGTTGTGTATTCAATAGATGTTGTTTCTGACTGTGCGGCGGCAGTACCGTCTTTTTCCCAATTTCTCTTTTTTCCGCAGGAAATAAACACTACCGCAATCATAAGTATTAAAAGTGAAGCGGCGATAATTTTCTTGTTCATATTTTTTCTCCTTTGCCGTTTGCTGACAATAATTTTATCACAAACAGATTGTCATTGCAACACAGTCGGCAATAAACATACAGCGCGTTAGTTATTTTAATTCGGCTATGGTGACGCCCTCTTCACCCTCGCCGTATACGCCGGTTCTGTACGATTTTATGTTCGGATGGTCTTTCAGGTGCTGCTGTATGGCTCTTCTGAGCGTACCCGTTCCCTTGCCGTGAATTATGGTAAGCTCATTAAGACCGGAGCGAAGCACTCCGTCAATAAACATATCAAGGTCGGCTATGGCTTCTTCAACCGATTCGCCGCGCAAATCCACGCTTGATTTTCCGCTTGGCAAGGATTTCTCCTTTACAGAGCGGTAAAGGCTTTGCTGTTTCGGCTTTTTCTTGGCGGATAAGAGACGAAGGTCGGCAATTTTGACTTTCATCTTCATAATCCCGACTTTAACTTCGGCGTTCCCGCTTTTGTCAAGTGATATAACTTCACCCTCGGTGCCGAGCGTTTTAACAAACACATTGTCGCCCTGCTTTAAAGGTCTCGGCAAAACATAATCGCCGTCATCGCCGTCGAAGTCGTTTTTCTCGTAAGTCATATCGTCTATTGTATTGAGATGCTGCTTTAAAGCCGCTTTTGCCTTACGCGCCATTTCGGAGGCGTTTTTCTCTTTTGACTGCTCGCGTTTCAGGCGGTCAATTTCCATCATAAGCGACGCCGCGGCACGTTTTGCATTTTCGAGTATACGTTTTGCCTCGTTCTGCGCCATAAGGACTTCTTTTTCGCCCTTTTGCTTTGCCAAAGACAGCTCGCTCTCGGCTTTTCGTTTTATCTCGTCTATCTCGTCCTGCATCTCGGCGGTTTTTTCTTTTTCTTTTTCCATTTCGAGACGCGTTTTCTGAAGCGTGTCAACGACATCTTCAAATCGGGTATTTTCCTCCGATATCAGCTTAGTCGCCTCGTCTATCACTTCATCCGACAAGCCGAGCTTTTTGGATATTGCAAACGCATTTGAGCGCCCGGGTATACCGGTTATCAGTTTATAGGTAGGCTTCAAGGTATCTACCGAAAACTCGCAGGACGCATTTTCGACTCTGTTCGTGCGAAGCGCATACTCTTTCAGCTCGGAATAATGGGTTGTCGCCGCTATTTTGGCACCCTTTCGGCGGAGATCCTCAAGCACCGCAACAGCCAGAGCTGCGCCCTCTACGGGGTCGGTGCCTGCGCCCAGCTCATCAATCAAGACAAGTGAATTTTCGTCGGTATGATTGCTGATATATACAATTGCGGTCATATGTGCCGAAAAAGTGGAAAGCGACTGCTCAATGCTCTGCTCTTCGCCTATGTCGGCAAATACGTTTTTAAACACGGCTATGCTGCTGTTGTCGTTTGCCGGTATAAAAAGTCCGCACTCCGCCATCAGAGTTAACAGACCTATGGTCTTTATCGACACGGTTTTGCCGCCCGTATTGGGACCCGTTATGACAAGCGAATCATATTTATCGCCGAGCGACACGTCAATGGGCACGGCTTTTTTGGGGTCAAGCAACGGATGACGCGCTTTTTTCAGCTCAATAACGCCGCGCGAATTTATTATCGGCATTGTGGCTTTCATCTTATATGCAAGTTGAGCCTTTGAGAAAATCAGGTTCAGCTCCGCCGCGGCTTCGCAGCTCATTTTTATTGTATCCGCAAAGCTTCCTGCCTCCTCAGACAGCTCGGCAAGTATTTTTTCTATCTCATCACGCTCGCGGCTTTCAAGCACCTTTATCTGATTGTTCGCCTCGATTACAGCCGCCGGCTCTATAAAGACCGTAGCTCCGCTGCCCGATGTATCGTGAACCATACCGGAAACCTCGCTTCGGTGCTCGGCTTTTACGGGAACTACAAATCTGCCGTTTCGCTGTGTGACTATGGCGTCCTGCAAGCTTGATTTGTATCTCGGGGAATGTATCATACTGTCAAGCTTGTCGCGTATTTTTGACTCTTCAAGCCTTTTGTGCCTGCGTATATCCTTGAGCGTGGGCGAAGCATTGTCCGACATCTCGGTATCGGACAAAACAGCATTGTTTATTTTATCCTCAAGATATTTGTTTGTATAAAGCGAATTAAAAAGGTCGTCAATTGCGGTATCCATACCGGCACTTTTTGAACGCCATTCGGTTATGCCGCGTATTACGCGCAAATCACATGAAATATCCAAAAGCTCGCGCATAGACAGCGTACCGCCCGACGACGCACGGCTCAACTGATTATTGACGTTTATAAGCCCGCCGAACGAGGGCGCGCCGAATTTGGCTATGAGTATATGAGCCGCCTCCGTTTCGGAAAGCCGCTTTTGCACCTCGAAAAAATCGCCACTCGGCTGCAGCGACAACGCCGCAAGCCTTGCCTCCTCGCAGGATGTCATTTCCGAAAGAGAAGAAAGTATTTTCGGAAGTTCAAGAGATACGTGGTTTTTATCCATAATTAGTCCTTTACAGAATAATAAAAGTCAAGTGTTTTAAACGGTCTGTCTACCTTTGAAGCAAGGTATTTCTCGGTAATATAGCTGAGATCCTCGCTCGCCTCCGGCGACAGCTTAAAATTGTACAATATATCTATCTTGGCAAAAATTATATGCCGCATGGCGCTGACGACGCCTATCTCAAGCGGAAAAAGAGCAGTCTCGTCGGCACAGTTGTCGCAGTAAAGCAGACCTCTTTCCATATCGAAGTACATTATCGGCGTTTCAAAGGCGCCGCACTTTTCACAGGCTATAAGGTTCGGCATATATCCCGCAAGAGAAACGAGCCTTAATTCGGTTATTGCCTTTAACAAAAGCGGCGGTCTTTTTCCGTTCGCCAAAAAATACAATGAATTCAGCACTATGCGTAAAAAATCAGTTGCATCGTCTTCTTTCGGCGACAGTTCAAAGGCTATATCGCAAAAATACTGTGCAAGCGACAGTTTTTCGATGTCGTTGCGCAATCCGAAAAAGCTCTCTATGCTCTCGGCTTCATCTATTATGTAGCTGTCCTTTGTCTTATAAAAAGACAGTTTGGAATAGCACAAAAGCCCCGTTGCCGACTGCTTTTTGCTGTTCAGCTTTTTGGCGCCGCGCACAAAGGCGCGTATTACTCCGAGGCTGTCGGTCAGCACCGTTACAAGCTTGTCATTTTCGCCTATATTCTGTTCTTTCAGTATAAGTCCCTTTGCGTTCACGCCCATCGCGTTTACCCTTTTCGACTGTACAGCCGACGTTGTTTTGCCCGTTGCGGTACAAAAGATAATCCTCTATTTTGCCGCTCTTTGCAAACATATCCCAGTAAATACCGTTATTCATAAAAACACCGCCTCGGGAAAACTTACATATTTAAATTTTCCGTATGCGGCGGTATTATAACTGTCAATCAAGACCAAAATTGTGTATAAGACCCTCTCTGTTTCGCCAGTCCTCTTTGACCTTGACCCAACATCTGAGATTAACTTTTATGCCGAAGAATTTTTCCATATCTTCACGGGCATATGTTGATATTTTTTTCAGCATATTTCCGCCCTTGCCGATAATTATACCCTTGTGAGACTCACGCTCGCAGTAAATGGTGGCTTCAACGTCCATAATGTCGCCAGTTTCGCGCTCACGCATAAGCTCTATTGCGACTGCCACACCGTGCGGAATTTCCTTATCAAGCAGACGAAGCATTTTTTCGCGTATCATTTCTGCCGCAAGAACTCTCTCCGGCTGATCGGTCAGCGTATCGTCGGGAAAAAAATGAGGACTTTTTTCGGCGTGCCTTTTAAGCTCCGAAAGCAAAACGTCCATACCCTCGCCCGTTTTAGCGCTTACGGGGACAACCGCTTCAAAATCGTACTGTGCCGAAAGCGACGCAATTTTTGTGATAAGCTCTTCTTTTCGGCTTATCATATCTATTTTATTGATTGCGGCAATAACCGGCATTTTGGCAGAGCGGAATTTTTTTATAAGTTCCGTTTCCGCGGCGTTAAGCTCTTTATCGGTCGCATCGACGACAAAGAGGCACTCTTCGACGCCCGAAATACTGTCGTTTACCGCCTCGACCATATATTCGCCGAGCTTGTCTTTGGGCTTAAAAAATCCCGGAGTATCGGTAAAAACGAGCTGCACGTTGTCGTCGGTTGTCAAGACACCCATTATTTTTGTACGGGTGGTTTGAGGTTTGCCCGATACTATGGCTATTTTACTGCCTATAAGGCGGTTGAGTATCGAAGATTTACCGACGTTTGCCTTGCCGACTATGGCTGCAAAAGCTGATTTTGATTCGTTCATTTTTTCTCCTTATCCGCTCTGTCGGAAGATTTTTTCTTCATTTGCGGAAAACCTTTGAATATAAACGCAAAAGCGACAGCAAGGCTCAAAAGGAACAGCACGAAATAAAGTATATGCCCTTTAAAATAGCCGTAGAGCCCCAAAAAAGCCTCCGGCTGCCACATTATCATAATTCCCGTTAGAACAGCAAATATTGCCGATACCAAAACGGCTCCGGCCGCGGTATCCTTTGCGGCTTTGCCGTTATCCGTCCATTCGGTGCTTGCCAAATCGACCGTTCTTTCAACGGCGGTATTGACAAGCTCCAATGACACAACAAGTGCGTTTGCAAGGAATATTATCGCAAACTGCGTTCTTGTGATTTTAAAAAAGTCGGTTATCAGCAAAAAAGAATACATATATATCATACAGACAAAATGTATTCTCATATTGCGCTCGTGTTTAAGTGCGTAAAATACTCCGCGGAAAGCATAGCCGAAGCTTTTTAAAAGCCCGCGCATCAGATTTTATCCTCACTCTGGTCTATATAATAGCTGCCGTTGCGTTTAAGACCGAGCTGTGTTAAAACAGTCTCCTCTTTTTCGCGCATATGTACCGCTTCAAGTCCGCCGTTTACATGGTCGTAGCCGAGAAGGTGCAGAAGCGAATGAACAGTCAGAAATGCAATTTCTCTCTGAAGAGAGTGACCGTATTCCTCAGCCTGAGCTACTGCGTGCTCAATTGATATTACTATATCGCCGAGCATTTTCGCACCGGTGTCGCGGTTTATATCGTAAACGCCGTTTTCACCGAGCGGAAAAGACAAAACGTCTGTTGACGCGTCGATATTGCGGTGTTTTTTATTGAGCTCTCTTATCTCGGCGTCGTCCACAAAAGATACGCTGATTTCGGCAGAGCCTTCGAATTTTTCCATTGCGAGCACCGCATTGCAGCAGCGACGGACGAGCATACGCACACCCGTGGGTATTTTTACCGCTTTCTGTTTGTTTGAGATGATTACCTTAATTTTGTCTGTCATTTTCTTTTCTCCTCATTTTTCTCATATGCTTTGATTATATCCTGTACTAACTTGTGCCTTACTACGTCCTTTTCCGTGAACGTATTTATTGAAATATCCGGAACGTTTCTGAGTATTCTCATAGCGTCGGTAAGCCCTGACCTCTTACCGTCCGGAAGGTCTATCTGAGTAACGTCGCCGGTAACTACCATTTTTGAATTGAAACCGAGACGGGTTAAAAACATTTTCATTTGCTCGCGCGTGGTATTTTGAGCCTCGTCAAGTATTATAAAACTGTCGTCAAGAGTTCTGCCGCGCATATAGGCGAGCGGCGCTACCTCAATAGAGCCGCGCTCCTGATAACGCGCAAACGACTCCGCTCCGAGCATATCAAAAAGCGCGTCATAAAGCGGACGCAGGTACGGGTCTACTTTTTGCTGTAAATCACCGGGCAAAAATCCGAGCTTTTCGCCTGCTTCAACCGCAGGGCGGGTTAAGATAATACGGTTTACTTCTTTTGCGCGGAAAGCCGTAACCGCCATAGCCACGGCAAGATACGTTTTGCCTGTGCCTGCGGGGCCTGCGCCTAAAACTATCGTATTTTTACGTATAGCTTCAACATATTTTTTCTGCCCCAAGGTCTTGGGCTTTACGGGTTTGCCCTTAGAGGTTATGCAGACGCAATCGCCCGATAATGACATAAGCTTGTCCTCTTCGCCGTCCTTAACGAGCGATATAACGTAACGCACGTTTTGGTCGGAAAGAGCTTCGCCCTTATTTATAAGAGCCAAAAGGCGCTCTATGGCGGTTGTGGCTTTAGCCACATTTTCCGCCTCGCCGCTTATTTTAAGATCGGAACCGCGGTTTAAAACCGTGACCGAAAACTCGTTTTCGATAAGTTTTATATTCTCGTCAAAGCTGCCGAATAAGCTTACGGCATTTTCCATACGGTCAATGCTGAGAACCTGCTCAAACACTAAAAAACCACCTTAGATAATTTTCTGTCGATATTTAATATATAGTATCACAATTTTTGTGATTAGTCACTAATTTTTTTCAACAAAAATCTCGCTCTCCACGCCTATTTGTTTTTCACATTTGTATGTTCCGCCGATTTTCGCACCGTTTTTTCGGATATCGGAAGAAATAACCTTTGTCCCCGAAAGCTCTCTTCTGCAAAGGTCGGTATATTTTTTAGCCGACAAAAGCTCCTTGCATTTTTCGTTGTCAACGGTAAATTCCTTATTGTACTCGGTTGACCTCTCTCTTATAACCCCTATCGGCAAAATGACTTTACCGTTTGCCGCATAGCTCTCCACCGCATACATACAGTCATACTCGGGCAAAGTTCCGAGCGGTATTTTAATTTTGAAAAAGCACAGCGTATACCTTATTTTTTCACGCGATACCGCACAAAATTCCGAATTTTCAAAATCAGACGAGATGTTTTTTTCGACTTCCGCGTAAACATTGCCTGCCGCATGAACAAGCGTCTCGGTTTTGTCGAGATTCGTCTTTACCCCGGATATAAGAAGATCGCCTTTTAACACAGCAGACCCCGTTTTTATTTCCTCCTGCCCCGAATACAGCTGCACCTTAGTCACTACGCCGTTTTCCGACGCCACTATATTGCACGGAGTTTCTGTATCCTCAATCTTCGGCGCCGGCACGCTTTCGCGTACTTCAACCGACGCATTTGAGCCGTTCAGATTAACGGCGGCAAACGACAAATCTCCGTCAAATATTTTTAAGGCTTCGTCTGAGATCTCTTTTGCATTTATATCTCGGCGCTTTGCTCCCGGTCTTACACCGAGCTCGGAAAACACGCTCAGGATTTGCTCGTCTGATATGGTTTCGTTGCCGCTGACGGATACGGTCCATATCATAGTCGATAAATACGACACGGTGATTATCGCCGCCGCCACGCCTATGACAAGGCCGATTCGCTTTCGCTGTTTGAAATTAAAAAACGGCAGGCCTGTTTTTTTGACTATTTTGGGCTTTACTCCGGAGCGCCTTACCGCCTCACGGATATTTTTATAGTCACGAAGCGTTGTTTTGGCATAAAGTTTGTCTTTTACACGTTTCACATCCCACAATCTGATGCGGTAAACGGAACATAGATTTACAAAACGCTCCGGAAAACCGCCCTCCGCGCAAAATTCGACATATCCGAAAAGAAATCTCAAAAAACGTATCAAAAACATAGTATCACTTATCCCGTAAATTCGATTGAAATTATACTGCCCTTTATTACCGACTGTTCGTCGGAATACGAGCAAAGCGTGAGATCGCTGCCGCGAAAGGTCACAGTGAGAGAACCTGCGCTCAATGAAATTTTGTCATCGTCATACTCGGATATGCCGAGACAACCGTCTATAACCGCCTCGCGATTTCCCTCAAACTCAATATGCGGTACAGACGGGCTCAAAATTTTAGGCATATCAAGAGCGCTTGCTATTTTTTGTTCGGGCACCTTTTTTCGTTGTTTTCTTTTTGCGGTCAAAATTACCCCTCCGAAAAGACGTTTTATGTTTGTTTCTTGCCTTTTTAAGTTCATATATAAATATGCCTTTTCATATATTTAAATTACGGAAAAGGGTGAAAAGAATGGATAAAAAGCAATATCGAAAATATATCGTTCCCGTTATACTGACAGCCTTCGTGTGCCTGTTTTTGTTTACAAAGCCCGAAGTATGCTCCGAGGGCGTCAGGAGCGGAATACTTTTGGCGGCGGAAACGGTTGTGCCGTCGCTTTTCCCTTTTATGGCGGTGGCTTCATTTCTTTTGCGTTCGGGGCTCGGCGAAGCCGCGGGAAAGCCGCTTGATAAGGTGTGCGAAAAGCTGTTTTCACTTCCGGGCGTTTTGGCTCCTGTTATTATTATGTCGCAGATAGGCGGATTTCCCATAGGCACCAAAATGACATATGAATTGCTCAAGAAAAATGCGATAACCGAAAATGAGGCGCAAAGGGCCTGCCTTTTTTGCATAAACGCAGGTCCTGCCTTTGTGATAGGAACGGTGGGCTCGGAAATGCTCGGAAGCGTCAAAGCTGGCATACTGTTATACATATCAACCGTTTCCGCGTCGTTTTTCACAGGCATTTTCTCAATGGCGCTGCGAGACAAATCGGCGACACAAAAGGAAAAAGGCAAAGCACCGTTTGCACTTCATGACCCTGTAAATTCTTTTGTATATTCCGTGAGCGACGCCACAAACGAAGTGATAAAAATATGTGCCTGGGTGGTTATTTTTAAAACCGTGTGCGACGTTTTGTCTACCTTGCCCGTTCCGTCCGGAGCAGCGCTGTTCCTTGAATTTATACTCGAAGTCACCAACGGCTGCCGCGCCGCCGCCGGCAAGGTTCCGATACCTGCCGTAGCGGCAATAATCTCATTCGGCGGTCTGTCGGTACATTGTCAAATAATGTCGTATCTCAGATACACAAAACTCAAAATGCGTTATTTTTATACGGCAAGAGCGGTATGCGCGTCTTTTTCGGCGATAATATGTATGGAACTTTTAAAAGTCTTTCCGTGTGAGGTTTCGGTATTTGCAACCGACAGCACCGTAACTCCGACAGCCTATTCCGTTTCCGTGCCTGCGCTTGCGGCTCTGCTTATAATGAGCGCGTTGCTCATCTTTGAGGTTGATTCGGATAAAAAAATATGTTAGCATAGTGCTACACTATTTAATCGGGGTGAAACGGATGAAAGACAAAATGCTCGGCGGAGATATTTCTCCGAAATGCGAATACTGTGAATTTTCAACACCTACCAAAGACGGCGATACGGTGCTCTGCCCCAAAAAGGGCGTTGTATCAAAGGATTGGTGCTGTAAAAAATACAAGTATGATATTTTTAAACGCGAGCCGAAATTACACCCGACAGCGCCCGAATTTTCAAAAAGCGATTTTGAAATTTAACACAAAAGCCGTCCGAGAGACAAAAACAGTTCTCGGGCGGCTCTTTTTTCGTAAAAAAAGCGAATATATGTTTAAGAGATTGAAAAAGCAGGTAAAAGTGATATACTATTATAATCACATTTTAAAGGAAAAACTATGAAAAAGTATTACGCACTTTACAAAAAGCAATTTATTTTAGGTCCGGCGTTTAAACTCGCCGAGGCGATACTTGAGCTTTTGGTTCCGCTCGTTATGGCAAGGATAATAGACGTGGGAATCAAAAACGGCGACATACCCTACATTATAAAAATGGGACTTTTGATGGTAGGGCTCGGCATAATGGGTCTTTTGTGCGCCATAGTATGTCAATACAGCGCCGCCGTTGCCCAGCAGGGAGTGGGTACGGAAATCAGAAACGATATGTTTAAAAAGATAAACTCCCTTGCGCAAAGCGATATTGACGCCTTTTCCTCGTCATCGCTTATAACGAGAATTACAAACGACGTAAACCAGATACAGTCGGGCGTTGCAATGTTTATACGTCTTATGTTCCGCTCGCCGTTTTTAATAGCCGGTTCGCTTATTATGGCGATGAAGCTCGACCTTAAAATGTCGATAATTTTCTTTGCAGCCGGTCTTTTGGTAAGTCTTATTATGTACTATGTTCTGACTAAGAGCCTGCCGCTTTACAAGGTCATACAAAAGGTGCTTGATAAGGTCTCGCTCGTTGTCAAGGAAAATCTTTCCGGCGTCAGAGTTATACGTGCATTTTCAAAAAGCAATCACGAAAAAGAACGCTTTGCCGAAAAGAACGACGAGCTGACTAAGATAAACTTCCGCGTGGGCAGCCTTTCGGCGCTTTTAAATCCTCTGACATTTGCGGTGATGAACCTTGCAATAGTCGTTCTGCTGTATTTCGGCGGAAAAAACGTATATTCGGGCGAACTCTCACAGGGAAAAATAATAGCCCTTATAAGCTATATGACCCAGATACTTCTTTCGATAATCGTGTTTGCAAACGTCATAGTCGTATTTACGAAAGCTCTTGCAAGCGTTCAGCGCGTCAAAGAGGTGTTAGACGCCGAGCCGAGCATAAAAGATGACGACGCGGCATATCAAAGCGGTGACGAATCCGCGCCGGCGGTCGAATTCACCGATGTCAGCTACGCGTTCCCGAAATCCGACGAAAACGCCCTGTCGAACATCAGCTTTACAGCCGAGCAGGGCGAAACCGTGGGAATCATAGGCGGTACGGGCGCAGGCAAAAGTACGCTCGTAAATCTGATACCGCGCTTCAGCGATGTTAAAAACGGCAGCGTTAAGGTATTCGGTCACGATGTAAGGAACTGTAAATTCGGGTATTTAAGGCACGTCATACACGTTGTACCGCAAAAGAGCAATCTTTTTTCGGGTACAATAAAGGACAACCTGCTGATGGGTGACCGCTCCGCCGATGACAGGGACATTGACTTTGCGCTTAAAGTTTCGCAAAGTGCGGAATTTGTATCAAAGCTAAAGGACGGCACAGACACCTTAATTGAGGAAAAGAGCAAAAATTTGTCGGGCGGTCAAAAGCAGCGCCTTTGCATAGCGAGGGCAATAATGGGTCACCCACGGATATTGATTTTTGACGATTCATCAAGCGCTCTTGACTTCGCCACGGACGCGGCTCTGAGAAAAGCTCTGAAAGAAAACTTAAAAGACACAACCGTATTTTTGGTATCGCAGCGCGTCAATACGGTAAAGAACGCCGATAAAATACTTGTTCTCGACGACGGCGAGCTTGTGGCAATCGGCACGCATAAAGAGCTATACAAAACAAACGAAGTGTACCGCGACATCTGCCTGTCACAGCTTTCGGAAAAGGAGGTTGCCTCCGTATGAAAAACACAAAACGTCTCATAAAATATATAAGCCCGTTTAAATCCAATCTCTTTGGGGCGATTTTTTCCGCATTCGTCGGCATAGCGCTGTCGCTTATGGTGCCCATTCTCATCGGTAAAGGTGTAGACTGTATAACGGCTAAGGGTGACGTCGATTTCGCAAGACTTTTTAAGGTCGGTGCGGTTCTCGCGGTATGCGTTGTTGTTTCGGCGCTTTTCCAATGGATAATGACATATAATTCAAATAAGCTCTCCTTTAAAACCGTTCAAAAAATGAGAACCGAAGTCTTTGAAAAGCTTACAAAGGTGCCGCTTTCATACATTGACTCCACATCGCACGGCGACATAATAAACACCGTCGTCACCGACATAGACATTGTCTCCACCGGTCTTTTGCAAGGCTTTACCCAGATATTCTCCGGCGTTGTGACAATACTCGGTACACTCATATTTATGTTCATGATAAACTGGTATATCACGCTCGCGGTTGTGATACTTACTCCCCTTTCGTTTTTTGTCGCTTCGTTTATAGCAAAGCACGCGCACAAAAATTACGTAAAGCAGGCAAAATACCGCGGCGAAATAACCGGATTTGCCGCCGAGATGATAGAGGGCGCCGATATAGTAACGGCATTCAACGGCGAAGAGGACGCTTACCGTCATTTTTACGAAATAAACGAAAAGCTCAAAAAAGTCGGAACAACCGCTCATTTTTATGCGGCGCTCACCAACCCCTGCACGAGATTTGTAAACGCCATGATATATGCCGTGGTTGCTGTTCTCGGCTCGATACTCACGGTAAAAGGCGGTATTTCGGTAGGCAAGCTCTCTTCTTTTCTCACATACTGCACACAGTACACAAAGCCGTTCAACGAAATATCAAGTGTTGTAGCAGAATTCCAGAATGCACTTGCAAGCGCCGAGCGCGTATTCAACCTGCTCGACTGCAAGGACGAACCGTCGGACGAGGGCGCTAAGGAGCTTAAAACCGGCGACGGCACGGTTGAATTTAACGATGTTTCGTTCTCATACAATAAAAACAAGCCGTTTATAGAGGGACTTAATATAAGGGCGGACAGCGGCAAAACAATAGCCATAGTAGGCCCCACAGGCTGCGGCAAGACAACGCTCATAAACCTTTTAATGAGATTCTACGATGTCACCGGCGGCGAAATCGACGTAGACAACGTAAATATAGAATCGGTAACGCGAGACTCTCTTCGTTCAGGATTCGGAATGGTTCTTCAAGACACATGGCTGTTTTCGGGTACAGTATTTGACAATATCGCTTACGGAAAACCCGACGCCACACGCGAGGAGGTAATCGCCGCGGCAAAGGCGGCTCACGCGCACAGCTTTATAAAAAGACTTGAAAACGGCTATGACACTGTTATTTCAGAGAGCGGAGATAACCTCTCGGAAGGTCAAAAGCAGCTTTTGTGCATAGCTCGCGTAATGCTTACAAAGCCGCCTATGCTGATCTTGGACGAGGCGACAAGCTCTATAGATACAAGAACCGAGGTCAGAATACAAAAGGCGTTTGCCCTTTTGATGGAGGGCAGAACAACATTTATCGTTGCGCACCGCCTCTCCACAATAAAAAATGCCGATGTAATTCTTGTAATGCGCGACGGTAAAATAATTGAGCGCGGACGTCACGATGAGCTGATTGAGCAAAACGGATTTTACAAAAAGCTCTATAACAGCCAGTTTGCCGTATATTAAATCCCGATAAAGTCAGGACCTCCGGCTAAG
>DJOQ01000047.1 GCA_002437245.1 Ruminococcaceae bacterium UBA6434
CGTTCGACTTGCATGTGTTAGGCACGCCGCCAGCGTTCATCCTGAGCCAGGATCAAACTCTCTAAAAAATTGTATTAACTCGAACCTCTCGGCTCGCTTTAATCATTCTTCAAAGTAGCTCTTTAGCTCTTTTACTTTATCCAAGAAATTTTTCAATCTCCCGAATTTACTGTTCGTACTTTCGTACTTCTAAAACTCTTTCAGTCTTTCAACTTTCAGAATCTCAGGGTTCCTTGTTTCTTGTCGTTGTTTAATTTTCAAGGTCCATTGTGTGCTCGGCGTTTTTGGTTTTGCCCTCTCGCCTTAGCGCTCCGATATAATATCAAAATGAGCGACAAAAGTCAACACTTATTTTCAAAAAAATCACATCTTTTTTTGCCTTTTTGAAACGCCGCCGGGTGTTTTTTGCAATGTAAATAAAATGCCGAAGCCGGGTTTCAAATTTTAGTTGAATTTGGCTTCGGCAGTGTTTTTAATATATTTTTACGCTTTATCTGTCGTTCAGTGAAAGATAACTTTGGTCTTTTGACACACTTTTATAAGCAGGTCTTATAATTTTAAGAGCAACAAAAACAAAGCCCCGAACGAGCATGATAATCGTTCGGGGAAAAGCATTTATGGTTTTATCAGTCAAGGAAATCCTTGAGTTTTTTGCTGCGGCTCGGATGGCGAAGCTTACGTAGAGCCTTTGCCTCAATCTGGCGAATACGCTCTCTCGTTACATTGAATTCCTTGCCGACTTCCTCAAGTGTTCTCGGGTGTCCGTCCTCAAGTCCGAAACGAAGCGAAAGCACTTTTTCTTCACGTGCGGTAAGTGTTTTAAGTACCTCGCCGAGCTGTTCTTTTAAAAGCAACATTGACGCGGCGTCTGCCGGAGCCAAGGCATCGTCATCAGGAATAAAGTCTCCGAGATGGCTGTCCTCCTCCTCACCTATCGGGGTTTCAAGAGAAACGGGCTCCTGTGCGACTCTGAGAATTTCGCGCACCTTCTCAACAGGCATCTGAAGCTCATCGGCAATCTCTTCCGCCGTCGGATCTCTGCCGTTCTTATGGAGAAGCTGACTGTTTGTCTTTTTAACCTTGTTGATGGTCTCAACCATATGAACGGGAATTCTTATGGTTCTTGCCTGATCTGCTATCGCTCTTGTTATAGCCTGACGAATCCACCATGTGGCATAGGTAGAGAACTTAAAGCCCTTAGTGTAGTCGAATTTATCGACTGCTTTTATAAGACCCAGGTTGCCCTCCTGAATCAAGTCAAGGAACTGCATACCTCTGCCGACATAACGTTTTGCAATGCTGACTACAAGACGAAGGTTAGCTTCGGCAAGGCGCTGTTTTGCCTGCTGATCGCCGTCGGCTATACGCATTGCGAGCACCTGCTCCTCTTCGGCGGTAAGAAGCGGAACACGTCCGATTTCTTTCAGATACACCTTGACCGGGTCATCCATTGCAAGATTATGCGTATCTGCACTTGCTGCCGCGACGGCATCCTGACTTTTGGGCAATTCGGTATCGAAATTAAGGTTGTCCAATTCAGCATCGCTGAAATCGTCTATAATCTCGATATTCATACTTTCGATAGTTTCATAGAGCTTGTCAAGCTCTTCCATATCGAAATCTTCCTCAACTATCGCGGCGTCAATCTCCTGCGTAGTGAGTTTGCCCGTAGTCTTGCCTTTTTCGAGCAACGCTTTTACGGAGTTTTTCTTTTCGCCTGCTGTCGCAGCAGCAGAGGTGTGGTTTGTGTTGTTGTCCATATTTTTCCCTCACACATATATGTATTTTTTATTTAAACAGATTTTTGAAGTCCTCATCGGACATTTCGGACGGTTTCACACCGATATGTCTATTCTTTTCATCCTTGAGCACGTTTATACAATCCTCACATTCCCTGAGAGAATTGGAAATATCGGTTGAAATGGTCTCAATTCGCGCTATAACGCTTATCTCATCGGAAGTAAATTCCGATGTGAGAAAAGACAGCCCTATCGGTCTTCCGTCTTTAATTCGCTCCGATATTGCCGAAAAAACACGTCGGTTGAAATCGGTGACGAAAAGCTCGGGCGACAATTTGTTTTCAAGCTTTCGGTAAAGCTCCGGGTCGGACATAAACGACGCTATGAGTATCTCCTCCGCCTTTGCGGCGCGTAGAGCTTTTGCGCGCTGTGTGTTGACCTTATTTATCTTATCGCCTTGATTTATAACGGAATCACGCACTTCGCGATAAAGTTCGTTTCTTTGTTTTTTAGCGCGTTTTGCCCGTTCGATTTTGACTTGTGCGGTTATAGCGTCCTTATTCACCGAAAACTCTTCGGACAGCCTTGAAATATATATATCGAGTTCGACCGGACTGTTAAGCGACGCCAAAACAGCCGCCGCCGCTTTTAAATAATCACTTCTGCCGGCCGGAGATGATATATCGTATTTTGAGCGCTCGGAAAGAAGCGAAAACTCAACGTCGTTCGCCGCTGAATCTAGGCAACGCCTAAAGCCCTCGGCGCCGAATTTTTGTATTATTTCGTCGGGGTCCTTGCCGCCGGTCATATGTATTATACGAACCTTGAGGGTTGTCTTGCCGAGTATATTTATCGCTTTTCTTGTTGCCTTTTGGCCCGCCTCGTCGGAATCGTAACAGATAAAAACTTCGCCGGCATAGTGGGAAAGCATATGCGCCTGCTCTTCCGTGAGAGCTGTGCCGAGACCCGCTACTGCGTTTGTAAATCCTGCCTGATGGAGCGAAATAACATCGAGATTGCCCTCGCACAGAATTATTGAATCGCTCTTTGACTTTTTCGCAAAGTTGAGGGCAAAAAGATTGCTGCCTTTTTTATAGACAAGCGTATCGCTTGTATTCACATACTTGCGGTCGCTGTCCGCATCGTGAATACGTCTGCCGCTGAAAGCAATAACATTGCCGCGCAAATCAATAACCGGAAACATAGCCCTGTTTTTAAACGCATCGTAATAATATCTTTTTCCGTTTTTTACTGTTGACCTCAGAATATTTGCCTCATACAGAAGCTGCTGACTGTAGCCCTTTGACACAAGATAATTTTCAAGTTCATGCCAGGAATCAGGAGCGTATCCGAGCCCGAAATGACGTATCGTATTATCGGAAAGACCGCGTGAATAAAAGTACTCAAGGCCCTCCCTGCCCTCCGGCGAATAGAGCTTCGCATGGAAGAACCTTGCCGCCTCGCGGTTGGCACCGTACATCTCGGTTCTTTTTTTGCTGAGACCTGCGTCAAATCCGTCTTGCGGCATAGAGACGCCGTGCCTGTCGGCAAGAAATTTAACAGCCTCCATATAATCAAGATTTTCGATATTTCGTATAAAGGTTATGACGTCTCCGCCGTTGCCGCACCCGAAGCAATAATACGACTGCGTTTCGGGATAAACCGTAAACGACGGTGTTTTTTCGTTATGAAACGGGCAAAGCCCCGTCAGTATTTTGCCCTTTCGTTTAAGCGAAACATATGAGGAAACGGTAGATTCGATATCGGCGCGGCGGCGAAGATCGTCGAGAAATTCATCGCTTAGAGCCATATAACATCACCTCTCTCAAAGATTGTCCCACCCGATCCAGGACTTCGGAATAAACAAATTATTATACACATGAAGAACATAGCTGTCGGACATTCCGGCAACATAGTCGCAGGCGGCTCTTTCGGCGCCCTCGCTCAAATAAATCGACTCGTATTCGGTAGGCATGGAAAGAGGATGATTGGTAAAATAATCGAACAGCGTTTTTATAAGCGCTTCCGCCTTCTTCTCCTCCCCCTTACACACCGGATTTGTATAGACATTGCGAAACATAAAATCACACAGCTCCGAAAACGGCTCTGTTTCATTTTTACCGAGGACTATATCGTCGTCGCTGTTATTTATTACCGACGTAACAAGAGTGTTTATTCTGTCTGACTTACTCTTGCCGAGAGCATCTCTTATATCATTGGGGATACTGTCTTCGGACAGCACTCCGGCGACTATCGCATCATCTATATCGTGATTTATATACGCTATTTTATCGGACAATTTGACTATTCTGCCCTCAAGAGTATCGGCTTCTTTGCCGACAGTATGGCAAACTATACCGTCGCGCACCTCATATGTAAGATTAAGCCCGTTTCCGTGTTTTTCAAGCTTGTCCACAACGCGAAGGCTCTGCTCATAGTGTTTAAATCCAAGTGAGCAAACCTCGTTCAGCGCTCTCTCGCCGGCATGGCCGAAAGGTGTATGACCGAGGTCGTGGCCGAGCGCCACCGCCTCCGTGAGATCCTCGTTGAGTCTCAAAGCACGGGCGATTGTGCGCGCTATCTGCGCAACCTCAAGGGTATGGGTAAGTCTTGTGCGATAGTGGTCGCCTGCCGGAGACAAAAACACCTGAGTTTTATGCTTTAATCTGCGGAACGCATTGGAATGTACTATTCTGTCGCGGTCACGCTGAAAAGAAGTCCTTACGGGACATTCCGGCTCTTTTCTTTGTCTTCCTCTGTTGTTCTCGGAGAGGCACGCATTCGGCGACAGAGTTTCACGTTCGATTTTCATGGTGGTTTCACGTATTATGTCAGACACTCTTTCACCTCAATTCAATTATATATACGAAAGAAAACGCATTTTCCCTTTTTTTATTTTAAAATTTATATTTCGGCATATTTCTCGCCCGTTTTTTCGGCGAAAAATCTTCCGTTTGACGAATCGACTATCAGCTTTTTAATGCTTTCGGTCTTTTCACACGGAATACTGAAGCAGACCTTTACATTATCGGCAAAATCCGCAGAAATCACCGTTCCGCCGTTTTCGGGAATAAGAGACACAAGCCTGCCGTAATAATTGTAGTCTGAAACTACGCAAAACTCGTCACACTTTGTCATAGTTATGATTTCGCCCGAATCAAGAGCTATTTTTGCGGTATGCGAATACGCCCTAACGAGACCGCCTCCGCCCAAAAGTATGCCGCCGAAGTACCTTGTTGCGACAACGCAGACATCTTTGACGTCGCTTTTTTCGAGAACATCCAAAACAGGTACGCCCGCCGTTCCCTGCGGTTCGCCGTCATCCGAATACCTTTTTATATTGCCGTCACGCAATATATATGCATAAACATTGTGCTTTGCGTCCCAATGCTTTTGCTTTATTTCGGATATAAAGCCGTTTGCCTCCTCCGCTGTTTTAACGGGACAAACGTAGCCTATAAAACGCGACCGCTTTTCGGTAAATTCATCGCAGGCTCTTTTTTTGACCGTTTTATAGCTCGGCATATTTTTCACCGTACTCCTTATAAAAACAAGAAGCGGTACCAAAGTACCGCTTCCCTAAATTACTTATCAAGATTGTATCTCTTCTTGAATCTGTCAACACGTCCGCCGGTATCAACAAGCTTCTGCTTACCGGTGAAAAACGGATGGCATTTAGAACAAATATCAACGCGGATATTCTCTTTAGTAGAACGAGTTTTGTACTCGGCGCCGCAAGCACATTTTACGGTCGTCTCTTTGTACTCGGGATGTATGCCTTCTTTCATTATCTGTCACCTCTTTCGGGAATACATATTAAGTTACATTTTAACAGCGATAGAAATTCTATCATACTTAGCTTTAAAAAGCAAGCATTTTTTCAAATTTTATATATCCAAAGTCACAGTTTTGTTAAGGCGCAGCGAAAAGATAAGCGTTTCTTTGACGGGCTGTGAAAAAATCTCCTCTGCCGCACGCTTATAAATCGAAAGCTGCCCCGAATATCTGCGTTTGAGTTCTTCCTCGTCTTTTACGTTGTCAGTCTTGTAATCGACAACGACCGTCTTTCCGTTTTCGCAAAATGCACAGTCGATAACACCCTGAACAACGGTCTTTTCGGACGAGAACTTCTTAGGAACATCGTCATTTAATTCACAGAGCGGAACGGCAATCGTAAATTTTTGCTCCCTATACACTTTATCGGAATTTTTAATGCGCTTGAATATTTCGCTTTTGAAAAATCCCTCGAGCATTTTTTCGTCTATTGCCGACGCCTCGTTTTCCGTCAGCTTTCCGAGAGAAACAAGCCTTTCGATTTCGTTTTCGACGGACTGCTCGCCCAAATTCAAATCGCAAATTTCAAGAAAACGGTGTGCCGCCGTTCCGCGCATTGCCGGGGTCATATCGTTTTTGCACAGGAAGTCGGGTTTTGCGGTAAAATACCAATCGAGACTGCGCGAACCGATTTCGACGGAAGACGCGGACATTTTCGCGGCATAATCGGAAAGGCGCGAATACCCGTAAGCATATGAGGTCCGTTTTTTAATTTCTTCAAGCATATTTTCGTCCGGTGCGGCAGAGGCTTTGTCGTCGGTAAGATACTCTTCCGAAGATACCGAAGTAACACACTCAACATTAAGCGGAAAATCCGCCTTGCAAATTCCGTATTCGGGTTTTGCCGCAAAACTTCTCAACAGTTTTGCGTCCTTGTGCCACATAAGGCTCGGAATCAATATATCAAGGTAAGACGTCGCCTTTTTTATAAGCGCCGACGGAATTTTGCCGTCGCCGTAAAGAGACGCGCTGCATCTTCCGACAAGACGTTCGGGATTATCGGAAGAGCCGACTATTATAAGCCGTTCTCTCGCTCTGGTCATTGCAACATATAAAATTCTGAGTTCCTCTGCCCTTTCGCTGTCGCGTATCGCAAGACGGCAAGCATAGTGCTGCAAAGTTTCAAAAACTCTGCCGGTTTCGTTTATGATTCGCTTAATCCCCGCTCCGAGAGAAGCGGCAGGGTCAACGAGCAGTGCATCATACTGCGACATTGTATTGATTTTATTTCCGCAACCGGCAATAATGACCACGGGGAATTCAAGGCCTTTGCTCGCATGAATGCTCATAATTCTTACCACATCGGCATATTCGGAGATGCCGGTAGAAGAGTCTATACTGCTGTTGCCGTCTCTTGTACGTGCCAAATAGCGGACAAATCCGGAAAGTCCCAAATCGGAATTGCTTTCGTAGTTTTCCGCATATTGCAGAAGCAGGAGTAAATTGAGGCGCCGTGTATCGCCGTCAGTCATAGAAAGAACAATCGACGGATACGCCGTTCTCTCATATATTGAGCGAAGGAGGTCACTGACAGAGCACGTGGTACTCATCTCTCTGTATTCTGTGAGGCTTTTTATAAAGTCGCGGCACTTTTCGAGTCCGCTTTCCGAAACGGCGTTAAAGAGATACCCGTTTCTTTTTTGTGAGCGGATAATCGCAAGGTCATCGGCGGTAAAGCCGTACAAAGGTGACATAAGCACCGAAAGAAGCGGAACATCCTGCAACGGGTTATCAATAATTTCAAGGAACGACAGCATTACATTTATTTCGGTGTTTTGAAAAAATCCGCCCCTCTTTTGATAATACACGGGGATATTTTTCTTTGTAAGGGCGTCAAAATAATCGTCCGCTCCGCCCATTGCTCTCATAAGTATACAGATGTCCTTATACATTATGGGTCTGTACCCTGTTTTTGTTTTTACGGGCATCTTTTCGTCTATCAGCTTTTTTATAACATCGGCTATATGGCAGGCTTCGGGAAGCTCTTCACAGCAGATTGCCGATTTATCCACTATATGAAGCTCGGCGCACGGAAAATCGACCTTTTCGTAATCGGCACCCGCCTTCAGCGATTCGTTGTTGTCATAATTTATGCCGCAGCTGTCCTCGTTCATCACTCTGCCGAAAACATAGTTTATATATTCCGTAACATCTTTACGGCTTCGAAAGTTCTCATCGAGATTTATTCTTGCAGGATAATTTTTGCCGTCAAAGTCGGGCAGGCGCTTGCGCTTTTGCAAAAATATTTCGGGCATGGCAAGCCTGAAGCCGTATATACTCTGCTTAACGTCGCCGACGATAAAAAGATTTTTTTCATTATCTGACAGCGCTCTGAAAAGCATATCCTGCGCTTTGTTGGTGTCCTGATACTCATCTATCAGTATTTCGGTATACTTATGCGAAAGCTCTTTTGCAAGGTCTGTTCTGACGATATTGTCATCATCGTTTCTGCTTACGAGCAAGGCGAGCGCCATATGCGAAATATCGGAAAAGTCATATGCGTTTTGCTTTTCTTTGAGTTCCGAATAGTGCTTTGAAAACAGCATAACCGCCGAAAACAGCTTGATAATTACGTGTCTGAGCTCCGCGGTATCCTCGCAAAATTCTTCCTGTGTAACGCAAACTTCTTTCCCGAGAGAAGCGTATGCTTTTTTACAATCGGCCCTAAGCGACTTAACGCGTTCTTTTAAAGGAGAGTCCGCAAAATCCTTCGGGGCGCTTTTCAGCCTTTCGGGTTTGAATCCGTCAATAAGCGATTTAACGCGTTCCCAATCGCCGCAACACGCCGCATTATACGTCGCTTTATAATGCATACTGTCGGAGTAAATTGCCGGTAAATAGCAGACCTCAAGCTCCGGCTCTTCGCGAAGCATAACCGCACATTTACTGAGAGTTTCGCCGCAATAACGGACCTGCTCGATAACGTCTCTTAATATTTTTTGCCCCCACGGCGTCTGCTGCGGCAACAGGGATGGATTGTAGAGCCTTACTACGCTGTTGAGCCATTTTTTTGGAAAAGCATACGCACAGGCGTTTTCGTAGAGCTTGTAAATAATCTCGGAGAGTTTATCGTCGGTTCTGCCGCTTATCAACAGCTCTGTAAGTGATTTAAACTCCTTTGAGCCCTCTTCGTAAAGCTCCTCCAGGGTTTTATCAGCCGCCTCTTTTACAAGGAGCTTTTTTTCGTTGTCGTCAAGCGTGCGAAAATCGGGAGTAATGCCGAGAGAATCGTAATTTGCCCTGACAAGCTTTAAGCAAAACGAATCTATGGTGCAAATATCGCTTGCAGGCAGCATCATACGCTGTCTTGCGAGATAGCGATTACCCGGGTCGGACTGTAAAAGCTCCGTAAGGCGCGCATTTATACGCTCTTTCATTTCGGCTGCCGCAGCTTTGGTGAAAGTAACGACAAGCAGGCTGTCAACGGGGCACGGATTTTTTTCGTCGCAGATACGCCTTATGACGCGTTCGACAAGTACGGCGGTTTTGCCCGAACCTGCCGCGGCGGATACCAAAACCGAACCGTTGCGCGAATCTATTGCGTTTTCCTGCGCCGCAGTCCATTTGATTTTCTTTTCAGCCAACGTCATCACCCTCTTCATTCAGCGTTTTTTTCGCATCTTTAAGCGACATTTTTTCTATTTTTCTGACCGGCGCCCCCTGCTCAAATCCGCAAACTGCATAATAATCGCAATAGGCGCATACATCGCGGTAATTGGTACTCTCGCACGGGAGAACCTCTATCTTTCCGGCTTTCAGAGAATTCGCCATTTCGCGCAAAATACCGTCTATCTCGGTTTTGAGCTTCCCGAGCTCCTCTATGGACAGCAAATCGCCCTTATAGCCGCCGTTCTTTTTATCGTAAGTTACATTTATAAAGCGGCCGCTGACGTCTCTGTCCATACCCTCTATGGCGTCCTTGTCATTTACGACTATACCGCTGAGCCTTGACTTTTTGATTTTGCTTTCAAGCACTTCTTCGCTTTTTGCATTCCTGCCGAGATCATCGGGAGCCTTTTTGGCAGGCATATATAACACTCCGCACGGAAAAACATCGCCGTACTTTTCTTTTCCGTTTTCTCCGAGAGCAAACAGATATATAAGCATTTGCATATTAAGACCCGAGAGTACGTCAGACAAAAGAAAAGTTTTGCCGCCCGACTTATAATCTATAACGCGCAAATACGTTTTGCCGTTTTTTTTCATTGTATCCACTCTGTCTACCGAGCCTCGGATTTTCAAGAAACCGCCGTCGGGAAGCGGCACGGCATATGACGGAATTTCTCCGTCCTCATCTATTTTGACCTCAAATCCCGAGGGTGTAAAATCGGATACCTTCAGCTCTTCCGCAATTCGTTTGACGACTTCAAAAAGCGAATCGGAAAGGCGGTTGTAAAGATATAAAAACCTCTTCTCCTTGTTTTCTTTTCCTCCCATTGTCTCATCGAGATATTCCGATAGTAAATTTTTAACTATCGATTTAATATCATTATCGGAGAGCTCTATAAGCTTCGGTTTCGAATATAAAGACAAGATATGTTCAAGCACAAAATGTATAACTGTACCGCTCTGTGCAGGGTCAAGCTCGGCAGTTTTTCTCGGCTTCGCGTTTAACCCGTATTTGCAAAAATATTCAAATGGGCATTTATAATACGTTTCTACGCGTGACGCGGAAACATACATACTCTTTCCAAACAGGGAAATTGCGTTTTTTGGGTCTTTGATTTTTATTTCTTCCCCCGAAACCAGCCTGTCAAGAGACTTTATTCGTGACAAATATTCGGTTTTGCCGCCGAAATATTTTTTCAGCGTTGCAACAAGCGCGGTGTTTTCACGATAGCCGGCTGCAAGCGCCCTGAACGCCGAGGCGTCGCTCTCTATGGAATACAAGGGAGCCAAAAGCGCCGTATCAAGCTTCGGAGCAGTCGGAAAAGCGGTAACAATATTATCGGCTATTTCCGACGGCCGCATAGAACTGCCGTCAAAATCCGAAAGCGAATAAGTTACATAAAGCTTTTCGGACGGCGATGTTAAGGCGCGGTATGCCGTAAATTTTTCGTCAACCGCTTTATACTCGGCGGTTTCGGCAAGTTTCACGCCTAACGAGCCGATTATTTTACGCTCGCTGTCGCTTAAAAGCCCCTCGGTTGAAGGGTCAATCGGAAATACACCGCTGTCGGCACCTATAATAAACGCCGCTTTGCAGTCGGAAACCCTGATTCTGTCCGCCGCGCCGACAGTTACGCTGTCAAGCTCCTGCGGTAATGAGCCGAGAGTTACGGCAGACAGTAAAATATCGAAAAGCTCGCTGTATCGTTTCGGTGTTACGACCGTCTCGCCTATTGCCGACGCCATTTTGCCGAGCATATCCATAAGCGTTTCCCAAACGGTATCCTGTTCTTCGCTGAGGACGGTGTCGCCCGACGAAATAAGATACTCGGTCTTTTCACGGATCTTCGCGGTAACACCGTTTTTTATAAGAAAACTATAGATAAGTTCCGACTTTTTCTCGCCGTCGGCATCTTCAAACGCCTTTTTAAAGGTCAAAATCGGCAGAACCGATTTTTTGCGAATATCATTCAGCCTTATTAAAGTCTCTTGGCTTTTTTCTGTCACGTCGACACCGAGCCCGTTGGGATTTTCGGTAAAATCCCTGCGCCATTTTGAGCCGTCGATATTCCATATAAAAGCATAGTTTTCAAGCTCCGATATTTCATCGGCTGACAGAGCGGTAAGCCCGGTTTTCAAAAGTCTCATAAAGTTTTCCGTGGAAAAGCTCTCGGCGCAAAGCATGAGCAAACATTTTACAAACACCATAACGGGCTGCACACCGATAGGTTTGCGCTTATCTTCAAATATCGGCACGCCGTATTTTCTGAAACTCTCGGTGAGTTCCTTATCATATGTTCCCGCGGTGCGCTCTATAACGGCTATATTGCGGCAACGAAGCGTGGGGTCGCATCTTAAAAGTTTTTTGATTTCACACGCGACAAAATCCGCTTCATCAGCCATATTCCCTGCCGCACACACTACGATATTTTCACATTCTTTTTTATACGGTTCGGATTCTTCGCCGCACAGATATTTTTCGAGATAAACAAGCTCGGGACTTCTGCCGTCTTCTTTAACGTTTAATATTTCGGGTTGCGAAACGCTGACGTTTTGTTCTGCGGCGCACTCTTTAAGATATGAGAACTCCGAATTAACATTTTCAAAAACGGAAATGCCCTCGCGTGATAAATCTCTGTCGGTACAAAGGGAAATATACACATTTTCGGCTTTCGGCAAAATGCTCTTAATACAGTTTCGCTCCTGTTTTGTAAAGCCGCAAAATGCATCAAAATAAACGGCTTTACCGTCGAAAAAGTCGGTTTCCGATATCATATCGGCGGCAACGGTCAACAAATTTTCATCGTCAAAAAAGCTGCGGCTCGAAAGGGCGTCATATGTTGCCGCTATCAGCGCAAGCTCGGAAAGCTTTTTCCCGAGAGACTTATTTTCGGTCTTTTCGGAGACCTCGGCAATTTCATCGGGCGAGACGGCGCACTGCTTTAGCTCGGTTACAAAGGTCAAAAGGTTAGACAAAAGCGTCGGCTTTGAAGAAAACTTTTTAAAATATTCGAGTTTTCCCGACAACGCCTCAAGCGAGAGACTCATCATCACTTTGCGCGTGCCGTCGTCAATTGTCTTATTAAGAGCCTTACCGTACTGCTCGTTTATTACGAAAGCAAGGCGCGTAAAGCTCAATATATCAACATTGAGCATTTTTTGCGCACCGATTTTTTCAAGAATGCTGCGTTCGCTCTCAAACGAGAACTGCTCGGGCACTATGAGTATACACTTTTTATTTTCGGACGCTCTCTCTGCGATAAGAGTTCTGATTTTTTCCGTTTTGCCGCTGTTGTTGCGGCCGAGTATAAAGTTAAGCATTTTGCGCCCCCTTTTATGCTGTTCATATCAAAATTCAATATAATCCGAAAAACGCCGACGAATGCGGTTTTAAAGAGACGGTAACGTCTTTTTCACATTTTGAAATATCTTTTCTCGCCCATAAATCGCGAACCGCACAACCGCCCTCAATGCCCAAATCCGAAAACTTCAATTTATGACATTTTTCTTCGTCGGAAAGATTGAAAACCGCAACCGCAGTACCGTTTTTTATTTGTGTCCGCCACACCGCAATGCCGCCTTTATTGTAAACAAACAACGGCTTTTCGGAGTTTTGATTTACACTTATAACTTCGGAATTTGTAACAAGAGACAGAGTATAATCATCCGTAAGGCGAAGCTCGCCGCCGAAAAAAAGCGGAGAGCGAAAAACAGACCACAGGGTCATCATGGTTTTTTGTTCTTCCTTTGTAAGCCCCGAATCACGCCCCATATCGCCCATATAAGAGCCGTCTATGCAGAGCTTGCCGAGCGGCAAAATGTCGCAGTCGGGAAATGAACTGTCTTTTACATACGGATACCACTTTTCGCAGAGTGAAAACATATCGATAAGCTTATCCCATCTGTCCCAAAAATCGCCGGAAATACGCCACATATTCGCGTTTTCGGAGAGATGCTCGGCTTTATTTAACGGTGCCGGACCCGGCGAGAGGCTCAGTACCATATCTCTGCCGGAACGGTCTATTGCAGCCCGTATCATTTCGATTTCTTTTTCCGCCGAATACGGATTTTGCGGACTGAACTCGGTGTTTGCTATATCATCTGCTTTTACAAAATCCACGCCCCAAGAGGCATACAGTTGGAAAACTGAATCGTAATATTCTTCGGCTCCCCTTTTTTCCGTATCTACCCCATACATATCGGTATTCCAGGGGCACAGCGAAAAACGGGAAGCAATATCGCGCGCACGGGCGGTTGTGCCGTAAATATGCGTATTTCGGTGAACCGCCTGTCTTGGAATACCGCGCATAATATGGATACCGAATTTTAGCCCCATAGAGTGAATTTTATCGGCTATCGGCTTAAATCCCGCGCCGTTTGCGGAGGACGGAAAGCGATTTACCGCAGGGATAAGGCGCGAATATTCGTCCATACAGAGGTCGGCAAAGTTATTGTATATATTACCCTTTGCCAAGGGCTCGTACCACTGTATATCACAGACAACATATTGATAGCCGTATTTTTTCAGACGGTCACGCATAAACTCGGCGTTTCCGAGAAGCTCATCTTCGGTTACGCCTGCGCCGTAGCAATCCCAACTGTTCCACCCCATAGGGGGCTTTGTGATAAAACTCTTCATATCTTCACCCGACAATCATTTGTTTTATTATACAATATAAGGCACAACAAAACAACCGAACTTGAAAAATATCAGACAAAGAAAAAGCCGGCACGGATAAGGCCGGGCGTTCATAAGAAAGCGTTGGTTTCTCGCATAAAAATCTCTTATGCTTTTGCCAAAAGGCCTCACAAGGCTACAGCCTTGCTTCGTTTCCTGACTTCGGCATAAAAAATTTTTATAGCTATGAAACTGCGAAGCACTTCAAAATAATATATTTTTGATACAAGAAAGGGCAAACCCCTCAGATAAGCCCTGGCTTATCTGAGGGGTCAATTATTATTGGACAAAAATGTTGTTTTGAAGCAACACTGCCTTATAAACACCCGGCCGAATCCCGTACCGGTAACAAGCAAATATAGCGCTTATTTCTTTTCTTTACCGTTTAAGGCTTCGGAAAGCGTATGCCAGCCGAGAACGGCACATTTTACACGCGCCGGCATATGTGAAATATCACGGAGCGCAGACGCTTCTTCAAGGCTTTCGATTTCCTCTTCGGAGGCTTCGCCTTTAATCATCTTCAGAAAAATGTCGCCGAGTTTTAACGCGTCCTCTTTTTTCTTGCCTATAATCATACCGAGCATAATATCCGCAGACGCCTGCGAGATGGCGCATCCGTCACCGAGAAAGGCGCCGTCGGTTATTGTATCGCCGTCGGTTTTAAGCTTAAGCCATATATCGTCGCCACAGTTGGGGTTAACGCCCTCTAAGACTATATCGGCGTCGGGCAAATCGTGCTTAAACTCCGGATGAACATTGTGCTCCGTCAGTATTTCATTGTAAAAGCTTCTATTCTCCATAACCCATACGCTCCCTTATTGTTGCTACACTGTCGGTAAATTTATCGACCTCGTCCTCGGTATTATAAAAAGCAAAGCTTGCTCTTGCGGTGGAATTAAGTCCCAAATGCGTGAGCAGCGGCTGTGCGCAATGGTGACCGGCTCTTACGGCTATACCGTCCGCAGCCAATATTTCGCTTATATCGTGCGGATGGACATTATCGACCGTGAATGTAACTATTCCCGTGTGCTCATCGGCATTTTCCGAACCGATAATATTTACGTGGGGAATTTTTTTCATTTTTTCGATTGCACGTGAGGTAAGTGCAATTTCACGCTCGCCTATATAGTCAAATCCGACTTTTTCAATATAATCTATTGCCGCCTTGAGACCTGCGGCGCCGGCGGCATTTACGGTACCTGCCTCGAATTTATGCGGCAACTCGGCATATACAGCCGATGTCCGTGTAACGGAATCTATCATCTCGCCGCCCGACAAAAACGGCGGCATTTTTTCGAGTAATTCCTCTTTGCCGTAAAGAACGCCTATGCCCATAGGCGCCAAAAGCTTATGACCCGAAAAAGCGAAGAAATCAGCGTCGAGGTCTGTGACGTCAACTTTCATATGAGGTGTGCTCTGCGCTCCGTCGACAACCATAACGGCGCCCTTTTCGTGAGCGAGCCTCGCAATTTCTTTTACCGGATACTCTCTGCCGAGCACGTTTGAAACCTGCGTCGTTGCGACAATTTTCGTCCTATCGGTTATAAGCTCTTTTACCTTTTCAAGGTCGATGCTGCCGTCCTTATCACATTCGATGAATTTAAGCTCGGCACCGCAGGTTTTTGCCACCATTTGCCACGGCAAAAGGTCGCTGTGATGCTCCATTATCGAAACAACTATCTCGTCGCCTTTTTTAACATTTGAAAGCCCGTAGCTGTAGGCTACAAGATTGAGACTTTCCGTGGTATTTCTTGTGAAAATTATCTCGCTGCTCTTTTTCGCACCGATAAATTTTCGAACGGTTTCTCTGGCGTTTTCATAGACCTCGGTAGCCTCGACGCTCAAAGAGTAAAGTCCGCGCAAGGGGTTTGCGTTGTAATTTTTGTAAAAATCGCCCTCGGCGTCAATAACGCACTGCGGACGCTGTGAAGTCGCGGCATTATCGATATAAATTATTTTATTCTGCATAAGCAGCGGAAAATCTTTTCTGTAATCGTAGTGCATTTTAAAGGTCCTCGTCAAGTATTTTGATTATGAGCTTTTCGGTTTCTTCGTCGCCCGTTTCGCGAGCCAAACGCTCAATGGCGGCTCTCGCAAGAATATTTTCCGCCTCGGCTTTTCCTATGCCGCGGCTCTCAAAATAAAACAGCGTTTCATCGTCAAGCTCGCCTATTGTTGCGCCGTGATTGCCGACAACATTTTCTTCGGCGCAAAGAATCAGCGGTACGGTTTTGTTTACCACGCCGTCGCCGAGCATCAAAACGGTCTCTTTTTCGTTGCCGACGGAGTCGGACGAGCCCGTTTTGAAGTCTATTGTACCTCTGAATATTTTTGAAGAAGAGTCCTTCAGCGCACCGCTTGCGTTTATTTCGCTTTCAGTGCTCATGCCGTAATGATTGACAACAAGATTGATATCTACGGTCTGTTCTCTCTGCCCGAGATAGCCTATATCGGACTTGAAACTGCTCTTATCGCCCGTAAGCTCAATGAGGCTGTCGGAATAAATATCTCCTTTGCCCGGGAAAATCTGCAAAAGCTCTACCCTGCCGTTTTTATCACAGGAAGATGTAACCTTATTGTAAACAAGCGACTTTTCACCGCTTTTTTGCACCTGAATAAGGCGCACAAGGGCATTCTCTTTTACGTTAAGTTCTGTTTCGACGGCAAGATTATTTTCCGCCGAAAGGACTTCAATAACGGTAACCGAGCTTTCGCTTTGCGCATTTATCGTAACTTTCTTGCGGCTGAATTCATTTTCGCCATTTATCTCGACGCGCATTACCTTTTCGCATTCCGCTACGTCAACAGTAAGCGGAGACATCTCGGTTGTGCCGTTTTCGTCCCAAGAAAGAGCCGTTTCATTTACCCCGAGCCGATTCCAAGTTCTTGTCGGAAGTCTGTTTATCAAAGTCATATAATTCACCCTTTCCAAAAGACCTTTAGCCTATACTGCCTTTCATTTCAAGTCTTATGAGGTTATTCATTTCAACGGCATATTCAACAGGAAGCTCTTTTGAAACATTATCCGCAAAGCCGCTTACTATAAGGGCGCGTGCGTCCTCTTCGCTCATACCGCGGCTCATAAGATAAAATACCGCTTCGTTGCTGATACTGCCTATTTTTGCTTCGTGACCGACTGCGGCGTCTTTAGTGCGTATATCCATAGCCGGTATTGTGTCCGAGCGTGACTGCGAATCAAGCATAAGAGACTGACACGAAACAGACGACTTTGTCCCTTTTGCGCTCTTTTCAACAACAACGCTGCTTCTGAAGGTGCTTATTCCGCCGCCCTTGCTTATTGAACGGGTATTCATATAAGAGCTTGTATTTTTGCCCACATGAACAACCTTAGCGCCCGTATCAAGGTTTTGACCCTTGCCCGCAAAAGTGACGCCCGTAAACTCCATACGGGAATTGTCGCCCTTTAAAATGCTCATGGGATAAAGGCAGCCGACATGTGAGCCGAACGAACCCGAAACCCACTCGATAACGCCGCCTTCTTCAACAAGAGCACGTTTGGTATTGAGGTTATACATATTTTTAGACCAGTTTTCAATAGTGGAATATCTGAGCTTGGCGTTCTTTTTTACATACAGCTCCACACAGCCTGCGTGAAGGTTTGCAACATTGTATTTAGGAGCGGAACAACCCTCGATGAAATGGAGGCTTGCGCCCTCATCGACAATTATAAGCGTATGCTCAAACTGCCCTGCACCCTTTGCATTAAGCCTGAAATACGACTGAAGCGGAATTGAAACCTGCACACCCTTAGGTACGTACACGAACGAGCCGCCTGACCAGACCGCGCCGTGAAGAGCGGCAAACTTATGGTCGTGCGGAGTTACAAGTTTCATAAAGTATTTTTTTACCATGTCGGCATACTCGCCGCTCATGGCGCTCTCCATATCGGAATACATAACGCCCTGAGCCGCAACCTCGTCCTTAACATTATGGTAAACAAGTTCCGAGTCGTACTGCGCGCCGACGCCTGCGAGAGATTTGCGCTCCGCCTTTGGAATACCGAGCCTTTCAAATGTATCTTTAATATCCTTGGGCACGTTTTTCCAATTATTTTGCATTTTTGTGTTGGGACGGACATATGTCGCGATATTATCTATATCAAGTCCGTCAAGAGACGGTCCCCAATCCGGCACTTTCATCTCGTTATATATCTGCAAAGACTGAAGACGGAATTGCTGCATCCAAACAGGGTCGTTTTTCTCCTTGGAGAGCTTGTCTATTATTTCGGGAGTAAGTCCGCTCTCCATACGGTAAGCGTCGTGCTCCTCATCGCGTATATCATAGACACTGCGGTCAATGTCTTCAATTTGACTTTTCTCTTTCATTTATAATCACCAACTTTTTATGGGATAAATCAGATATTGCCGAAGCCGTTTTCGTTAATTTCGCCTACAAGTGACGCATCGCCGTTTTTAACGATAACTCCGTTTTCCATAACATGGGTTTCGTCAACGGTTAAGGCTTCAAGTATTCTGGTGCTGTGGGTTATGATAAGCAGCGAACCCTTTACTCTCTCTCTGTAAAGTCTGACGCCGTTTGAAACGGTACGAACTGCGTCTACATCAAGACCCGAATCGGTTTCGTCGAGAATGGCAAGCTTCGGCTCCAACATCAGCATTTGAAGTATTTCCGCCTTTTTCTTTTCGCCGCCCGAAAAGCCTACGTTTAAATCTCTCTCGGCATAAGACTCATCCATAGAAAGAAGCTTCATGGTTTCGGAGAGCTTCTTTTTGAAATCCCAAAGGCGCAGACGGCTGCCTGTTTTCTGCTCGAGAGCGCTTCTTATAAATGCGCTGAGAGTAACGCCCGGTACTTCAAGGGGATTCTGGAACGACAAAAATATACCCTTGTTGGCTCTTTCGTTAACGGGAAGAGCTGTTATATTCTCTCCGTCAAATATAATTTCACCGCTTGTAACGGTATATTCCGGATTGCCCGTTACGGCGTAGCCGAGCGTGGACTTGCCCGTTCCGTTCGGTCCCATAAGGACATGTGTTTCGTCCTTGCCGACGGTAAGGTTTACACCGTGAAGTATCTCTTTTTCACCGGCGCTGACGTGAAGATCTTTAATTTCAAGCAGATTGTTGTTTTTCATATTACATCATCCTCGTTTTCGTTGTGGGAATCACATTTACAGCATTGATTTTTTTGTTTATTTTTAAGATCGAGAATATCTTTGAGCGTATAGCTGTTAACATACTCTTTTATATGCTCCTCAAGTCCGAGCCAAAACGGATAGGTATAGCAGGAATCGCCTCTGTCACACTTTTTACCGTCTTTGGCAAGGCACGATACGGGGGTAAGCTCTCCCTCGGCGGCATATAAAATTTCGCCGACTTTATAGTTTTCCGGCGCACGTTTTAATTTGTATCCGCCGGTTTTTCCGATAGCGCTCTCGACAAGCTCGTTTTTTGAAAGCTCCGTCATAATGCTCTCAAGATATTTTCGGGAAATATCCTGTCGTTCCGCGATATCTTTAAGGCTGATATATTTATCGCTGCCCTGCTCGGCTAAATCAAGCATAACCCGCAGAGCATATCTGCCCTTTGAAGATATCATCATAAAAAGCACTCCTTTCCGTGCGGTTTCACAACAGTGAAACTGCCGATTACAGCACAAAAAGATAACAAATTGTTTTAATCTCCTATCTTTCCACTGGCAATTATACTTCTCAACTCCCACTTTGTCAATAGGAATTAACTTTCCTTATAAAAATGAACATTTTGTATATAAAAGTATATTTATGCGAAAAAGCGGAATGGGTGTTGCCCATTCCGCAAGCGAATATTTCTTCTCAGTCGCCGAGCTTATTGTACTCTTCGTCCGAAACCTTTTCGCACCATTCGTTTTTGCAGTTTTCGCCGGGAACCTCAATGGCTATATGGCTGAACCAACTGTCCTTTTTGGCTCCGTGCCAATGCTTAACCTCCGGCGGAATCATTATTACCGAACCTGGTTTCAGGCTGACAGGCTCTTTGCCCTCTTGCACATACTGGCCCTCGCCTGCCGTGCAAATCAAAAGCTGTCCGCCGCCTTTTGCAGCGTGATGGATATGCCAGTTATTACGGCATCCGGGCTCAAAAGTGACATTTGCGGCAAAAAGTCCGCTGTCGGGAGAAGTGAGCGGATTTAAAAAGGAATTTCCGACAAAGAACTTTGCGTAAGCGGTATTCGGCTCTCCTGTACCGAATATGTTTTCTTTTTCAAAATCTTTTGTATCAGTAACTTTCATGATAATTCTCCTAAAATTAAATTAAGTCAAGAACATCCTTACTTGTTTAAGTTTACAACTTGGAGTGTGCTCTAAGTCAATATGTTTTTAAAAAAATTTGCACTTCGGTAAAACATAAAAAAGGCAGCCCGCAAAAACGGACTGCCGAAAAAATATTTTTAATTACGCATAGCCGACACGATAAATCGTGCAAAACGGCTCACACTTAATAGAGAGTGCTTGCGTTTGAACTTGTTGTAGATGTGGACTTGCTGTTATACTTTGAGTTAACGGTATAATTTTTGATAAGCTTTTCCTGCTTTTTGGCAGCCCATTTAACTACGGATTTGTTAACTTTTTTAGCATAATCGCCCGTATCGGAAATGAGTTCCTTATCAAACTCCTCAAACTTGGTGCTTGCGAGAGAGCTTCTGATATTTGCTTTCCATACGGCTTCATCGGCTGTACCTACAAAATACATAATATGATAGCCGTAGGTTGTTTCGATTATGCCGGTATCTCCGGGTTTCCTTGAGGGGTCAAAGCACCAATCATTAAACTGAGTAACCATCTGACCGGGCTTTACGTCTTCATAAAGACCGCCGTTGGTATTTGAACCCGTATCATCGCTGTTATCGTTTGCAAGAGCTGCGAAGTTGTCCTCTGTGGGATTTGCAAGATACTGGTCGTAAACTGCCTTAGCTTTATTATAATACTCTGTCTTTTGCTCATCGGTGAGATTTGACGTACTTCCGCTGCTGTCTGTCGATTCAAATTGGAAAAGAATATGACGCACATTCACGGTCCTTGTTTCATCAAGATGAGCCGTAGCCGTAATATACATTACAACATAGCCGCCGTCTACCTCAATAACACCTACTTCGCCGACCTTTCTGTCGGTGGAAACCGCCCAATCGGCTGCCGCAGAACCAAAAGAACTGCTGATTGAAGAATATGTTGTATCGGATAAAGCAACCGAGGATGAAGTGAGTGAAGAATTGTAGCTCTGAGCCTGCTTGAGAAGATCGTCTGCGCTCTTGACATTTGCCGCATATTTGTCAGCGGCAGTCTTTGCCTCACTCATAGCGGCCGTATTTGCCGCCGTTTTTTCCTCATCCGTAGCATTGCTGTCAACATTTGCATTAGCCGCTACTTTAAAAGCAGATACGGAAAGAGTTGTATAATTATTAGGATTAGCCTCATACTCAGCTACAATCTCGTCATTTGTTATCGCGTCCGATATCTCGGCCTGCTTCTGCTGTGCATATTTTGAAGCGAGTGTACTGTCTTCAAGAGCGGCTCTGAGAACCTTTTCGGTCACGCCCTTGCCGTATATTTTCTGAATATAACGTTCAAGTGAATAATCACTGTTCTCAGCATTTGTTTTAATGCTTGCGATTCTGTCGTCAATCTCGGCTTTTTCGTCATCATTGAGAGTAAGACCGTTCTTTCTTGCCAAATCCGCATATGCTGTATAAGACTGCATATAGTTCAGCGCCGAAACCTTAAGGAAATCAGCCCATGTTTTGATTTCCTCATCTGTATTGAGGCTTGAAGTATCACCGGTGTAGTCCTGATCCATAGGAGTTTTTGAAGTATCGTAGCCGGTATACATCTTGCCCATGCCGGAACCGTAATATGTATCATACTGATTCGACATATTATAATAGTAATTATAGAGCGTCATATAATAATAGTTATACGTTGCCACAGTATCCTTTTCGGAACCGAATTTAGCGGCTTTGAGCACCTTTTGCGGAACACCGAAGAAATCGAGTATACCGCCTACGGCTGCAAGACAAATAGCCACAGCGAGAACAATAGCTATAACTTTGCCTATTATCCTGCCCGCCTTTGCTGCGTTCGGGTTCTTTTTAGACTGCTTTTTGGCAGCTTTGGCCATACGCTGCTTACGTTCTTCTCTGTAAGCCTCGGCAGCGCTTTTTTCACGTTGCTTGTTTTCCATCAAGTTTTCATCCTTTACAAAATGATTCTTCAGTGAAATACTGATAAACAGATACATTTTATACTATTTTTTAAAAAGTTACAAGACAAAAAGAAAAATTTTTAGCAAATTTAAAAATTGTTCACGATTATACCGCGCCGCTCGGCAAATGAAAATCGGTTTTCAGCTATTAATCAATAAATTTCTTGACATACTTTTTGCACACATTTATAATAGATAAATGATTATTTATATGAAATTGGCACAAACTGTTTCATATGCTGAAAAGAGGGAGTCAATGGAAACTAAAACAAAAAGCCCGCTTGAGAAAAAGAGTGCGGCCGACAGCAAATTATCCGGAAGAATTTGGTTTAACATTTGCCTTTTCGGATTTACCGGTCAAATGGCATGGACGCTTGAAAATATGTATTTCAACACGTTCCTTTACAACACGGTTTACGATGGCGGCAAGGTAACCGGTTCGCTTTCGTCAATGACGGCAATAAAGCTTATGGTGGCTTTCAGCGCCGCAACGGCGGTTATTACCACATTTATAATGGGTAATTTGTCGGACAGAGTGAACAAGAGAAAAATATTTATTTCTCTCGGATACATAATCTGGGGCATTACAACCGGAGCATTGGGGTTTGTAACAAAAAATCACATCGGGAACTTGTTTGGCATATCGGACTCTTACAAAGTTATTACCGCTACCGCCGTTACCGTTATCGTTATGGACTGCATTATGACTTTTTTCGGCTCGATGAGCAATGACTCGGCATTTAACGCATGGATAACGGACATTACAACGCCGAAAAACAGAGCTACGGCGGAAAGCGTACTGGCTATACTGCCGATTGTTGCGATGGTAGTTGTAATCGCTTTCGGCGGTATGATAGACGCAATAGGCGGATATCCCGTATTTTTCTTTGCCATAGGCGGATTTGTTATTGTCTGCGGTATTCTCGGGCTGTTCACGCTTAAAGACTCCAGGAACGGAATACATGAGAAAAACGGTAACTACTGGAAAGACTTGGTTTACGGCTTCAAGCCGTCGGTAGTTAAAGAAAACAGCAAGCTCTATCTTGCATTCGCGGCTATATGCCTTTTCCAGACGGCTGTTCAGGTATTCTTCCCCTATCTTTTGATATATCTCCAGCACAGTCTCGGATTTAACATTGAGGACTTACTCGGATACATAACAAAGCCCGTACTCATTGCGGCACCGTTTGTTATAATCGCACTTGTTGCCGTAATAGTTCTTGTCGGCAAGCTTATCGACAAAATCGGCAAAAACGTTCTCTTATTTGTTGCGATAGCGCTGTTTGTAATCGGTCTTTTCGCCGCTTCGTTTATGCACACCGCGGGCAAATTTTCCCTTGCCGCAATTCCGCTCTTTGCCGGATACGGTCTGCTCGGCATAATGCTCAACTCAACGGTACGCGACTACACGCCCGAAGATAAAACCGGACTTTTCCAGGGAATAAGAATGATATTCTTTGTGCTTATCCCGATGATTGTAGGCCCGTCTGTTGGAGATTGGGTTTGTAAAGCGAATGTCAGCGGAACATACGTCGGCGACGACGGCCTGTTGAATTACGAGCCGTGCGCGCAGATGTTCCTGGCGGCTGCAATAGTTGCGGTACTTGTTTTAATACCGTGCATTATACTCCGCAAAAAGGGCATTAACAAAAACACCGATATTAAAGGATAAATTTAAATTTGCACCGATACATAAAAGCGCCTTGCAATTCAACCGAGAGCCGAATTACAAGGCGCTTTTTATTGTCAAACGGTATTGCATCGAAAAAAGATAGCACACGGTTATTTCAAAATAATTTTATAAAATACCTTTTTGCCCTTTTTTACTATTATGCTGCCGTCCGAAAAATCATCTGCACTGACGGTTTCAACGGCAGAGGCTACTTTTTTGTCATTTACGGAAACACCGCCCTGCTCGATAAGACGTCTGCCCTCGCCCTTTGATTTTGTCATACCGGCTTTAAAAAGAATGTCGTTTACGGCTATTTTTCCGTCGGTAAGATCATCTTTTGAAAGAGTGTAAGAAGGCATATTATCAAGGTTTCCGCTTCCTGAAAACAGTGCTCTTGCGGTCTGCTGAGCTTTATTTGCCTCTTCTTCGCCGTGAACAAGCTTTGTAAGCTCAAAGGCAAGTATTTCTTTTGCGGTATTAAGCTGGCTGCCCTCCCACTTATCCATCTTATCAATTTCTTCGAGAGGAAGGAAAGTTAACATTCTGATGCATTTGAGAACATCTGCGTCGGCTACGTTTCTCCAATACTGATAGAACTCAAAAGGCGAAGTTTTGTTGGGGTCGAGCCAAACCGCGCCCGACTGAGTTTTACCCATTTTTTTGCCCTCCGAATTCAGAAGAAGCGTTATCGTCATGGCATAAGCGTCTTTACCGAGTTTCTTTCTTATAAGCTCAGTTCCGCCGAGCATATTGCTCCACTGATCATCGCCGCCGAACTGCATATTGCAGCCGTAATGCTTAAACAGATGATAGAAATCGTAGGACTGCATTATCATATAGTTGAACTCAAGGAACGAAAGTCCCTTTTCCATTCTCTGCTTATAGCACTCGGCTCTCAGCATATTATTGACCGAGAAGCAGGCGCCGACGTCGCGTAAAAGGTCGATATAGTTGAGCTTTAAGAGCCAATCTGCGTTATTTACCATTATTGCCTTATCGGGTCCGAATTCAATAAAGCGATCCATCTGCTTTTTAAAGCAATCGCAGTTATGCTGTATGGTTTCGGGAGTCATCATGGAACGCATATCTGTTCTGCCGGACGGGTCGCCGACATAACCGGTGCCTCCGCCTATCAAAACGACCGGCTTATTTCCCGCCATCTGAAGACGTTTCATAAGGCAGAGCGCCATAAAGTGCCCTACGTGAAGCGAGTCCGCCGTCGGGTCAAATCCTATATAGAATGTTGCTTTACCGGCGTTTACAAGCTCGCGTATCTCCTCTTCGTTTGTTACCTGGGCAATTAAGCCTCTGGCTTTTAATTCTTCGTAAATTTCCATTTCAATTCTCCTTTAAATTATCGACATAAAAAAAGCCCTCTGCCAAAAGACAGAGGACGAAAAATCGCGGTACCACCTCAGTTTGCCTTTTCCTCACGGAAAAAGCCTCGTGAAGTTATAAAAACTTCGGCAATTAACGCTTGCAAAACGGCATAACCTAGTGTGTTTCGGAAATGCGGCTCCGGGACGTAACTTCAAAGAGCTTTTTACCGTTTCGCAGCGACCAACGGCTCTCTTAAAAAAATTTACTCTTTTACTTTGACCCTTCGCGGCCTGTAGAAATATGTGCCTATTGTACCATTAAAAAAATATTTGTCAACCTTTAATCGTCAATTTCGGCAGACGAGAGTAATTCCTCTGCACTGTTTAAAATACTTTGAGTAACGGTAAGTCCGCCCATTATCCTCGCAAGCTCATACTTTCTGCCGTCATAATCGAGAGAGGTTATGCAGGTATAGGTGCGCCCGTCCTTCTCTTCTTTTGAAATAAGTTTGTGCTCGTCGGCAAAGGCTGCTATCTGCGCCAAGTGAGTTACACATATAACCTGATGTGTTTTTGAAAGCTCTTTCATCTTCGCGGCAATCTTTAGCGCCGCTCTGCCGCTTACGCCGGAATCAATCTCGTCAAAAATCAACGTATCGATGTCGTCGAGCTCGGACAATACGCACTTAATGGCAAGCATAATTCTTGAAAGCTCGCCGCCCGATGCTATTTTTGACAACGGTTTCGGTTCCTCGCCGACATTTGCGGAGAGTAAAAATTCTATATTGTCTATGCCGTTTTCATAAAGCTCGCCGACAGAATCATTCACGATAAACTTAACCGACGGCATATCGAGAAACGCGAGTTCCCTTTCGACATCGGCAGAAAACTTTTTGCCGGCTTCAATTCTGATTTCGGAGAGTTTTTTCGCCGCGGCGAGAGCTTCGTTATATGCTTTTTCCGTTTCCGCGCGCAGCTGTTCGGCTCGCTCGTCCGAAAAAGACAGAGCATCTCTCTCTTTTTCGGCATTTTCAAGATAAGCGAGTATATCTTCTTCGCTGTCGCCGTATTTTTGGGAAAGCCTGTAAATGACATCAAGACGCTCTTCGGCTCTCTCGGTCTCGGCAGGGTCATAGTCGAGCGAATATATTTTGTCGCGAAGCTCCTCGGTATATGCGCTGAGGTTCATTGCGGCATCATTGACACCGTTTGCCGTCTCGGCAAAATCCGAAGAATAATCTGCCGCCGACAGCAATTTTGACGCTGCGTCCGCCGCAATATCGGCAGCGCCCGGCATTTCTCCGTCACCGTTAAGCGCTGCATACGCCGTATGCAGCAAGTCAAGGACTTTTTCGGCATTTCTGAGAAAGCCGAGTTTTTCGGTCAATTCGTCTTTTTCACCCGGTCTTATATCAGCCTTTTGTATTTCCTCGATCTGATAATTCAGTATATCAAGCCTGCGGTTTTTCTCATTTACATCTGTATTGAGAGATTTCAGCTCGTTTTTCTTTTTTATATACAGCGAATAAAGCTCTTTAAAGGCATTAAGCTCTCTGCCGCTGCCTGCGAGCTTATCTATAAAAGAGCAGTGCGTCTCCGGCGATAAAAGGCTTTGATTATCAAGCTGACCGTGGATATTTACAAGCTGCACGCCCAATGTTTTAAGCATGGAAACGGTCGCCGGCATACCGTTTATGCGGCAGACATTTTTGCCGTCCGGGGTTAATTTGCGGCTTACAATCAGCGTATCGTCTTTTTCTATGCCGAGTTTTTCAAGCGCATTTTTTACATTGTCGCCGATGTTTTGAAATTCGGCGCACACCGACGCGCTGTCGGCTCCGCTTCGTATAAGCTCACGCGAGGTACGCTCGCCCAAAATTGCGTTAAGAGAATCTATAACGATAGATTTACCTGCTCCGGTTTCACCTGTCATTACGTTAAATCCGTTTTCAAAATCAATAGACGCGCTTTTGATAACGGCTATATTTTCTATCTGCAAATTTGAAAGCATTTTTTCAGTCTCCGTTCAGCATTGCTTTTATCTGTAAAGTAAATTCACGCGCCTCCGAATCGCTGTGACAAAGCACGAAAATAGTGTCGTCGCCTGCCAAAGTGGCAACTACTTTTTCAAGCTTCATTGCGTCAACCGCCGCCGCGGCGGCATTGGCGGTGCCGGAAAAGCATTTAATGGCGCAGATATTGCCTGCGGCAGCCACGGAAATTACGGACTGTGAAAATATAGAATAAAATTTCGCGTTGTCGTCGTCGGAACCGCTGCTCCCCACGGAATATTTTGAACGTCCGTTTTTTACAGGTGTTTTTATGAGTTTCAATTCCTTTATATCGCGCGAAACGGTTGCCTGAGTTACATTATAACCGTTCTTTTTAAGAAGCTCCAAGAGTTCATCCTGCGTAGTAACGGCATTTTCGGTTATAAGCCTTAAAATAAGCTCATGTCTTTTCTTTTTCAACTTATGCCCTCCTCTGCGCCAATTTGCTGTTAAGCACGTCAATAAACGATTCGTTTTTAATTCTGATAAAGTCTGCGTAGTATTTTGACTTACCTACTCTTATACAGTCGCCGGGACAAAGTTCTACGGAATCGTCTCCGTCGCATGAAATTCTGATTTTGTCGGACGTATTTTCGGGAATTTTTATTGAAAGCACGGAATCATTGCCGAAAATGAGCGACCTTGCAAAAAGTGAGTGTGTACAGATAGGCGTTAAAAGTATACTCTCGATTTTCGGGTCTACAACAGGGCCGCCTGCCGACAGCGAATACGCCGTGGAGCCTGTGGGTGTGGAAATTATGATACCGTCCGCATAATAATCGTTGATTTTTTGCCCGTCACACTCAACGTTAAGCTTAACGAGTTTTATCTGCTCGCCTCTTGCGATTACTACGTCGTTAAGGCAGCAGTCAAGCGTTTTTTCACAAGAGCCGTTTTTAACGGTGACGTCGAGCATCATTCGTTTATCTATCGTATAATTGCCCTCTATAAGTTCCTTTAAAAGCTCAAGCTCATTTTTTTCTATGCCTGCCATAAAGGCGAGATTTCCGGCATTGACACCGAGTATCGGCTTTTTGTATTTAACCGCTTTACGCGCCGCGTGGATAAGCGAACCGTCGCCGCCTATGGCAATAACAACGTCGCAAAGTGACAAAAGCTCTGCTTCGGGTAAACCGACGGCTTTGATTTTATTGCCTATTTTTTCCGCGGTTTCCGTTTCAAAATAGTATTCGGCGTTATATTTTTCAAGGTATTTGCACACATCGTCCGTAACCGAAAGCGCATGGGAGCGCGTTAAATTCGGCAGCAATGCAATTTTCATTTTTGTCACCCGCTTTACTGTAACGTATTGTGTGAAAGCTCGGCTACTTGTGTTTCTTTACCTTTCACAGCGTTTACATTGTTTTGCTCTTTTCGAAGATACATAAGGTATTCTATGTTGCCCTCGGGGCCTTTTATGGGCGAAAAATCAAGTCCGAGAACCGAAAAACCGGTATCAAAAGCAAAATCCGTAATAGTTTTAATAACTTCGGCGTGCGTTTCCTTGTCGCGTACCACGCCTTTTTTTCCTACCTTGTCGCGACCTGCCTCAAACTGCGGCTTTATAAGACATACCGCCTCGCCGCCGTCGTTTAAAAGCTCAAAAAGGACGGGCAAAATGATTTTCAGCGATATGAAGGAAACATCAACGCTCGCAAAATCAAGCTTTGTGCCGATATCGTCAATTGTAAGATAGCGGAAATTTGTGCGTTCCATATTCACAACGCGTTCATCGGTACGAAGTTTCCAGGCAAGCTGACCGTATCCCACGTCAACCGAAAACACTTTTGCCGCACCGTTTTGCAGCATGCAATCGGTAAATCCGCCCGTTGACGCGCCTATATCCATACATATCTTATCTTTAAGCGAGAGGTCAAAAGCCTTGACGGCTTTATCTAGTTTATAGCCTCCGCGGCTGACAAACGGCATTTTTTCGCCGCGAACCTCGATTTTATCGTCTTCTTTCACATTTTGACCCGATTTAAGGACCTTTTGCCCGTTTACAAAAACCTGCCCCGCCATTATCAGAGCGCTCGCTTTAGCGCGACTGTCGGATAAGCCGCGTTCAAAAACGGCTACGTCAAGCCTAGTCTTTTTTTCCGCCATCGTCATACTCCAAAATAGTTTTTATCATACCGTTTTCATCAAGAGAATACTCGCTTAAAAGCGCGGATACCGCCGCGTGCTTTACAAATTCGTTATCTACGGCGGTTAAATCGAACATACCTTTAAAGCCGTTTTCCATCATCATTTCGGAAAATACCGAGCCTATTCCGCCGGCTTTGATGCCCTCTTCAAAGAAAAACACCTTTTTACATGAGAGAACTTTTTTGACAGCGTCCTCCGAAATGGGCTTTATACGGTTAAGTTTTAAAACTGAGACGTTATATCCGCGGCTTACAAGCTCATCTGCCGCAGAGCAGGCATAGGAATAAAGCCTGCCGTATGTGACAATAAACGTGTCCGAGTCTTCTCTGCCGTAAACCGCAAACGGTTCAAACGAAAGATCGTCCGACTCCGGTACGGGTTTTTCCGTGCCGCGCGGATAACGTATGGCTACCACGCCGTCACTGTGGTATATTGCCCTTATAAAAGCGTGTTTTAATTCTGTGTATGTAGACGGTGAATAAACCGTTATACCCGGTATACCGTTTAAGAACGAAGCGTCAAGTATGCCCTGGTGCGAAATGCCGTCCTCACCGACAAATCCCGCACGGTCAACCGCAATTATCATATGAAGATGCTGCATTGCTCCGTCATGCACCAATTGGTCATAACACCTTTGAAGGAATGTCGAATACACAGCAAATATAGGCACCATACCGCCCCTTGCAAGTCCCGAAGAAAAGGTTACGGCGTGCTCTTCGGCTATGCCGACATCATAAAATCTGTCGGGGAACTGCTTTCTGAATTTTTCAAGCCCCGTGCCGAGAGACATAGCCGCGGTTATGGCGCATATACGCTTATCCTTAGAGGCTATATCGCACAGGAAATCGCCGAACTCGGCGGAAAAATTCGTGCCGCTGTATACAGGCTCACCCGTATTTATATTGAATTTTGAAATTCCGTGGAACTCGCTCGGTGCTTTCTCGGCAAAGTCGTAGCCCTTGCCTTTTATCGTGTTGATATGAAGAAGCACCGGTGCGTTTACCATTTTCGCACCCTCAAGCGCCTCGCAAAGTTGAGTTATGTTGTGACCGTCAATGGGTCCCATGTAACGGAAACCGAGCTCCTCAAAAAAGGTGCTTTTATAGATTAAATTCTTTAATCTTGTCTTTGATTTAAAAAGCTGCTCCGATATTTTTTTGCCTATGAGCGGTATTCGATTGATTATCTTTTCGGTACGCGCTTTTAAACGGAAATAGCCCGGTTTTGAACGCAGCACGGCAAGATACCTTGCGACAGAGCCGACATTTTTTGAAATAGACATCTCGTTATCGTTAAGTATAACTATAAGTCTCTGTTTAGACCTGCCGGCATTGTTGAGCGCCTCATAAGCGAGCCCACCCGTGAGCGCGCCGTCGCCTATTACCGCGATGGCGGTGTGCTTATCGTTATTAAGGCTGTTTGCTGTTGCAACACCGAGAGCCTCTGAGATTGATGTGCTCGAATGTCCGCTGTAAAAAATATCGTGTTCGCTTTCGGACGGATTTGTAAAGCCCGAAAGTCCGCCCTCGCGGCGGATAGTCTCAAATTCGGGATACCTGCCCGTCAGGAGCTTATGAGTATATGCCTGATGTCCGACATCCCATATGATTTTATCCTTGGGCGAATCAAAAACTCTGTGGAGAGCGATGGTAAGCTCGACAACACCGAGATTTGACGCCAAATGACCGCCGTTTTGCGAAACCGTATCTATAAGGACCTCTCTGATTTCCTGCGCCAAAAGCGGCAACTCATCTTCATTGAGATTTTTTACGTCCGCGGGCGATTTAATTTTATCAAGATACTTCATTAAAAGAACTTCCCCCGAAGGCCTGTTATTTTTTCCTTGAAGCAAGCTTATAGGCTAAATTTTCAAGGAATGACGTATTGCCGTCGAAAACGCCGAGAGCGTTTACCGCCTCTTTGGTCAATTCGTCAACTGTAGCCTGTGATTTTTCAATACCCATAAGTTTAACATACGTTATCTTTTCGTTTTTGTCGTCGCTTCCGACGGGCTTGCCGAGTGTGGCGGTATCGCTCGTGACATCAAGTATATCATCCACAATCTGAAAAGCGAGACCTATATTTTCGGCATAAACAGACGCCGCGGCTATCTTTTGCTCATCGTATTTTTCCGATGCGAGACAGCCCAAAGTACACGCAGCCTTTATAAGAGCGCCTGTTTTAAGACGGTCTATTGTCTGAAGAGCCGAGAGCGTGGGTTTGCTTTTTTCCGCTTTGAGGTCAAGCACCTGACCGCCGACCATACCGTTAACACCGGCAAGATTTGAGAGCGTAAACAGTGCCTCTTTAAAAGTATCGACTTTAATTTCTTCGGCTTTTGAGAGTGTTTCAAACGCAAGGGTCAAAAGACCGTCGCCTGCCAGAAGAGCATACTCCTCGCCGAACGCTTTGTGGCACGACGGCTTGCCGCGCCTCATATCATCGTTATCCATACACGGAAGATCGTCATGAATCAGCGAATATGTGTGAATCATCTCTACGGCGCACGCAAACGGAAGAGCCCGCTGCACATCACCGCCGCACACACGGCAAAACTCAAGGGTCAACACGGGTCTTATTCTTTTTCCGCCGCCCTCAGCGCTGTATTTCATCGCGTCAAGAACAAGGTCCTGACCGTCCGAAACCGAGCCGAGGTATACTTTCAGCGCCTCGTCTATCATATCAAGATATTTTTCGTGAGTATACTCCATAAATATCACTCCGTCTCTTTGTTTTTAAGCTCCGTTATTTTCTGCTCTGCGTTTTTAAGACATTCGCTGCAATAATCCGAAAGGCGCGTGCCCTCTTCAAAAAGCTTGATTGAGTCATCAAGCGAAATGTTCTTGTCTTCAAGCAGTTTTGATATTTCTTCAATCCGCGTTACGGCGGACTCAAAAGTCTGTTTCATTGTGTTATCTCCTTAACCTCACAAACGGCGGTACCGTCGTGAAATCTGACATCGATTTTATCTCCCTTCGCAAGTGATTGCGACGAAGATATATTTTTTCCGTTTTCATCGGAAACAAAGGCAAATCCGCGCATAAGCACCGACATAGGGTCAAGCTTTGACAGCGCAGTTGCGGCAGATATAAATTCCACTTTTTTGCCGCCGACGCGGTTTTTATATGCCGACAGCATTTTTGAAAAAGCCGTATCAAGGCGCTGACTCCGATTTGACAGCATTTCGTCGGGAGACTTTAAAATTCCCTTTGACGTAAGGTATTCGAGCTTTGAGCGCCTGTCGGAAATCCCTGCCGAAACGCTCAGATACATTCTGTTTCTTGAGGCAGACAAGGCAAACTTTAATTCGTTTGCGTCGGGAACCGCCAATTCCGCTGCGGCTGACGGCGTGGGAGCGCGCATATCCGCAACAAAATCGCAAATCGTAAAATCGGTTTCGTGACCTACCGCCGAGATAACGGGAATTTCCGAATTATAAACGGCTCTCGCAAGACCCTCGTCGTTAAACTCCCAAAGGTCCTCGATAGAGCCGCCGCCCCTGCCGATAATTATCACATCCGCAGCCCTTTCGGAATTAAACAGATTGACCGCGTTTATAAGCTGCAAATGAGCGCCGTCGCCCTGAACCAAAACGGGACAAAAAACTATTTCGGCATAAGGAAAACGTCTGCCGAGAACATTTATAATATCGCGCACTGCCGCGCCCGTAGGCGAAGTGATAACTCCGACTTTTTCGGGATAAGGCGGCAGCGGCTTTTTATGAAGCTTTGAAAAAAGCCCTTCTTTTTGCAGTTTTTCTTTCAGCTGCTCATACGCAAGGTTGAGAGCGCCGACGCCGTCGGGCTGCATATCGTCAACATACAGCTGATACTGCCCGGACGCCTCATAGACGCTCACTCTGCCTCGGGCGATAACCTTCATTCCGTCCTCGGGCATAAATTTAAGCCTTTTTGCGGAGGAATTAAACATAACGGCTCTGACTGCGGCGGAATCGTCCTTTAACGTAAAGTAAAAGTGACCTGTGCGGTAATGATTTGTAAAATTGGATATTTCTCCGCTTATAAAAATATTTGCAAGATTTTCATCGGCGTCGAAATTCATCTTGATGTATCTGTTGAGCTGAGAGACGCTTAACACCAATGTATTCTGCATTATTTTCTCCGATCATACATAATAGAAGAGAGTACCGCCGTACCTGCCGCATTGTCCGCCGAAAATGCCGGCTCGGCGAAAATCGCGTTGTATTTATCATGAAAATAACTTCTGATTCTCTTGTTTGAAGTGACGCCGCCCGAAAAAACGACCGGCAAAGAACCGTACTTCGGCATAAGAGCCTTATACATACCGTCAAGCGCGGCAATAACGCTGTCTATGCAAAAAAGCGCAATATCGGATTTTTCGTAATTTTCGGACAACATTTTTTTGCACTTGTTTTCAACTCCGGAAAGCGAACAATCGGCATTTTTCATAGACGGTCTTATTTTAAATACCGCATTGCTTTTTTCCGACAGTTTTTCAAGTTCCGGTCCCGCAGGGAAATTCAGCGAGAGCATAACCCCGACACGGTCTATTGCCTGACCGGCCTTTAAATCGGAAGAGCTCGCCACTATTTCGGCGTTTATAATATGCTCGTTATCGGGCTTTACCAAAACGGCTTCCGTTGTGCCGCCGGATACGTGAAACGCAATAAACGGCTCGTTTAAAAGCTCGAGCCTGTCGGCTGAATAAAGCGCCGCCGCTATATGCCCCTCTTGATGAGAAAAACGATAAAGCGGAACCGAAAGAGCTCTTGCCGCCACGGTTGCAGCAGAAATTCCGACCAAAAAGCACGGCATATATGAGCCTTGCACCCGCCGCGGCGCATAGGAAACGCCTATTGCCGAAATATCTCTTTCTTTCGCTTCACCGAAAAGCCTGTCCGTTATTTCGGGAAGCTGTACCGTGTGGTGAAAGACGGCGTCGCTCTGACGTATTCCTTTTTCGCCCTTTTTTACGGGCAGCAGCATTTTTTCCTGAAGCAGCACATTGCGTGAGCTTTCGTAAATTGCCGCCGAAGTAGTATAATTGCTCGTATCTATTCCGAGAAAATCACTCATTTTTATTATCTCTCGAATAGCTTCCCAAAATTCCGTTTACAAATGACGCGTCCTCTGCCGTGGCATACTTTTTGGCAAGCTCAACCGCCTCGTTTATGGATACGCTCTCAGGGATAGAATCAACAAACATCATCTCGCATATGGCAAGACGAAGTATGGCGAGAGTAACTTTGGGAAGTCTTGATTTTTTCCAGCCTATGGAATACTTGTCTATAACGGCGTCAACGGCGTCTATATTTTCAAATACGGCTTTTGCAAGAGATGAGGCAAAAGCCGACTCCGAAAACACATCTGCCTCGGCGGCATATGAGATTATGTCATCCATAGAAGTATCCATGTTAAATTCTTTTTCAAAAATAAGTACGAACGCCTGCTCGCGTTCTTCGGTCCTTGTCATAGCTTGTCCGCCCCCGATAATTTAATAAAAAACCGGCTCTTTACCGCCGAATACAGCAAAGAACCGGAAAACGTCAGTTTTTCAATTCGTTAGGTTCGCAGTAATCAACGCCCTGTACGCAAACATTTACCTTGCTCACAACTTTGCCGGTCATACTCTGCACGGCATTTTTGACGCTTTGCTGAACGGCAGTGCATACAGACTGAATATTAAATCCGCTCTTAATATTTATAAAAAGCTGAACTTTAATATCGTTGTCAAGGCTCCACACCTTAACGGCGTGCGGCGCTTCGGAAAAATGCGTCTGCGTCAATAAATCCGCAGTGCGGCCCGAAAAGCTCCCGAAACCGTCTACATCCTTTACGGCGTTTGCGGCAATAGATGCGATTACGTCATTTGAAATAACAACTCCGCCGCTCTCACGATTATCGTTATAACTCATGTGGTTACCCACCTTTCGACATTGGAACAATTATATTTCAATCGATTATTTGGTTTAAGTATAACACAAGCAATTAAAATAATCAATTAAAATATGTAGTCCCATGCCCTATTTTGCCTCAATAACGGTAACCTTTGACGAGGGTAAGCCGGACTTTGCCGTTACAATATCCACAATCTGCGTCAGAGATTCGTCGGTAAGATAACCCTTCTCAACCGTAACGGACGCGGACTCGCCGAGAGAGACGAGACATTTTCCGCCGAGTTTTGCCGTTATCAGATTTTCTATATCGCCCTCGTCGGTTATGTTTTTTGTAAGTCTTTGAAGTCCGTCCGACGCTTTTTGTTTACTCTCGGAGTCGGCGTCGGAGCTGTTTATTACATCCTCAAACGCCGATTTCGCCTCATCGTGTGCGGACGTTCTTTTAAGCTTTGCTTCCGAGAACCAATCGCTCTCTGCGGACGCCGCGGTTCCGTTGACATACATGGCGTCGCCGAGATTTACGTTTATCGTTGTTGTCTCGCCCTCTGCCTTGCTCACACTTTTTGCCTCCGGCTTTGTGTAATACCAATTGACGAACATAGCCGTCCCGAGGGCAATTACAAGCCCCGTCAAAACAAGATGCTTTCTTTTTATTGTAGCGCTCATCATTTTGCCTCCGAATTTTTCATTTTTAATACTGTTATCTTATTTGAATCCACCGAGAGAGCCGCTCTTACGGCGGAGGTTATGCTGTTTTTCACGGCGGCATTGTCGCCGCCGTCGCATACTACTATCACTCCTCTGACCTCCGGCTCGGTGGTTTTAAGTACCACTCCGCTGTCTTCATCTGTCAGAACATACTTCTTCTCATAGGACTTTTCGGATGTTTTGTCTCCGTTTTTGGAATTTTCCTTTTCATCTTTTGCATACTGGGTCTGCACCGAAGTGTCAAGCGTTACCATAACCTGCACTCTGCCCGCTCCGTCCACAGAGGAAATAATGCTTTCGAGACGTTTTTCAAGCGTTTCTTCATATGACGATACGGTATCTTTTTTTTGCTCGCCTGTTTCCGTTTTCTCATATGAGCTTTTCGGGATAACCTCGGAGAGGACTATAAACACTATACCGAGAATTCCAGCCGTGACTATCAAAAGCAGTTTTTTATCCTTTTTCAGTTTCTCGGAAAGCTTTGGCATCTTTTTCATTGTTCATCCCTTATTACTCTTATTATTTCCCGTGAAAACCCGGTGTAATCCGCCACCGCGGATATGATCTCTTCGTCTGTCGGCGCGTCATACGGTACGGACAAACACACATTACTAATCTCTATGATATCGTCCGCCGTTTTATTCATATCAAAGGTTATATCGTTATATTCTATCTCACGGGAAGAAAGCGCTTCGGCAAGGCTTATTTTAACGGCGCTTTCATATGCCGATATATTGTCGGCGGCGACTTCTTCCGCCTCGTCGCCGAAAACGGAAAAATCGGATTGCAAAAAAGCCTCTGCACCGTTTTTTGTTGCCGAGCCTATCAAAAAAAGCAAAAAAATCAAAGACAGCGCGGTACCTGCGGTCTTTTTGACATTGCCCTGCGGCAGCAAAATGCGAAACAGGGACATAATTACCGAAAAAACACATACAGACAAAAGCCAAAGTTTTACGTTGCTCATTTTACGACCTCAATGATAAAATTATGCCCGTAGACAGTATAAAGACAACCGCCGAAAAGACTGTTATCGTATTGGTGAGAGACAGAACTCCCGAAACGCCGTCGAGCACTTTTACCGCATTTTCTTCGCCGAGCAATCCGCAAAACGCGGAGCATATATTTACGGCTGTCATCCATAGCAGCATCTCGGTTATTGCGGGGATATTGACAGCCGCTATCGCAAATATACCGAACGCTCCCACGGTACTTTTGATAAGGTTCAGACTGCCGAGAACCGAGGTATAAGCGTCGCCTATAGCACCGCCGACTATGGGTATGGTATTTCCGGCAAGCAGTTTGACCCCTTTAACGCTTACGCTGTCGGCGGAGGAAGCAAGATTGCCCTTTATTGTGACCAGGCCCACGAATACGGTTGACAAAACACCAAGGACAATCGAAATAATTTTTTTCAAAAGCGAGATTATTTTCGCGGAATTTACATTGTCCGAAACAGATGATAAAAGCGTAACCATCATAATAAGTCCGGTTAAAGGGACAAAAAATACAGATGAAAGCTGTGATACCGCTTCGGCTACCGCAAGTTCGAGCGCACTGTAAGAAGCCGAAGTCAGCGTCATACCGCTTGCGGCTACCGTCCCTGCGAAGACGGGAATATAGCCCTTCATAAAATCCGCCGTCAGCGCAACCGACGAAACCGCCGAAGAAAGTGTATTTGCCAAAGGGACGGTCAAAACGGAAACTATCAAAAAAGAACATACCGTGCCGACGGAATATTTTTCTGCGGTCTTTGACGGGGCGAAGCTGCCGACGGCCGCCGCAACAACCGCTATCGACAGCACAATACCGAGCGTTTTTACGGGTTCTTTCAGCTTACCCTTTGCAATGTCTATAATACAGGTTATTATTTTTCTCGGCGAAGCGCTTATAAGCGAGTCATAATCTATGTTTTCAATACCCATTGACTCAAGTATTTCGCTTGTCCCGTCGCTTATTTCGACGGCAAACTCATCGGATATGATTTTTTCGTCGCCGCTGTTTGCGGCATACGAGACAATCGACAATAAACATATCACAGACAACACAAAAACAAATGCGACAACAGTTTTTTTCACTTTCCGCAAAGGCTTACACATAATTTGATTATTTCTCCGATCACAGGCAGTATCATACCTACTATTGTTATTTTTCCTATAAGCTCCGCCGTCTTTGCAAGAGCCGTTTCCGAAGCGTCGCGGCATACGGAGGAGGAAATCTCCGTAACTGCCGACACACCGGCTATTTTTACCATAAGCTTTAAACTTTCGGTATTTATTTCCGCATCGCCGAGACTTTCGCCGATTTTATCATAGAGCACGGAAAACGCCGCAACAGCCGAAAAAAGCACGGTCAAAAGGACTGCTATACGAAGCAAAAACGAATATTCCGGACGAAGCTGTTTTATAACGACTATCGATAAAACGCCGGTCAGAATTATGAGTATCAGCTTAATCATATGTCAAATGTCGAATCTATTATGCTGCGAAGATCGCCTATTCCCGGCAACAGCATCATAACTATTACAACTATTCCGGCAATAACCGTCAAAGTTGCGTATTCCTCGCGCCCCGAACGCGACAGCACTTGATAGAGCACAGCCACGATTATCCCGATTGCGGCAATTTTAAAAATAAAATCAACTTCCATACTTCCTCCGTTTTAAAACAGAACTATCACGGCAAGCGCACCGAAAAGTACGCCGAGCGAGCCGTAAACACGCGGCGCACCCACGGCTCTTTCGTGAAGTTCCTTTTGCCTGAGTTCAAAATATGATATATACGTATCGCAGTTTTCAAGTTCGCTCTGCTTATCCGCCGAGCCGAAGGTATCGGAAAAAGCCTTCAGCTTTTCAAGGCAGTCCTGCGGCAAACACGTATCGGATTTGTTTTTATCAATCGCGTTTTTCCACGACGACGAAAAGCTTTCGCCCTGACTAAAATGTTCTCTCGCATCCTTTATAAAAAACATATTTTTATATTCGGACTCAAGAAGGCTGTCTAATATCTTGTCGGCAGGAGTCGATACATACGATATCAGAGTCCTTATGTACTTTAGCATTGAGATTACCGAATACGCCTCCCTGTCGCTCGCTTTTATTGTCATCGCCTTGTTTATCCCTGCAAGGCTCAGAGCCGCAAATATCATCACAAGACCCACAGTTTTCATAATCTTCCGCTCCGAAGTCAAATATTTCCTTTATCTTTCCTATATTCTTACCTGTATCCAAAAATACGGCGGCATCGATAAGTCCGCTGTCCAAAAGCTTCTGCGTGCCGTGCCGCAGATAGAGCTCGTTAAGGCTTGAGGCGTGCGCGGTAACGATAAATTTAACTCCGCAGGCAATGCCGTTTAATACCTCGTTTGCCTCACTTTCGCTTCCCAGCTCGTCACAAAATATAATATCGGGGGACAAAGTCCTCACCGCGGTCATTATTCCGTACGGTTTCGGATAAAAAGAGAGAATGTCGGCGTTAAAACACTCCGAGTTTTTAAGGCACGAGAGCTCGCCGCGTTCGTCAATGACGGCACATTTGTAAAAACCGCCGATAAGTCCGTCCGAAAACTTACGCACAAGGTCTTTTAAGACCGTTGTTTTACCCGACATCGGCGCGCCGGCAACAATAATGCTGCGCGGTCCGTTCGGAAAAAGTCTGTCTGATAATTCGTCGGAACAGCCTTTGATTTCACGCGCCGCTCTGATATTTACGGACGAGAGATCGCGTATTGCCGTAACAGCTCCGTTTTGTATAACGGCGGTTCCGCAAATGCCGACGCGGCAGCCGCCTTTCAGCGTTATAAACCCGTTTACAAGGTCGCTTTGGTGGCTGTATACGGAATATCCGCACATTTTTGTAACCATATCCGAAATTTCGTTGACCGTTACAACGGGAAGATTATCCGAACAGATAAAGCTCATTCTTCCGCCCGAAGTTATAAACGCACAGCCGTTTCTCGTAACTATTGACACGGGTTTATCGGCTCTGAGACGTATTTCGGTTATCTCATCGCAGACATTCGGCGGCAGTTTCAGAAAAAACGCTCTTATACGCGGCGGTAAATAGTAAAAAATATCACTGAGAAAATCTTTTTCGCTTTCCATTGTTTTTCACCTCGGTTTATATATATGTTACTTGTCCGCGAGTAGAACTAAATTCTTGAAACAGACAGAGCAATGTGGTATACTGAGGTAAAAATTCACCTATGATACACAAGGCAACAAATAATTAAACAAAGGAATAACCGAAATGAGCAAAACTAAGGTCAAAAATAAAAAAGAAACCAAATTTTCACTCTTTCTGAAAAACAACAAATATATTTTGATAGCGGCGCTGATTGCCTTTGCCGTAATGCAGCTTGTTTACTTCTGCTTCAGCCTTATTCCCTACGGCGATATGACAATACTCAGAATGGACCTCTACCACCAATACGGTCCGCTGTTTGCCGAGCTGTACGACAGAATTACAAGCGGAGAATCGCTTATCTACTCGTGGAATTCCGGTCTCGGAAGCAGCTTCCTCGGCAATTTCTATAACTATCTTTCAAGCCCGGTTACAATACTCATTCTCTTTTTCGGTCATAAAAACATTCCCGAAGCCATAGCGGCTATGATAGCGGTAAAAGCCATGCTCTCGGCAGGCTCTTTTACCTACTATATTAAAAAATCCCTCGGCAGGCACGACCCGACATCGGCGGCATTCGGTATTTTATATGCTTTCTGCGGCTATTTTGTGGCGTATTACTGGAATCTTATGTGGCTTGACGCCATGGTGCTGTTCCCCATAATCCTGCTCGGAATCGAGAGGATAATAAACAAGGGCAAGCCCGCTCTTTACTGCGTTTCGCTCGCCCTGATGTTCTTTGCCAACTACTATATGGCATATATGATATGTATTTTTGCCGTTTTGTACTTTCTCACATACTATTTTGCAAATTACTCGATTGAGCAAAAATTCGACAGAACCTTAAGCAAAAAAGCTCCTCTTACAAAGCGACTTTCGAATTCGCTGTTTTGGAGTTCCGGAGTTAAATTTGCCTTTTATTCAATAGTCGCCGTACTGCTTGCGGCATTTGTGGTTGTTCCCCTTATATCAATTCTCTCAGACAGCTCCGCAACTTCAAGCGGCGCTCCCACCGAATACAAAAAATATTTCAGCACATTTGATTTCCTCGCAAACCATCTCGCGAGCTCGGAGCCCACAATAAGAAGCAGCGGCAGCGACGTTTTACCGAATGTTTACTGCGGCGTGCTTACTCTGCTTTTGGTTCCGCTGTTTTTGTTCTGCAAAAAAATCAAGGCTCGTGAAAAGATTTCGTACGTCTGCCTTTTGGGTGTGCTTTATTTAAGCTTTAATATAAATTATCTCAACTTTGTATGGCACGGCTTCCACTTCCCCAACGACCTCCCGTACAGATTTTCGTTTATGTACTCGTTTATTCTGCTCGTTATGGCATACAAGGCGCTCATACACATAAAGGACTTTTCGGGCAAAGAAATATTGGCGTCGGGGCTCGGATTTGCTCTGTTCCTTGTTCTTGTTGAAAAAATCACATCTAAAAATATCGGCGATATGTCGCTCGGGCTCAGCATAATATTCGGCGTAGGTTATGTTCTTATATTGAGACTGCTCAAAGACAAAAAATTTCAAGCGTCGGCGGTTTCCATATTGCTTTTGTGCACCGTGACGTCGGAAATAGCTCTCGGCAACACAAATCACTATTCAATGAATCAGAACAAGACCAATTACACAAGTGATTACGATGATTTTAAGACGCTGAAAAAGGAGCTTGACGACTACGACGGCAACGGATTTTACCGTATGGAGCTTACAAGCCTGCGCACAAGAATGGATCCTTGCTGGTACGATTACAACGGCGTTTCGGTATTTTCGTCAATGGCATACGAGAGCGTATCGAATATGCAGCAGGAGCTCGGTATGTTCGGAAATTACATCAACAGCTACACATACAATCCGCAGACGCCCGTATATAACGCGATGTTCGGTCTTAAATACCTTGTGGATAACTGCGGATATTATTTAAACGACGAGCTTTATTCAAGCCTTATGCAAAACGGCAAATTCACGGCATACAAAAACAATTACGCCCTGCCCATAGCCTTTGCGGTAAACAACGGTGTTGCCTCTTGGTCAAGCAAAGACGCCATAAATCCGTTTGAAGCGCAAAACAGCTGGTTTGAAAACGCGACGGGCATTTCAAATGTACTGACACAGGTAAATATAAACGATGTAACGTACAGCAATCTTAACGCATTCTCGGATATGCAGTTATCGGCAGGCATACTCGCTTATAACAAAAAGACATCCGGCGCTTCGGCAAGCTTTACGGCAGAGATAGTGCCGCAAAGCACCGCAAACGTATATGTATATGTAAAATCTTCGGTAAGTGACAATGCAACAATCACGGCGGATGGATTTTCAAAGACATTTGACGCCGACGACGGATATATAATCGACCTCGGCGAGCGCACCCCGGACGATACCATTTACGTGGACGTACCGATAAAATCCTCCGCAGCCGACAGCGGAACCTTATCTTTCTACGTTTACTCACTTGATATGGACAAATTCAAGGAGGGATACGAAAAGCTTTCGGGAAGCGGTGAGCTAAAAATCACCTCTTATAACGACACGGAAATATTCGGCGACATAACCGTTAATGACGGTGAAATGGTATATACCTCCATCCCCTACGACACAAACTGGGAGGTTTATGTTGACGGCGTTAAAGTGAAGTCCAAAGATATTGTCAAGATTTCTGACAGTCTTTTGGGATTTTATACCGACCCCGGCGAACACGAAATTTACTTCCGCTACTATTCTTACGGACTTAAAAACGGCGCGATAATATCGATAATCACCATTATCATCGCCACTGTTTTGATAATAATGAAGCGCCGCGGACTGTTGTTTTACAAGAAGAAAAAACAGGACAAGTGGCTGATGCTGCGTTCCGAAAAAGCTCCGATAACCGAAAATGTTTATAAGGAGATTTCGGTTTCTTCCGCGCAGAGCGCAGAGCCCGTACGGCAGGCTGCCGATGAAGAGCCGTCGGTGCAGGAAACGGAGTCCTCGGACGAAAAGAAGGAAGTGCGGGAAGATGATTCCGACACAGCGCCGCACGAAGATAACGAATAAAAAGCATTACCGTAACCCGTTTCAGAGATTTTGAGTGAAGAACCACACAGACAAACCCCGATGAGCTGCAAAAACAGTCCTCATCGGGGTTATATTTTTCTTGTAAAGGCGTTTGACAAATCACGCATTTTACAATACCATATATACAGAATTTTTTTGAAAGGAAATAAATATGTCTTTAAAAAATGACATCCGCTCGGAGCTTGAAGCGCACCGAGAAAAGAATATTTCCGGTCAATATCTTGCCGAAAAGTTCGGCGTATCGAGAAACGCCGTATGGAAAGCCGTAAATTCGCTGAAGAACGACGGATATGAAATAACCTCGGCAACGAACAAGGGCTACCGACTGTTAAAAAGCTGTGATGTTATTTCCGTAAGCGCAATAAAGGCATTGTGCGACAAGGATATTGACATAACCGTATGCGAAACCGTGGACTCGACAAACAACGAAGCCAAAAGGCGGCTTGCCGACGGTAACATCTCGGGGACAATGCTGATTGTATCGGGTGAGCAGACGCTCGGACGAGGCAGAAACGGAAGAAATTTTTATTCGCCTAAGGGTATGGGATTATATTTTTCGCTTGTCACCTCACCTAAAAGCGACCTGCCGTCTGCGATTGGGATAACGTCATACGCCGCGGTCTGCGTGGTGGAAGCCGTAAAAGAGCTTACGGGAACAGACACCGAAATAAAATGGGTCAACGACATATATTTAAAAGGTAAAAAGATTTGCGGCATACTGACAGAAGCTGTATCGGATTTTGAAACGGGAACGGTCAATAACATCATTGTCGGCATAGGCATTAACCTTAAACCCTCCCCGTTACCGGAGCCGCTTATAGACAAAGTGGGATTTTTGGACTGCGACAAGCCCATAAAAAACGAGCTCGTTTCGTCGATAGTTAATAAATTACTAAAGTATGACGAGAGAAGAGAAAGCTTTATAGACGAATACAAAAAGCACTCCCTTGTAATAGGCAGGGAAATAACATACGCAAAAAACAACGTCGAATTCTATGGCACGGTTCTTGACATAGACCGTAACGGAGGTCTGATAGTAAAAGATAAGGACCGTATAACGGTGCTGAAAAGCGGTGAAATAAGTCTCCGCCTTAAAAATTGACGGTTGCCGTAAAGATTATTTTTAACACTTTTTTATGACACCGCATAGTATGTTAAAAAGAAAAGGCGGTGTCGGCATGATAAGAAAACGACGTATCGGTATCGGAGCTGTGTTTGTAACTTTGGGTATAGCCTTGGCAGTTGCGTTTATTCTGCCGGCACAATGGCTCGTAGTTGTACTCGCTCTCGCTCTTGTTTGCAGCGGGATAACACTTTGCAAAAACTGTTGTTAAGGAGGGGTCTGTTTTGAAGGTAATCGTTTTTAAAAGTTCCAAGCTGCTCGGAGGTTTTCTGAGACTGATTTTCGGAATAAAAAAAGAGAGCATAACGCAATAATACAATAAAGGGCTGCAAAAACGAAAGTTTTTTACAGCCCTTTTATTTTACGATAATATTGTTCAGAATTTAAGCCATTCCGCCGATTCAGCGTCGGACGGCATACGGAAGTCACCGCGCGGCGACAGACTTACGGAGCCGACCTTGGGGCCGTCAGGCAGGCAAGAGCGTTTAAACTGACTTATGAAAAATCTCTTGATAAAAAGCCTGAGCCACTCCTTGAGCTGCTCCTCGGAATATTTGCCCGAAAAAGCCCGTGAAGCCATAAACAAAAGCTTTTGCGGCTTAGTGCCGAAACGCAGAAAATAGTAAAGATAGAAATCGTGAACCTCGTACGGTCCGAGCTTATCCTCGGTTTTCTGCTTTATATTGCCGTTATTATCGGGCGGTAAAAGCTCGGGACTTACGGGGGTGTCAAGCACGCGCAAAAGAATCTGCTCTATTTTGCCGCCGAATTTTTCGGCTTCAAAGCGAACCAAATGTCTCACAAGAGTTTTCGGTACGGAGCAGTTCACGCCGTACATACTCATGTGGTCGGCGTTATATGTGCACCAACCGAGCGCAAGTTCGCTGAGGTCGCCTGTGCCTACGAGTATGCCGCCGACCTTATTTGAAATATCCATAAGTATCTGTGTGCGTTCCCTCGCCTGCGTATTTTCATAGGTGATGTCGTGAATTTCGCTGTCGTGCCCTATATCGCTCATATGGCGCAGGCAGGCAGGTTTTATATCTATTTCCCTAAAAGTCGTGTTAAGCGCTTTTATAAGCTCTACGGCGTTGTTATACGTCATATCGGTAGTGCCGAAGCCCGGCATTGTGACGCATATGATGTTTTCATTGGGAAGCGACAACATCTCCATAGCCTTAACTGCTACAAGAAGCGCCAGCGTGGAATCAAGTCCGCCCGAAATGCCGATAACAGCCTTTTTAAGTCCCGTATGCTCAAGGCGCTTGGCAAGACCCGCGCTCTGAATGGAAAGTATTTCGCCGCAGCGAAGCTCCCTCTCGCTTTCGTTTGATGGAACAAATGGATAAGGATAAAAATCTCTTGTAATATCGTCATATTCCGCCTCGTCTACATATGCCGGAATGACGGTAAAATCATTTTCGCGCAAAATCTCGTTATTGTCGGAAAAAGAGCCGTTTCGCACACGCTCTGAATTCAACTTTTCAAAGTCTATAAACGCCGAGGCGCCGCTGCCGTCATAAGAAAAGCGTTCGCTTTCAGCTAAAATCGCGCCGTTTTCGGCTATTGTACAAGCTCCGGAAAAGACAAGGTCGGTCGACGACTCGCCGACTCCCGAAGAAGCATATACATAAGCACAAAAGCACTTTGCGCTCTGTACGGAAATTATATTTTTGCGGTAATCGTTTTTGGTTACAGCCTCATTGCTCGCCGACAAATTCGCTATAATATCGGCACCGTTAAGGCAAAGCTCACTGCTCGGCGGAACGGGAACCCAAAGGTCCTCGCAGATTTCGACTCCCAATACGGCTCCCGACGCCAAGGTAAACAGAAGATTGCTCCCAAACGGGACTTCGTCGTCATCGATAATAACCGACGAACAATTTACCTTTTCGGAGGAAGCGAACCAACGCTTCTCATAGTATTCGTTATAATTGGGTATATAGGTTTTCGGGACTATACCGAGAACAGCTCCGCTTTGCAGCACAGCCGCACAGTTAAACAGCCTGCCGCCCACACGCAGAGGCAAGCCTATGCATATAACGGCGTCGCTGTATGCCGTTTCTTTTGAAAATTTAACAAGGGCGTCAAGTGCGCTCTGTGTAAGCGCGTCCTGTAAGAACAAATCGCCGCAGGTATAGCCTGTAAGATAAAGTTCGGGAAATACTATAAGCGAACAGCCCGACTCGCTCTCACGTTTTACGGTTTTAAGAGCGTTTTGAAGATTTTTTTCGACATTTGCAACTGTTACGCGCGGTGAAACCGCCGAAACTTTTATAAATCCGGTATTCATATTGAGTCTCCGTTTTTCAAAATCGTTATGTCTTTGTGCATATAGCATATTATAGCACAAAAATTTTATACCGAAAAGACATATTTGTCCATAATCTCAATGATTGTGCAATCCGGTTGACAACGGTGCTAGAATAGAAGTTATAATCATAAGAAAGCAGTAGATAAAATGAGAAAATTCAACAAATCACACAAGCTCGACCACGTTTGCTACGATATACGCGGACCGGTCCTTGAAAAAGCGAGCGAAATGGAAAGCGCCGGCACCAAAATACTGAAACTTAACATCGGCAACCCGGCACCTTTTAATTTTTCCGCTCCGGACGAAATAATACATGATATGATATATAACCTGCGCAGCGCAGAGGGTTATTCGGACTCAAAGGGTATTTTTTCGGCAAGAAAGTCGATAATGCAATATTCGCAGCTCAAAAATCTGCCCAATGTCGGAATTAACGACATATACACGGGAAACGGCGTCAGTGAGCTTATAACAATGTCCATGCAGGGTCTTCTTGACAGCGGCGACGAAATACTCGTTCCGGCGCCCGACTACCCCTTGTGGACGGCTGCGGTAACGCTTGCCGGCGGAAATGCCGTTCACTATATCTGCGATGAGCAGAACGAATGGAACCCGGACATTGACGACATCAAGAAAAAAATCACGGACAGAACCAAGGGCATTGTAATTATCAACCCGAACAATCCCACAGGCGCGCTCTACTCGGAAGAGATACTTAAAGAAATAGTCGAAGTGGCGCGCAGTCATCAGCTTATAATCTTTTCGGACGAGATATATGACAGACTTGTTATGGATTCGTTAAAGCACATTTCGATAGCCTCTCTCGCCCCGGATATTCCGTGCATTACCTTTAACGGACTTTCAAAATCGCACAGAATAGCAGGCTTCCGTTGCGGTTGGATGTGCATAAGCGGCAACAAAGCGCCTATAAAAGACTATATTGACGGACTGAATCTGCTCTCGTCCATGCGCCTTTGCTCAAATGTTCCGGCTCAGGAAATTATACAGACTGCATTAGGCGGCTATCAGAGCATTGACGAATTGCTTTTGCCCGGCGGCAGAATATACGAACAGCGCGAAGCCGTTTGGAGCGCCTTAAACAGCATTGACGGTGTTTCCGCAATGAAACCCAAGGCGGCATTTTACATCTTCCCGAAAATAGACAGCAAAAAATACAACATCAAAAACGACGAGCAGATGGTATATGATTTCCTTGTGAGCAAAAAAATTCTTTTGGTTCAGGGAAGCGCATTCAACTACCCCACGCCCGACCACGTAAGAATAGTGTACCTGCCCACCGTAAAGCAGCTTAATAAAGCCTGCGAGGAATTTGAAGACTTCCTTAAACATTACAAGCAAAAATAAAAGCGCCGACCGTTTGAAGGCCGGCACCGCAAACAAAAAGCACGGTTATTTCAGCCGTGCTTTTTGTTTTCCACATTTAATAAACGCTTTGCCCTGTTTTATAAATACGTCTAATACGTCCGTAAACTTCTTTCATCGAGATGAATTAAAGAAATATATCCATTATTACAACAAAGAACGCATTTCCTTTTAATATTTAATTTTGTCTATAATTTGAGGTTCACTTCAAACTCCCAATGCCTTTATTTTGCAAAAATATTCAATTTGATTTATTGACAATAAGTCGTATTTTAATCGCTGTTAGCGCGAGAAATCAACCGATTTGCTTTCGCCCGCGGCAAAATGAATTTCTTGAGTTTCGCCGCCGCAGGTTATTTTAAGCGTTTGTTCCCTATCGGAAGTTATAACAGCCCAAGCCGAGCCTTCACTCCATTCAAGCGAAGTAACCGTTGCACGGCAACGTGCTTTGATACCTGTTATTTTTCCGCTTTCAAAGCCACTTTCGGGCAATGCAGGCAGAAGTTCGATGGAAGTTTCATCCGAATAAACAAGTGCTTCGTTGATTATACCCAAATAGCCTATGGCAAAATCCGTGCAATAGCAACTGCCGCGGTCATAATCATGATTTGTCATAAGAGAATCATAACGGATTTTATGGTTTGAAAGCTTGAGCAAAGCCTGAGTGAGGCTTTCGGAATCCTTGAGTCTTGCCGCGATAAGCGAGCGGTGCACCAACGCATGCGAGGCTTCGTTCTCGCTCGCGCGGTTTGCGATTGCCTGAAGGCTTGCCTTTTTCAAATCCGAATTATTTTGAGTTTCAAACAGCGGCCAAGCCACATAGAGATGGCTTAAATGGCGATGCTTGTTATTTTCTTCAAACGCCATTGTGCCCCATTCCTTTAGCGCGCCAGAATCATCATAAAGATACGGCGGCAGTTTTTCTTTTAAATTCTGCCATTTTTCGGTGCTTTCCTGCGGAGCAACATCGTTTGAAACCGCAATAAGCATATTTAAATTATCCCTGCATGCCGCAATATCTATTGTGCAGTTTGCAACTGATGGGCTTGGATAATTTTCGGGATTGTTTTCAGGCGAATAGCCCGGTAAAATGCAGTAGCTTTCATCCGCCGCAAGCTCTGTTTTGCCCTTTTCGTAATGAATTGAGCCGTCTGCCGCAGTGTAATACTCGGCAGTTAAAAGCTGCCGCCAATAATTGGCGGATTTTATAAGCAGTGGATAAAGCACATCCTCCTCAAGTCTTAAATATCCGCGCTCTTCAATAGCGGATATTTGCGAATCGGTTAAATCAGCCTCCGTAGGAGAAAGCACACTGCGAAGCTTAATTAAATCGAATTCCTCGCTCAGCGGAATGTTAATGTCGCCGTAGCAAAGCAATGTTTCATAAAGCGGCTGAAGCATCCAAGAGGCACCCGCATTCCAATATCTGAAAGGATAGGGATAGCACGTTTCGGTTATGACGGCCTTATCGCCGTCCGTATTAACAGGTGCCTGAATCGCATTGGTAAATCCGTGGGTTGCATAAGCGTTTTCCTCCCAATCGGGCATTTGGCGCAAAAGGAAATAAGTGTAGCCTATCGGCGCACTTTGAATATTACCGGTATTTAAAGAAGATGTTTGCAAATTCACATTGGCGTCCATTGTGTATTTACTGCCCCAGCTTGTATTCCATTCACCTGTCCACATTCCGTAAAGGCGGCTTGTTGAATAACCGCTGCAGCAAAGATAAGCATATCTGCCTGCATAATAAGCTCTTTGTGCAAGCGCCGAATTAAGACTTTTTTTCCCTTTTTGAGCTGCGAGCAATTCCTCGTTTGCCGAATAATCGTTCTCACCAAGGGAAATGGTTACGGCATCAAACTGAGGGCTGTAAATTTTTAAATGATTTTGCAAAGCAGAATTATAATCAAATCCGGAAGTTAATTTGTATTTTTTTACCACAGTTTCAAGCTTTTGAACCGCGAAATCAACAACAGCAAAATTATTTTGCGCTTCAAAATCCGAATATTCGCCCATATCATATGTGCGCTCGCTGACGGCAAGCAAGTAAACATTGCTCGCGCCCGTAATTTTAACGGCAGGATTATCACCGCTGAACTGCGCTTCGGAAAATGCTTTTTCGGCATTTATCACTTCTTTTGTGCCGCCATCGGAAACAACATAAACCGCGGTGGTGTAACCGCCTCTCTTCAACTCGCTGTTTTCGTAATCGGGATAATGCGCCGCAAGGGCAAGCCAATTGCCACCTCTTTCGGCAAGCTTTTTATATTTTAAATCAATTTCGTTTCCGTCTCCGAAATTCGCAAGTGCTGAAATATCATCAAACGAAACAGTTAAATCAAGCTTTGTGCCGCCCGCGTTGATTTTTATAATTGAAACTCCATCTGCAAAAGAGGTAAACGCCGTGCGAGTAACAGTGCCGTTTTTATCCGAATATTTAACTCCCGTTTCGGCGGTTTCGTAGTCGGTATATCTTAAATAATTTTTCACCTTGCTCTTTTGCGAGGATATGCGAAGCTCGCCGCCGGGGTGATAACCGTAAACATCGTCGTAACTTGCATTGTCAACAATATCTTTGCCGCTTACTATGTTTTGCTTAACCGTTTCCAGTTCATCAAAGGTTTGCGGACAAGTACGCACATTTTTATTCGGCAAAATAAAGTGCATATTTTGAAAAATATATGTATCCTCATACGGCGCGCCGCTTGTAACAAATCCACAAAGCCCGTTGCCGGACACCATTCCCTGACGCCATGATTTTGTTTTGTTTGTTTTATTGGCTTTAAGTTCGGTATATTCGCGACTGTAGCTGATTTTAGAATGATCTGTGAAAATGCTTTCGATTTCCTGAGTTAAAGAAGCTTTTGAACGGCCCGCACTGCATGAGGCAAGCGACATCACCACGGCTGCGCTCAAAAGAACGCAAAGCGCTTTTTTTGCATTTTTTTTCATAACATCTCCGATATTTTGAGCCATATGGTGGCATTTATAAAATTAGTTTATCATTTAAATGGCTGAAAAGCTATAGTATTTATTTACAGATACAAAGGTGATTATTTGTGCAATTGTTGTAACGGATTTACCTTAAGTCTAATAGGAGATACATATCAATGCGCTGTTTTTACGGTGGAAAGGACTTGGAATTTTGAAGCAATACGGTCAATCTTCCCACAGGTAAAATAACTGCATAACTGCACAGCTGTGAGCATTTGCACTGCCTTTTATGCCGGACAATGTTATGCAACAGCTTTACAATTAGGCTGACACTTTTGTGGTTGGCAAATAGATCGGTACAACGCCTTGCCCGGCGGCAGAATATACACGAACAGCGCGAAGTCGTTTGGAGCGCCTTAAACAGCATTGACGGCGTTTCCGCAATGAAACTCAAGGCGGCATTTTACATCTTCCCGAAAATAGGCAGCAAAAAATACAACATCAAAAACGACGAGCAGATGGTATATGATTTCCTTGTAAGCAAAAAAATTCTTTTGGTTCAGGGAAGCGCATTCAACTACCCCACGCCCGACCATGTGAGAATAGTGTACCTGCCCACCGTAAAGCAGCTTAATAAAGCCTGCGAGGAATTTGAAGACTTCCTTAAGCATTACAAGCAAAAATAAAAGCGCCGACCGTTTGAAGGCCGGCACCGCAAACAAAAAGCACGGTTATTTCAGCCGTGCTTTTTATTTCCCACATTAAATAAACGCTTTGCCTTGTTTTATATAAATACGTCTGTAAACTTCTTTCATAGAACGATAAACTCTTAGAAGCTCTTCTTCATCGGCTTCCACAGCTTTTTCGGATGGTTTACCAAGCAAATAATCGGTAGAAACATTAAAATACTCAGCTATCCTTACAAGAGTTGCAAAATCCGGTTCACTGCTCCCCTGCACATAACCGCCCATAGTTGACGGAGCGATATTAAGATCGAGAGCAACTCTCTTTTGTGTAAAATTACGCTCTTCAATAAGTGTACGCAATTTTTCGCTGAATTCCATACGTTTCACCTCTTTTATATTTTAATCTAAAAGAAGTCGCCGCGCCTTATTATAACGTGAATATAGTTGACAAAACGAGTTTCTCGTGATACTATATGATTAAATATTAGAGTTGGAGGTTAAATCATGCAAAAATTTAAAGAAAATACGGCTGTTTCAAAAATTATTGCGGCTGCTTTGTCTCTCGTGATTTTAATTTCGGGCATATCGGCGATAATTATAGGTCACGTATACAAATCGGCAAATGCGGGAAATGAGTTAAATGAATACAAAATTGCCGTTGAACAAGGCTTCTCCGGTTCTTTCGACGATTTTATAACAGCACTTAACGGAAAAACGGCATACGAGGTTGCTTTGAAAAACAACTATGCAGGCAACAAAAAGGATTATGCAAATGCTTTAAATCTTGTCCCGGAAAACGGAATTTCGGGAAGAGCAATTACAAATATCACCCCGGACAATAAAACAAGTTTCGGTATAGCAACATATAACGGAGAGGACTACTCTGCGGCAAATGATATAGTAGCTGTTTTCAGCAGTGATTTTTCAACATTGACCATTACTAAAAACACAAGTGAAGGCGAGCCAAAAATACGAGATAATGCATTTAACAGTTGGTACAAAATCGCCAAGAACAAGTCATTATTAATAAATGAAGACAAGAAGATGAACAATGTTAAAAGCATAACAGTCGGAGAAGGAATAAAAACTATACCCTACAGTCTCTTCAACAGATGCATCAATTTAAAGACCATAACGCTTCCCGATTCGCTCGAAATTATCGGAGATTATGCTTTGATGGACTGCTACGCTCTTACGGATATAACTATTCCCAAAATGACCCGCGCTATTTCGTCAAGTGCTTTTACCGGATGCAATGCGCTCACCGACATTAAACTATCAAATGAAAATCCGTACTTTGTCAACGACAGCGGAGTTTTATACGGCATAGGCAAAACTATGCTTATAGCTTATCCGGACGGAAAAGCCGATACCGAATACCATCTTCCGTCAGAAGTAAGAGAAATAGGAGACAGAGCCTTTGACAACTGTCATAATCTTGAATATATAACCATACCGAACACAATTACAAAAATCGGAGATTATGCCTTTTATGACGCTTCACTAAAGAAAGTTTCATTTGAAGACGACAATGCCGCCACAATCGGATTTTATGCATTTTGGGGCTGTAAAAATCTGACCGATGTTAAATTACCAAAAACGCTGAAAGGAATTTCGGCAGGCGCGTTTCGTAACTGCCGAAATCTTGAAACCCTCGCTGTTCCCGATACAGCACAATTCAGTTGTCAAGTAGTATCTTACTCAGGGTTAAAAAGCTTTACCGTGCCAAAGACCAAAACAAGCATAGTAAGCCAAGATTTTGCAGGGTGCAAGGCTCTTACGGAAATTACAATTCCTTCATCTGTTACAGAAATTTCCGGTGACGCTTTTCTTGATTGTGATAATCTGAAAACAATTTACGGTTCACAAGGCTCGTATGCGGAGAAGTTCGCTAAAGCAAACGGATACACATTTGTTGCGAAATAATCTGATTTTACTCATAAAAAACAACTCGCTGTGTGATATGTACCCCCAATACT
>DJOQ01000044.1 GCA_002437245.1 Ruminococcaceae bacterium UBA6434
TGCCTTATAAGCACTCAGCCAAGATGCATGGTTTTACGGCTCCGTTTTAATTTTTATAAAAAAATTCTTTGCTTTTATTCCACACCGCGATACAAAAGTCCGCGTGTAAATTCAAAATCGGGCGAAGAACCGTTTTGATACGCTTTGAGTACCGAACTTATCTGTTCTTTGTCCTCGGTTTTAAACTCCAAAAGCACAAAGTCCGCGTTTTTGACTTCGCTCATTCTATCAGCCATATATATGGGTCTTGAATTGAGCATTTCGGAAAATCCGTTTGAACAGCGAACCGGAAATTCTATGCCCTTTCGGTCACGCAAGGAGGACATTCCGCCGCACTCGCGACAGCTTTTTCCGTTTTTTATCGGGCAATTTCTTGTGAGCATAAGCGGCACTCTGCCGTAGACGCAAATTCCGCGCCGACACTCTCCCTCAAGCGCAGACAGCTGCTTTAAAGTCATTTCATATGAGAGCACGCATTCCGCCGCTCCGAGTTTTTGGATTTCGGACAGAGAAACCGAGTTGAAAATATTTAAAAACGGTCCGCCTATTATTCGAACTCCCGCCTTTTTTGCCGCCGCAACCGAATCGAGCGTATTGCAAAGGGCATACTTTGCGCCGCTTTTTATAAGTCTCTCGACAATCTCGTCGAAATTACCGAATATACCTCTCGGCAAAACAGCTCCTGCGGAATATTTTTTAAAAAGCTCAGGTTTTGAGAACAGCGGAATAAAAAGCTTATCACATTTCACATCTTCCGGAATGGCAGCTGTATCGCGGAATAAAATATAAGTCTGCGGTTTTTTATTCGGCTTGCGATTTTGAATAATAATATTTGACTCGTTTATGCGGTACGGCGCTCGTTCTTTAAGCCTGTCGGCAAGACGGGACAGAGCCTCCCTGCGGAGCGCGTTTATTTCTGCCGCCGACACACTCAACCCGTCGTCAATATCGATGTCGGCATCGCCGAACGAAAAGACGGTTCCGCCGCATTTTTGAAGTCTTAAAAGAGCTTCCTCTTCGGTCAAAGGTTTGTGTACGGCTTTTTGCGGCAAGCTTTCGGATAAAACCGTAACGCTTAAATCATTCGCGAAAGCCGTAAGACTGATTTTCTCGTCGGCTTTTACAGAGAGAACAAAATGCACCTTGTAAACCGCACGTTCTTTTTCGTAAATACGTTCATATTTTTTGAGGAGTGACGCAGTCGCCGAAGTTACATTTTCCTTTTCGCGGAAGCCGAACATATTTCTGCCAAGGGTCTTTTCGTAATATCCATTTGTAAATCCCGAACGCGAAAACAGCGAGCAAAGGTCGTCGGAATTCTCGTTTGAATACTCCCCCGACAACGAATTTTTCAGAGCCGTAACAGCGGCTGCGACATACTCGGGGCGTTTCATTCTGCCCTCAATTTTGAAAGAGGATATTCCCGTTTTTGACAGCATAGGTGCGTACTCGATAAGTGATAAATCTTTTAAACTCAAATCGCGCCCCGTTCCGTTTTCCGCCGCAAAAGGAAGTCGGCAGGGCTGAGCGCACAAGCCGCGGTTGCCGCTTCGCGACCCCAAAAAAGCACTCAAAAGACATTGCCCCGAGACGCACATACAAAGTGCCCCGTGGACGAACATCTCAAGTTCGATAGGCGAGTTTTCGCACAAATATTTAATCTCGTCTTTTGATAATTCACGAGGCAAAACAGCCCGCTTAAAGCCTAAATCGGCGAGAATACGTATACCGTCCAAAGTACCGACCGACATTTGGGTGGACGCGTGCAGTTCTATATCGGGACATATATCCTTTACGACGCGCAAAACACCGAGGTCCTGCAAAATAAGCGCATCTGCACCGCTTTTGCAGATACGCCTGACGCTTTCCTTAAGCTCCGACATTTCGCCGTCTTTAACAAGAGTATTTAAGGTTATATGAACTTTAACATTTCTTTCGTGACAAAAATCCACCGCACGCTGCAAATCGTCCCCCGAAAAATTAGAGGCATTTCTGCGCGCGTTGAAGTTACCTGTGCCGAAATACACGGCGTCCGCTCCGCTTCTTACTGCGGCAGTCAACGCTTCAAAGCTGCCTGCGGGAGCCAATATCTCGGGCTTTATCATTTAGCGGAATCCGGCTCTTTTTCGGAAGAGAACAGATTTATCTGCGCCGCTCCGGCTTTCTGCTCTGTTTTAAGGCGGTCTATTTCACGCTTGTAGAAGTCTCTTTCGGACTTTGACTGAGACGCGTCTTCAAGATAATCCTTTATCTGGGCGCGGAGATTATCTGCGCTCTGCTCCGCCTTTTTGGCGCTGTTGGCATAATCAAGCGCTATCAAAACAGCCGCCTGATTGGTTGAAATAAACGGATTTACAGCGCGAAGCTCTTTCATCTTATCGTCGATTTCGGCAGCGAGCATTGCCGTATATTCCGGAGTTTCCTCAGTTGTGAGAGCGTAATCAACTCCGGCAATATTTACTTTAACCTTGTTTTTTTCCAAGACATTCACACCCCTGTTTTTATTACAAATATTATTATACTTTATATTTTAAAAAACTGCAACATCATATTTTGCGGTAGACAAGTATGCCGAATTCGGCGCTCACCGAAAGCTTTTCCAGCTCCTCTACCCTCTTTTGTTCTTTAACTCCGGTTTTATAATAGTAAGGAGTCATTTTAAAGAGAGAAGATATGTCTTCGCCGGAATTTAAATCAAATTTGTATTTTACGTCGGTTCTGTCTGTAAAAACGAAACCGTCAAGGTATGTATCAGAAACCTCGTTTTTGTAAGGCGTATCATATGCGGCGCACTTTAACTCCCACAGATGATTTTCAAGCGGTATCACCATTATAAAAACAGCGCCCTTTTTTAATACTCTTTTAAATTCGGCACCGCAGTACGGCGAAAAAATTTCAAGTAAAATATCTATGCTCGAATCCGCAAAAGGAAGAGAAAAAGAACTCGCCACCGCAAAATCGACATTTCCGGCGCGCTTTGCGGCAACGGTCAGCTCGTCCTTGGAAATATCCGTACCGAAAACAGAAAAAAGCGGCAGCGCATCGGCAACAGCCTTTGTGTAATACCCTTCGCCACAGCCGCAGTCAAGCACATTTCCGTTTTGGGCGGCATACTTCTTTACGATATCGCACAGAGCTCGTCTCAGCGGCTCATAATATCCTTTCGATAAAAATTCCCTACGCGAAACCGTCATAAGGCGATTGTCACCGTGATTTTTTTGACTGCTGCCCGTCAACAAATTGACATAACCGCTCTTTGCAATATCAAAATTATGTCTGTTTTCGCAAATATAACTTTTCCCGCTTTTTACAAGTGGTTTTTTGCACACAGGGCAAATAAATCCGATATTATTCTTCACAATGCTTCCCCAAATACATTTCGTCTAACAGTTTTTTGCCTGTTTCCGTCCTGAAAATATTTTTTCTTGCCGCACGGACGGCTTTTTTGTTGAGCGAATCCTCAAATGCGTTTACAATAAAATCCGCTTCAATCAAGATTCTGTAATCCGGCGACATATCATCGGTATATGTGTGATGATGCGCCACAAGAAAACACACGCGCTCAATATCGTCTTTCGGGAAACCGAGAGAAGTCATAAGCTTGCGAGCTTCGTCGGGTCCTTCTTTTTCCTGATAGCACCCTGCCGTACTGCCGTATTTTTTCTCACAGATATGTATTCCGATGTCATGTACCGCGGCGGCAGAAAGTAAAACATCCTTTGTTTTTTCGTCTGTTTTTTCTCCGTCGGCGATTATTTCGGAAAAGGCGCGCACTTTAAGCATATGGTTGATGCGTTTTACGTCTCCGTTTAAATATTTGATCATTTCGCGCGTAAGTTCTTTGTTCATTTCAATCACCGAACTTATAATACAACCGTTAAGGCAAAATAGCAATAGTCGGCGTTGACAAACAGAGCTTAAAAATGTATAATATCTAAGCATTTAGGCTAAAACTAATGCGTTTTTATATCGGGTCTGTTGACCGATATACTGAAATTCACAAGAACAGCAAAGTGAAAATAAAATATATCGGGGTGTAGCGCAGTTGGGCGAAGAGATTCGCCGCGTCCGGCGGACGATTCAGGCGAAGCTCTGAGGTGAAAAAACAACGAGCAATGCGACGCGCCCCAAGCGAGCAGTGCGACTATGTTTTTGAGGGAAGCGCAGCGGACTGTCATATCGAAATTCACAGGAATAACAAAGTAAAAAACTAAATATATCGGGGTGTAGCGCAGTTGGTAGCGCGCCTGCTTTGGGAGCATAGACGGTGTTCGCACCGCACGAAAGCGAAAACCGCCGAAAACCCTTCAACCGTGCAGATTTCGGGCGGTACGGAAAACAAAAAACAGCGGTCAAAAATGTGCTTGACCACAGATTTGACCACCTACACGACCACAATTTAATAACTATCGGGGTGTAGCGCAGTTGATAGCGCGCCGCATTTGGGATGCGGAGGCCGCGAGTTTGAGCCTCGCCACTCCGACCAAAAATCCTCTGAAACCCTCGGTTTCAGAGGATTTTTCATACCGTTCCAGCCTTTTTCTCTGTCTCTTGCGATACAAATTTTATTAGGTTGAGAGTATAATAATCAGATAAAATTAGCAAAAGATAACCCCCAGAAATAATCCTTGACAAATGATATTATTGTAGTATAATGTAACGATTTAACTCAGGTTAGATGGTCGGTTAGGGAGATAATCTTAAGGAGAAGCCATAATGCATGACTTTAGGTATGTAACCAAAAAACAAGCTCAGCCTATAAAAGATGAGCTATATCAAATTCTTTACATGGTACAGGATTTGGTGCGTGACAATTTCACTTTTAGCTTCACACCGATCGGCAGTTCAAGCCAGAACATGATAACCTACGATGCAAAATCTAACATCGGTTTTGACTTCGATATCAACATCGAGGTCAATGACGATAATGAGGATTTTGAGCCTAAAGAAATACGGACAATAATACGTACTGCTATCGACCGTGTTGCACCTCGCTATGGATATAAATCTTGCGAGGACTCCACAAGAGTACTTACCATTAAGAAAGTCAACTCTTTTACTTCTCGTATTATCCATAGTTGCGATTTTGCAATAGTGTATAACTGCACTGATGGCAGACAACAGTATATTCGGTTCAACAAAGATAACAATTATTATTCTTGGGAATATCAGGCCAAAGGTTTTGCTGATCTAAATAAGAAAACGGACTGGCTGAAAAAGAACGGGTTATGGGGAATTTTGCAGGATTATTACATCGAAAAGAAAAACGCAAACGAGAATCCGGACAAGCACTCTCGCTCAGTTTTTGCAGAGTCAATAAATGAAATGTGTCAGAAAAACGGCTATCGCAAATAGCCTTTTTCTTTGTCTACAGCATCTCAAATTTTGACAGGGTGACATTTTCGGTCACCCTGTCATTTTGTCTTTTTCCGCCTTGATTTGCGCCTTAACCTCTGCAATCATTTCCGCGAGCTTTTCTTCGCATTCCTCGCGCGTTTTCGCGTAGATATTGTGGCTTTCCCGCTTGCCGTAGGCATTGGTTGGTGTGTACCGTCCCTCGTAGAGGTGGTCGTTAATCATGGTGACACAGCCCGTCCCGGGTTTGCGTATTTTCGGCTTGTACGGCGTGAATTCGATTGGGGAGGTATCTTTCCTTTCCTCGCGCTTTTCTGTCGGCATACTGGCGTCTGTACCGCCGATTTTGCGGTCAATATGCACTGCCGCCTGCCTTTGCATAGTATCGGTAATATGGCTGTAAATATCAAGCGTGGTTGCAGATGACACATGGCCTATGGTTGCCGAGAGCGTTTTCACATCCATACCGTGCTCCAGCGCCATGGTTGCAAAGGTGTGTCGCAGATCGTGAAAGCGCACCTTTTTACAGCCTGCCCGTTCCAAGATCAGTTGTAACCGTTTTCTAACCGATGACGGATTTCTCGGTCTGCCGTTATCCGTCGGTGACGGGAACATCCATTCCGAATCCACCGTTTCTTTATACACTGC
>DJOQ01000042.1 GCA_002437245.1 Ruminococcaceae bacterium UBA6434
CCAGAAAACTGGGTACATATCAATGTATGTTCTGCATAAAGAGGGAATTTTTTGCTTTGTGCCCGGCAAAAGTGTTACGTATCAGCACAAATATAGTTAATATATATCTAAAATGTACTGTTATATAGTAAATACGGCCGAATAAAATTGTTTCATTGCTTTTTCTTGTGAATCCCACAGTACATATTACAATAAAACACCCGGCACGTTCTATTGGCTGTTAGATAACAACCGAAACAATTCTTTTATGTCGTTTTCTATTTTATCGGTGTTTGAAAAGAGCGATACCTTTGCTTTAAAAAAGTTTCTTTCTATTGATGACACCGCCCATGCAGCTGACAATGAATAATAATCTGCTTCGCTGTCAGCACTTTTTACTTGTACTTCTTTGCCGTCCCGCTGAACTTCACAACATACATAACACGTATAACCGATATGGAACGGCAAACGACGGTTAGAACGCTTCTCGGTAGAAAAATCAAACCAAAAAAGGCTGACATCAAGAGAACAATCGTATTGTTCAAATAGTGATGAATAGCTGTCAATAATCTTAGAATATGTTTCAAGCATTATATTTTCATGGTTTATGATGCTTTGTGACTTGCTTTTATCATATGTAAATTTCATTAAATTCTTCTCCCAAGCAGTGTTCAATGGGTTTGACGTCCCGAAGCATCACATTTTACCGCCAATCAACTCTTTGAACCGTCCGATTGTGCCGATATAGTTTATTTTTGATATTGAAACAATACAGCTTCCGTAAGCATTGCAAGTCGATAGTACACTACTAATTCATCTTTTTCCATTCCTGTTGATTGATTTATCAATTCTGAAAAAGCAGCTTTTTCGGTTTTAGAAATAATTTCACTCGATGGGAGTTCAATGAATTTTGCTCGATGTATCAATTGAGAGCAATACCCCCCTACAACAGAATCAATAGCAATAAGTTCCGGAGAGTTTCTGCGAATCGCCATAGGAATCCTTGAGTTTATAAACGCTTTCAAAATGTACTCGTGTTGTTTGTTTTTCATTAGATTCACCTATACCAAAATGTTAGATTGCTCCTGCAGGGCAGTCAAGTCAAAATTATGTGCCCGATTTCCGCTTACTCAAAATGGGACTTAAGCACATTCCGCGCTTTTAAAAAGCAAGTGCAATAAATCCCTAACGCTCTTGTCTAAATCAGTATTCTGAATGTCCAACAGAACCGCTCATAATCGCGGTCGAATAAAATTGTTCCATTGCCTTTTCTTATTGATAAATCCTGTAATACATATTATAACAAACCATATGCCACCGATTGTTAAAGTTACAGCAGCGCTGACATTATGTAAATGAGTATACGGTGCGTATTCCTTTATAACTCTGTTTATGGCTATAGCAATCAATGTAACCGGTTGTAAATATATTGCCACTTTCCAAGGAGCCTTTACTTTCCTGTACTTTATAAGAGAGTAAACATCCAATCCGAAAATTACCAACAACATAATCATGTATGTCGGCATATCCATAGAATTTATTATAGTTAATATATAATCCCCATTTCGGTGCCCGAATTGATTTGTCTCAATCGAAAACAATTCGCCGAAAAATAAAAAAACGGATAATATCACCGATATTACCCATGCGTAAATTTAAAATTCTTTTTTTGCCGCACTCGGAAGCTTAAAGATTAACCTCTGAAATTCCGCCGTAAAGGGTTTGCCCTCGTCCTTATCCGCACCGATAGTGCTGCCCGCATCAGGTACACACCAAAGTATTATACAATACAAATTTGTACTACAATAGTACCCGATTGCGTATAAAAAGTCAACATAAAAGCAGGCGTAACACGTCGAAATTTGTCTATGATGTTTTTGAGCTTTCGCCTGCGGCGAATGTTTCCGTGAAATAAAGGCAGAGTATAACCCGATATTTACGGATTATTAAAATAAATATTACCAAAAAACGGGTTGCGATTTTTCACGGTGCGTTTTGTATTAAGAGAGAACTGCACGGCAATAATCCTATTGACAATAGTTTTAGGAGAGAGCGCCATGCAGTACAGCAAAGTTGAAATTTGCGGTGTCGATACATCTAAACTGAAGGTCCTTAAAGAAAAGGAAAAGCTTGAGCTCCTGAAGAAAATCAAAGAGGGCGACAAGTCGGCGCGCGACAAATTGATAAACGGCAATCTGCGCCTCGTTTTAAGCGTTATACAGAGGTTCACAAACCGCGGCGAAAATCTTGACGACCTTTTTCAGGTCGGCGTAATAGGACTTATAAAGGCGATAGATAACTTCGATATTTCGCAAAATGTCCGCTTTTCCACTTATGCGGTACCCATGATTATCGGTGAAATACGGCGCTACCTCAGGGACAACAACTCGGTGCGCGTCAGCCGCTCCGTCAGGGATACGGCATACCACGCCCTCGGGGCAAAAGAAAAATTGCAGACGAAGCTCGGCAGAGACCCCACGGTTGACGAAATAGCAAAGGAACTCGGCACGAGCCGTTCGGACGTAGTTCTGGCGCTTGAGGCGATAGTGGAGCCGGTCTCGCTATTTGAGCCCGTTTACTCCGACGGCGGAGATACAATATATGTTATGGATCAGGTCGGCGGCAGCGAAACGGATACCGACTGGCTTGACGAAATCTCTATTAAGGAGAGCATAAAGGAGTTGTCACAGCGTGAAAAAAAGATACTGGCGCTTAGATTTATGCAGGGGAAAACGCAGATGGAAGTAGCGTCGGAAATCGGCATTTCACAGGCACAGGTATCAAGGCTTGAAAAGGGCGCAATTAAAAAGATTAAGGGATAGTGTTATTTTTGCGCCTTTTGCGTCATATGTATTTATGGCGGAGGTGTTTTTATGGTTTGCAGTGTGCAGGATCTCAGGGAACGCGAAATAATAAATCTGAAGGACGGTGCAAGGCTCGGCTCTGTCTGTGATATTGAAATAGATACTTTAAGCGGTTCTATTGTTTCGATAGTCATATACGGTAAGGGCAGACTTCCGTTCAGAGGCGGCAAGCCGAAAGACATCAAGATAAAATGGGATGAAATTGAGGTTATAGGCGACGATACCATACTTGTGAATTTTGATTGCCCTGAGGAACTTATGCCGCAAAAGCCGAAAAATCCCATAGACACGCTTTTCAGACAATAAAATTGAGGGGATAACATAAAGACGCGAAAAGACCGGAGAGTATCCGGTCTTTTTGCGTTTGAATATGGGTTTTTATTTTTTTGTTACGGCACGGTGCTCCTTAAGTATTTCCGCGAGACATAAAAGTCCCTCTGCGATAATGCCGGCCGCTATACCCGATACGACAGCATATACTTTAAAAACAAACATAACGATTGCCGTAAAAAGCGATGCTGCACAAACCAGTCGGCATATTCTGCGATAAGCCTTTATCTGACCGCCCTCAAATCCTGCGCCTGTCGGTGCAAAGATAAAAAGAACGACAGTACCGGCTGCCGCCGCAAGCAGCATAAAAAAAGAAATTTTTTGTACGGCGGTCATTTTTACCGCAATTATGAACGCCGTTATTATGGCGAGAGACGTTATCTGACATTTTAATTCCGTATCCATGTGAAATCCTCCGCCGAAAAGACGAAGCAAAAGGAAGGATATAAAAAATGCGAGCGCTCCCGGCAAAACTTTTAAGACCGTACCGAGAATGACCGAAACAAGTAAAAATTCTATTATATTGAGGAGCCAAAAGATGCCGTATCCGCAGACCTCGACATCTTCCGCCTCAATAATTTTTTTGCTGTTCAGCCATTTTGCGATCTGTTCCGAAAGAGAACCGATCATTTACCGAGCTTTGAGAATTTCTCAAGACCTTCCGGCTTTTTCGGCTGATACATAAATGTGGTAGCTGCAGAATTGGCGCTGCCTTTAACCGATGCCGTGATGAGGGTCTTTGCGAAGCTCCTCATGGTTTTTTCCGCCTTTTTCATTTGACGATTCCTCCCTTTGTTTTTTTTGAATTGAGGTTTTGTCCTCTTTCCATACACGATTATATGTGCTATAATAACACAAGTCAATGCAAATTGCTAAAGTGTTAAATCGCTGAAACTAAAATGCTTAAAATTAAAGTAAAAGGGGAATTTACACTAAAAAGGTGGGGCTAAACAATGAAAATTGACTACAAAACTGCGGGCAAAATGATTGGCACTTATCGCAGAAAGGAAAAAATAAGTCAAAAAGAGCTTGCAAAAACTGTGGGTATAAGTAACAACTATTTGTCTAACATCGAAAACGGATATACCGTTCCGAGCCTGGAGGTTTTTACGGAACTCAGCGTTGCTTTGGGTAAAACACCCGATTTTTTCTTGCTCGGACATATAAGGGAAGATCCCGTCGGCAATATCGAAGATTCTTTAAAACTCTGCTCAAGAGACAGGCAAAAGCTTATCTATAACATTGTCGAACTCCTCAAAGATTGAAATCAGACGAGTTTTGTAATATAATACAAAAACGGTGCAGGCAAAACACCGCAAGTTATTTTACTTTGAGGGGGATTTTAATGAATATTGCAATTTGTGACGACGAGCAGGTTTATGCGGATGAAATCAAAAAGCACGTCGATTGTTATTTTACACGCAGAGAAATTCCGCACAAAACATATGTGTTTACCGACGGAAGAGCGGCGGCAGAATCTCAGGTGAAATTCGATATTGCATTTCTCGATATCGAAATAGGATCTGTCAGCGGGCTTGACGTTGGCAAAGCGATGCGGCAAAACAATCCGAGTATCGTTTTTATAGTAGTCACGGCATTTTCCAAATATCTTGACGACGCGCTGGATTTAAAGGTGCTGCGGTTTCTTGAAAAGCCGATAAACAGCGAAAGACTTTACGCCGGTTTAGACCGCGCCATAGATACTTTAAACGATACTACCGTCAGCTTTTATCTGCGCGACGGCGATATGGACTATAAAAAGATACTGCTGAACGACCTGATTATGATAGAGACGGACAGGCGCAGAACAAAAGTATATACCGACACCGAAATTTTCCGTACCAAGAAAAAACTTTCGGAATGGCGCGAGGAGCTGTCGGAACCGTTTTTTATGATGCCGCATAACAGTTTTATTATAAATATGAATAAAATTGTGAAATTCTCAAGAACGGAAATAGAGCTTGAGGGCGGTAAAAATCATTATACCGTGTCGGTTGCCCCAAAACGTCAGGCAGAGACAAAGCGTATACTTATGAGCTATTTTGAAAGCAGGCGATGAACTATGCTCGGTGAAGTCACAACCGTATATGTTTTTCTGATAGAACTCAGTTCTCTTCTTTTATATTGTTACCGCGTATTCGGCATAAGACGTCGGGTAATATCAACGCTGTTTATGGGCATAGCCTGCTTTGCCGCTTATTATTCGGTAAATAAGCTTACAGGCAACAATGTGGCGCTGAATATAGTTTGCGGCCTCATTGTTAAGTACGCAATAATAAAGGTCGGATTTAAAACAAATCTCAGAACGGCGGTCTTTCACAGCGCCTTGCTCACAGGAGTGCTTACGGCGACGGAATTTATAGGCATACTGCTGATTTCGGGAATATTCGGCATAAACATAGCCGATTACAGGTCAAACGACGTATTGTACGCTATGGCGGCGGTAATTGCGAAAACATTGTATCTTATCTTCTGCCTTGCGGTTTCAAATCTCGCGTCGCGTGAAAAACAGCATATAGATCACGGGCATTCATGGTACTTGTTGATTTCGCCCTTTTCGAGCGTTTATATTATAGTTCTTATAGCAAGGATGTCGTTGCTTGTGAATATCAGCGGCTCACTCGCATATGCCTGCATAGGCGGCAGCGTTTTGCTTTTTGTATCGGATGTAATGGTGTTTTCGGTATACGAAAACATGCAGCGTAAATCGGAAAAAATAATGAAAGCCAACATGGAGCGTCAGCGCGAAGATATAAACAGGGATTATTACGCCGTACTTGACAAGCAAAATGAGAATATGCATATTTTGGTGCACGATATAAAAAATCATCTCGGCGTAATAGAGAGTATAGCCGATAACGACGAAGTTACGGCTTATATAGGTGAGTTGTGCAGTAATATCGGGAAATATTATGCCGTATCGCAGCTTACAGGCAACAAAATGCTTGATATTATAATCGGAAAATATACAGCTCTTTGCAGTAAAAACGACCTCAACTTTAATGCCAAGGCTCTGACTTCAAACCTGTCGTTTGTGCAGGACAGTGACATTTCCTCAATGGTGGGTAATTTGCTCGACAATGCCTTTGAGGCGGCAAAACAGGCTAAAGACGGAAAAATAGAATTTTCTCTGTATACTTTAGACGGCAAAAATTGCGTTATCAGCGTTATAAACACCGCCTTGACAGAACCGAAATATGAAAATGAGGTCCTTGTGAGCGCAAAAGCCGACGCTAAGTCACACGGATACGGTGTAAAAAGCATTAAAAAGACAGCCGAAAAATACGGCGGCAGTTATTCGTGGTTTTATGACGATAAAAACAGGGAATTCCACGCAATGGTTATGCTCCCGATACCGTCTGCAAGCTGTTAATGTGATTAGCTTTACATATCTTTTCGGCAAATTGAACGTAAAAGCTCCGATAGGCACTATAGCTCCTATCGGAGTCTTTTGTTTTAATGACACAATACACGTCATCGGTTGTTTTTTGACATAAAACGACGAATTTGTTATTTATTTGCCTAAAAAGTACGTTTTTATTCATATTACGTTCACAAATAGACTGTATTATATTTATCAACAAATGTCTATAAAGGGGAAGACTTATGGAGAAAAAGAGGCTTGACAAGGAAAAAATCAAAAACACAAATCAAAAATTAAAAAAGAATTTCTTTGAAATAGATGATGATAATCATCTCAGCGGTTATGAAGTTTTCTATATCTTTATGATCTGCAATGTTATAGGCTACTGCGTGGAGATGGTATTCTGCTATCTCAAACACGGATACTGGGAGAGCCGTCAGTCGCTTATATACGGTCCTTTCGGCTTGGCTTACGGTCTCGGTGGAGTGCTTTTAAGCTATCTACTGTTTAAAGACACGAAAAAAGCTTGGTGGAAGGTATTTATTAAGTCGTATATTTGGGGCACCGTCGCCGAATATATCTGCTCTCTCGGCGAAGAACTTGTGTTCGGTCACGTCTCTTGGGATTACAGCAAAATGCCGCTCAATATCAACGGCAGAGTTTGTGCTCTTTATTCGGTATTCTGGGGGCTTATGGGTCTTGTATGGGTTAAACTCATATATCCCTTGTTTATAAAGCTGATACATAAAATACCGCTTAAAATAGGCAAGGTGCTTTTCTGGATAATGTTTATACTGATGCTTATCGACATCATTTTGTCCTGTGAAGCCGTGTCCAGAAGAAATGCCCGCGACAAGGGCGTACCGCCGCAGAACCGTTTTGAGCAGTTTATGGATAAGCACTATACGGACGAATTCCTTGATAAGGTTTACGCAAACGCCGTTGCGACATCTTAACGGCGCAAAGATTGCACATTACATCATCTGTACGGCATAGTATGTACTGTGCAGCCTTTAAGATAAAGCTTTGAGCAAACGACGGCGTATCACGCCGTTAGGTGAGCGAGCCCACACTTTACCTTGTATTCTTTCAGAAACACAAAAGCCGAAGTAAAGACTTTGCATTCTTTGAGTGTTCAGCCTTTTCTTCGGTATATTTTTTGTCCCGATAGCAGCGAATATGTGTAAATCTACAAGCCTTTACACATCATAATTCGTTATAATTAACAAATAAGAGTACCTCGTTTTTTACGTAAATTTAACGCAAATTTGTGGTACTCTTTATATTTTTATGTTAAAATTAGATAAATTTATGTTTGGGAGGAAGACGATGGAAAATAAAATACTTGATGATCCTAACAGGAAATACGTCCCTAAAAAAGAATTTATAACATATTCCGTTTCTGCGCTCGGGCAGGGTATGATATATGCGATAATGTCGTCGTATATATCCGATTTTTACTTAAATGTACTTCGCGTTACTCCTATATTTGTATTGCTTCTTATGCTTTTAGCGAGAATATGGGACGCAATCAACGACCCTCTTATGGGTATGATAATGGACGCTCACGAGCCGAAACACGGCAAAATGCTGACTTATATTATCGCAACACCGATTCCGATAGCTTTGCTTACGCTGTCGCTGTTTTACGCTCCGGATATTTCAATGACCGCAAAAATGATATATGCGTCCGTTACATATGTTTTGTGGGGGATGATATACACCATGTCGGACGTTCCGTTCTGGAGTCTCCCGAACGCGATGACGCCGAACCCCTCGGAGCGCGGCAGCATACTGTCTATTGCAAGAACAACCAACGGTATAGGCTCCGCCGTGCCTATGGCTATATTTATGATACTCGGATTTGTTCTTCCGTCGCTTACCGGACTTTCCGGTCTCGCACTTGAAAAGACAAAGTATATGACAATTGCTCTGGTAGCGTCGATAATAGGCAATTTGCTTTTCGTAATGACCTATTTCAGAGTAAAAGAGCGTGTAAAAATACCCAAGCCGCCGAAGCGCCGAAAGGGCGAGCCTTCCTCTTTAAAGCTTATATTTAAATGTAAACCGCTTATGCTTGTTGTTATAATGGGCATATTGGCGTCCGGCAGATATATGTATCAGGCGGCGGCTATACACGTTGCAAGATATTCGTTCTATATCGGAAAAGACCTTACCGGTCTGTCACCCGAAGAGACGGAGCAGGCGCTTCAGTCGAGTATATCGCTTGTAAACACGGTGTTTGCCGTAGCCACGGCTGTCGGTATGTTCGGCGCTATGCTTATAGTCCCGAAACTTATCAAAAAGGTTTCCTATAAAAAACTTATAGTCGTTTCCTGCATACTCGGATTTGTTTCGAGCTTTGTTACCTTCTTTATCGGATACAATCACTTCTGGGCGTGCATACCGTTTGTTATGCTTTCTTGTGTTCCGTGCGGCGTTATAAACTGCGTATCCTCAGCAATGGTCGGCGACTGTCTCGACTATATGGAGCTGACAACGGGGCGCAGGCAAAACGGACTCGGAAATGCCTGCCAGTCATTTGTAAATAAACTCGGCAACGCGGTTTCCACAAGCGTTATAGTGCTTATGTATATTCTGACCGAGCTTGACCTTAACAAAATCGGAACCTCTTATACCGTAAATCCGCTCACTATGTCGCATGGCATAAGATATGGTATGTTCTCACTCATTTCGATAGTTCCAGGCATATCTCTTCTCCTTTGTATGATACCGATGTTCTTCTATGACCTCACAGGCGACAAAAAAGAGTGTGTGACAAAAGAACTTGCCGAGAAACGCGTAAAAGAGGGTATGGTAATCAGCGAATAATGTTTTTTGCCGCAGATAAGCCGTAAATATTTGTATGTTAAATCAAACTTTAATCTAATCTTAATAATTTTTCTCTTTACAATCTTGTCAAATGTGTTATCCTATAAGAAAAGACTTAACATAATTTTAAAATGTGTTGAAAAAGATTTGGAGGAGTAAATACGAAGGCTTATATAAACCGTATATTGCACGGCGAAAACAAAGCAAAAAAATGGGAGATAATATATTGGTGGGTTCTCAGAGCCGTTATGGTTGCGGCGCTTATCGATTCGATTTTCGTGAGAAAAGACGTTCAGCAGAGCTTGCAGACAGCCGCCAATTTACTCCTTATGTTCCTGTGGGAAATATTTATGCTTTTTTCGGAAAAACGGTGGATGCACTATGTTCCCTCATATATTCAGGACTTTTTGGCGGCAGGGCTGTTTATGGGCTCGTTCGGCGGCGCATATATGGACCTTTACTACAGCTTTCCGGCATATGATGTTGTAATGCACAGCGTCGGCGGTGTTCTTTGTACGTTTGTCGGATATGAAATTCTCGTCTGTATGCAAAAGCGCGACAAGGTTAAAGTGGATTTGCCGATTATTATTCTCGGTGCGTTCGGTATATCGTTTTTTGCAGGTACTGCCTGGGAGCTGTTCGAATTTACGTTTGACCAGGTAGCTCCGCAAATAGGCGACGCGCAGCATTGGTCGTTTGCCCTTGCCGAAAAGGCGGCAGAAGAGCACGGCATAGGCTTGCCTAATATAATCCCTGCGAGAGACCCCATGCGCTATGCTCTTATTGATACTATGGAGGATACCGTATGCAATACGGTAGGCGCCGTTGTGGGTTGGATAATTTTGAAAATCAGGCCGTATCACCACACGGGCAAGCACAACGTAAACGACCTTTTCAATACATATGCAAGGGAGAATAAGGCCGCGGAAAGCGTAAAAAATTAAAATAAAAATGAATTAAAAAAATCGGTACGGTAACTTTTGCCGTACCGATTTTTTTGCATATCAAGGCGCGGACGACGCAAAATACTAAACGCAGTAAAACGTGTCGGGGTGCTCATATGAAAAGGTTATTTAAAATGTCGACTGTAATTTTAATTGTACTTATTGTTTTTTCGGCGTGCGAAAAAAACGAGAGCGTCGGCGGAAAAATCTCGTCATTTCCGCCGCGCGGCGAACGTGTCGTAACGGCAATAGGCGATTCGATAGCCGCCGGCTACGGGCTGGATTCGCAGGATGACAATTATTTAAAGCTGTTTTCCGACAATATCGGAGCGGTGTTAAACAATGATGCCGTCAGCGGTTATGACAGTGGCGAGGTGCTGTCGGCTTTATCCGATGAAAAGGTTGCGGCAGACATAAAAAATGCGGATATAGTTGTAATATCCGTAGGCGGAAACGATTTTTTTCACCGCAAAGACATTATGATAGACGCACTTAAAAATGCCCTGCTGCACGGCGAAGGTTTCTTTCCCGAGGAAGTGACGAATATATATGAAGAATACGAAAAAAATCTTTCCTGCATAATTGACGGGATAAAAAATATAAACCCGGAGGCTTATATCATAGTGCAAACGGTTTACAACCCGTTTTTAAAACAGACGCTGAGTTTTTCTTATATAAACGTGGGTAAAACGGTAAACAGATATGTTACCCGTCTTAACGACTCGATAGAGACCGTTTGCAAAACAAAAAGCAGGGTTTTTGTTTTTGACGTTGCTGCGGAAATGAATGAGGACGCCGAAAATTTTTACGGCACGGAGGAAAAGCTCGACATTCACCCCACAAAGCGTGGACACGCTACGCTGGCAAGGGTGTTTACCGAAAAATTCACCGAGCTTTTAAATGACTGAACGCGGCGCCGCGCAAAGTGAAATTAACCCCTGAAGCCCTCTCCGATTATTTCGTTGGCGCCTATAACCACAGAAAAAGCCTTTGGGTCGGTTTCTTTGACGGCTGCCGTAAGAAAAGCCGCCTCCTGTATTTTTACGGCGGTTATTAAAACGCTCTTTTCTTTATCCGTGTATCCTCCGCGCGCATTTAATATGCTGACTCCGCGGTGAAATTCATTCGTTATTCTTTCTTTTATCTCTTTGCCGTGTTCGGTCACTATAAATATCAGCTTTCCGTCGCCCGCACCGTAGAGAATATAGTCAATGGTTTTTGAACTTAAATATATCACGATTATTGAATAAAGCAGGTTTTCGACGCTTTTATACACGAAAAACGACGAACCGACCACTAAAATGTCAAAAAATAAAATAATCCGCCCCATAGACAGGTGCGGATGTTTCAGTTTGATAAGCTTTGCCGCCGTGTCAACTCCGCCCGTGGTTGCGTTGCGAAGAAAGACAAGCGCCAGACCGGCGCCTCCGGTTACCGCGCCGAAGAGCGACGAGAGCAATCGGTCACCCGAATATACGGGTAAAAAGGCGGAGGTGTAATCTATTGTAAACGATACGATAAATGTGGCGGCAAAAGTTTTGGTTATAAAGCTTTTGCCGAGCTTTTTATATGCCAAAAAGAAAAGCGGTATATTCATAATAAACACAGCCGTGCCGATGGGTAACGAAAAAAGCCTGTTGAGAATGGTGGCTATTCCCGTAAAGCCTCCGTTTATTATACCGTTGGGTGCAAGAAAAGTGTTTACGGAAACGGCATATAATATGCCGCCCGCCAAGAAATAAAATATGCTGACCGTAAATTCTCTTGCGGTTTTATAAGTTATTTTCCCCGTCTGCGTTTTCTTCGCCGCCTTCGCATATCATACGGAACAGCTCGTCGAGGCGTTCTTCGTCGCCTTTTAAAAACAGCCATCCGAATAAGCTCTCGAGCCCGGTTGCGTAGTGGTAATCACCCTCCGATTGATTTTTCGGCGTGTGATTTGTGTGAGCGTTTCTGCCGCGCTTTAAAACCGATAATTCGTCCTCGGTCAAATGCGGCATTATAAGCTTTGCCGCTTTTGCCTGAGCCGCGGCGTTGACCGTTTTTACCGAAAGCTTATGTAATTTGTCGGCAGGGCGGTTTGCTTCGAGCACAAGACGTTTTCTTGCAAGCAGTCCGTAAACGGCGTCGCCGAGAAATGCGAGAGTCAGGGGACTTAAATTATTTATATTATTTTCCATTATTTGTTCCTTATCCGAAAAATTTGATTTTGTATTCGCGGAATTTTTTGAGCAGTTCTTCCTCTGTGAGATACTCGGTGAGACAGCCTACGCCCGTTACGCATTTGCCGCCGGTTATATTTCCGAGCAGTATGCAGTCCCTGAACCGATAGTCGTTGAAAAGACCGTACATAAATCCGGCAAGAAATGCGTCTCCGGCACCGGTGGAGTCAACGCGCACATATTCGTCAATGACGGGAACGGTAAAAGCTTTGCCGTCCTCCATGCCCATACAGCCGTCCTTATCAAGCTTGACTACGGGATTTTTAAAGTGTTTTGACAGCACAGAAAGCGCTTCTTCTGGCGATGCGGTTTCGGTTATTTTCATAGCTTCCTTTTGATTGGGGACGTAGTAGTCGCAAAGCTCTATAAGGTCACGGTAAAGCGAAAAGCTCATGTCGTCGGTATAGCCCGTGTCCAAAACCAAAAGCGCGCCCTCGTCTTTTAATTTCCTGTATACGTCATGGTATCCGTTTTGAACCTCAACTATTTTGGCGCCCTTTGACATTCGGTAAATTTTTTCCGCGGTGTCGTCGTTTTCTTCGGCGTCGGGGCCGTAGGTTACAAATGTGCGGTCCTCGGGAGTTATCATTGCGGACGTAATATTAAGAGGCAGCACGCCGCCTTCGTACAGATTTGTTATTTCAACACGGTTATCGCGATACTCGTTGGCTGCAAAGTCCGAAAACATATCAAGACCGAGCCAGGTGGCGGTTTTAACGGGGAGATTCAGTCTGCCGAGATTTACCATAGTGCCGGGGACTCCTCCGCCGAGACACAGCTTGAAACCGTCGGAATAAAGCTCTTCGCCCATCTTCGGCAGTCTTTTAAGTCCCGCATAGAGAATATCTATGTTTGTTTTACCCGTTCCTGCTATAAAAGACATTTTAATTTTCCTTTCGCTTCGCTTACTTGTGTCAAAAATACTCTCATCGTGATATATCTGTTATCATACAACATTTTAAGGTATAAGTCGAGGTGTAAAATGCATAAATTACCGTTTTGCGGCATTGTATTGTACTGAAGACGGCAGGGGATTGTCGCCGAAAAGGCGTTCTTATGCAGGTTTTGGCTCGACAGCTTACAATCGTAGTTAACACTGATATAAAAGCGAGTCCCGATTTTAATTTTTTATTGACTTTGCATAGCTTCTATAATAAAATATTAGGTATACTTTTGAGAAGGAGAATTTATATGGATTTAAAACCGCTTATCGACAAAAAAGACGAAGCCGCACAGTATATGATTGATGAAATTACTCATATCTGTAAGGATATGGATACGCGCAGCCCCGGCACTAAGGGAGAGAAAGAGGCTTGCGAGTATATGGCAAAAGTTCTTAAAGAGGACTGCGGCTGCGAACGTGCCGACGTTGAATCGTTTAAAGAAAACCCCGGCTCATTCTTCGGCTGGATATACTTTACGATCACCTTCGTCCTTTTGGCAATTGCGCTTTACTTTGTAGCACCGATTATTTCGCTTATTCTCATTGTTGCAGGTCTTACAATAGTATTTTTACAGTTCGGCCTTTACAAAAAATGCGTTGACCGTTTCTTCCCCGAGTTTACGGGGCACAATGTTACCGCCGTTAAAAAGTGTACCGGCGAAGTTAAGCGCCGCATATTCTTTAACGGACATCCCGACGCGGCTTGGGAGTGGCCCGTAAACTATGCGCTCGGCGGCGTCGGCTTTGAGGGCCACGCCATAATCTGCGGCATAGGCGCTGTTTATTACATAGTTATTTCCATTATGTATATGGCAAAATACGGCGTTTCTTTCGGCGTTATAGATACTTCGTCGTATCTTTTCAAAATGGCTCTTTGGGGCCTTCTCTTTGTTCCGTTCCTTGTAGGTCTTTATTGGATGTGGAATAAAAACCGCATTGTTGACGGTGCCAACGACAACCTTTCGGGCTGCTATATGGGCATTGCAATTCTCAAAGCTCTCAAAGACAACGGCATTGAATTTGAAAACACCGAGGTAGGCGTTATCCTCTCCGGCTCCGAAGAAGCAGGCCTTCGCGGAGCAAAAGCTTGGTGCGAGGCTCACAAGGGCGAGTTCGACGACGTTCCCACATTTATTTTCTCATACGATACAATTCATGACCCGAAATATCTTATGACAAATTACCGTGACCTTAACGGTACCGTAAAGGCCGATAAAGATGTTTCCGACCTCTTTATGGAAGCCGCAAAAGAATTGAATATTCCGTGCAAAAAGGGCTGGGTTCCTCCGCTCGGCGGTGCTACGGATTCTGCCGCATTTGCACAGGCAGGCTTCAGAGCAACAGGCGTTACGGGACTTAATCACAAGCTGGAAGATTACTATCATACCCGCCGCGATACATATGATAATATGAACGCCGAGGGTTTGGCAGGCTGCTATGCCGTCAGTGTTAAGGCTCTTGAAATGTTTGATAACGGAGCAAAACAGTAAATCAATTGTAAAATGCGACGAACGGAGCGTCCCGAAAACGATTTAGTTGAGTAAAATTTAACGAAATGTGCTTCTGCACCGCTTTTTACCTTGACGAAATGTAATTTTCGGTATAAAATTTAATCATAAACAGCGAAGGCGTTGTGATGTAAGTCACAGCGCCTTTTTTGTTTGTATGAGGCAGGCGTTTGGTCTTCGTACCGATTGGGAGAAACGCAGCCTATTTCTGCCATACGAAAAGTCGCGATTTTTACTGCTTATGTAACAAACGGCTTTTTCGTACATTTTCCTCATCCCCTTGCAGCTGTCTCGGCGGCTCCGCCCTCTTTTTCCGCCGAGACAAAAGGGGTAAATCAGCCCTTTTCATTTTAATTTATTGCATAGGAAACACCGCCCCGGTAAAACGGGGCGGTGTTTCCGTATAATAACAAAGCTTAGCCATAAAAAAGGCTGTAAAAAGTTTGGTTTTTACAGCCACGATCCGAATATTAAAATTACTTTTTCATACCGACAAATTCATATCCGCGAATTATATCTCCAACCTCTTCGAGCACACCTTTCCAAAGCTCGGCTCCGAGGGACGAATATTCTTCGTTTCCTTTTCCCTTGCCGCACAGCATAGAAAAACATCTGCCTATGTTATGAGGTATGTCGCTGTTTTTTCTGATGGCAAGGTAATAAAAACTGTACTCTGCGCCGTCGGAAAACTCTTTGTAGAATTCTCCTGCCTGGTCATGTATATCGTCATACAGAGCGTTTATGGCTGTGTTGCGGAGAATGTTATTCGGCAAGAGCGAGTTTATTTGGTACTCGGCGGCGAAAAACATAAGTATTTTTATTTGGAAAATTTCGCCTTGGGTATATTCTTTATCGCCTATAATCGGACGAAGCTTATGAAGCAAAACGTCCTTGTCGAGAAAAATCGAGGCGAGATATACTCCGAGACGCTTTGATTTGTCAATGTTGCCGTTGCTTCTCTCCTCGTTCATTTTGGAAATAAGCCCGACCTCGTCAAACTTGTCGTCTCTTTTTTCTTTTTTAAAGATTTTTACATCGCTGTCGTCCATAATAAACCCTGCCTTTTAGGCCGCCTTTCTTAGGTTAATTTGACTTTGCGGCTTCCTCAGCGGCTTTTTGAGCCTTTTTCTGCATTCTTCTGATTTTTGCCTTGTACCCGAGAAGTTTTGTAACGGCATCATCGGGAACGTCAATGTCGCCCACCGAAACCGGATACCTGTTGTAAAGTCCGCAGAAATCTGTTCCGCCTGTCATTAAAAGCTTGTTTTTGGTAGCGAGCTTTTTAAGCTCGGCACGCTGTTCTTCGGTTGCCGACGGGTGCCATACCTCTATTCCGTCAATTCCGCATTCTATAAGACGCGGAATCGAGTCGATATTTCCATAGAGATACGGGTGGGCAAGCACAGCTATACCGCCTGCGTCGTGAACCGCACCGACGACTTCCTCAATATCGGGATATTTCGGAGTTACCAAAATGTTGCCGTCGGTCTCTTTGTTAAACAGCCGGTTATAAAGATCACCGAAAACGGTGTTCGTATAACCGCTCTCCATAAGAGCCTGCATTATGTGCGGAATAAAAATGTTTGTTGAGCCGGTGGCGCATTTAATTATAAATTCAGCCGAAACCGGATAACGCTTTGCAACCTGCAGCATCATAAAGTGAGCCGCCTTTTTGCGCGCAAGCGAATTTCTGTGGCAAAGGCCCTGAAGCCTGTCAGGGGCGTCGCTGAGATAGCAAAGTATATCTACACTTTTTCCCGTTTTTTCATCACGTGATGACAGCTCAACTCCGGGGATAACATTAACCCCGTATCTGTCGCCTATAATTTTCCCTCTTACAGTACCTGCGAGACAATCATGATCTGTTATGGCTATTGTCTCAATGCCTTTTTTCTTTGCCAAAAGAACCAAGTCCTCAATTCCGAGTGAACCGTCGGAAAGCTTGGTGTGGCAGTGTAAATCTCCGCCCAAAATTTTCCTCCTTGAATTACCTTACATACATACACAATGATTTTTTACACTGAATGAATAATTTACACCGAAAAAATGATAAATAAAAGCGCAAAATCCCTCAATATAATACAATGATATTATACACTTTTCGCGAAGTTCTTGCAAGTTTAATATTTTTTTCACAATCAATTTGTCGTATTTAGACATACAATATGTATTAGCGACGATATTATTGTTAAATTTTTGTGCGTTCCTACAAAAAAATACTGCCGTTTGTCCGTAACTGCAGTATTTTACGCAAAAAGGCCGCCGCATTTTAAGAGTATTTACGGTACTATGAATCGCCGAATTTGTTTATTTGCGCTGTCGGACACAGTTTTCGACAGGTGCTTTAAATAATGCCACAGGCACAGTAAGGCGATAATTTCAAAACACTGAAAAAGGCATTTGCAAAGGCGAGCAATAAGGCTCTGACTCAAAAAGTCAGAGCCTTATTGTTTTCTGCCTAAGAAACAGATTGTCTCGGACATCTTTTGGGAGATGAACTCCGTATCCTCCCGCGGTGAAAGCTACTCGGAAACGGATGACGGTCACGGAAACATCGTTCAGACGGAAACGACGGTTACAAAGACAACGCTAACTCTTTGCAACACTTATCGTTATACCACCTACATTGTCACATTGAGAAATTGAAACTGCATTTCCGTTATTCAACCATCCAAAGTAATTCAAAATAGGATAATCATTTTCGGTATATACATCATATTTTTCTTGTTT
>DJOQ01000030.1 GCA_002437245.1 Ruminococcaceae bacterium UBA6434
AGAAAAATACTCGGAGGTAAATTGAGATGAAAGAACGAATTATTACAGCAAAAACGATTGCCGAATTTAAGGAACATCTAATCTTAGAGGAAAGGAGCAAAATAACGGTTGAAAAATATATCCGTGATGTAAAAGCGTTTGCGAAGTATACACAAAACAGTGCCATTACAAAAGAAATCGTAATCGCATACAAAAAGCATTTACAAGAAAATTACGCTGTGCGGAGCGTAAATTCAATGCTTGCAAGCATCAACAGTTTATTTTCATTTTTAGGCTGGCACGATTTAAAGGTGAAATCACTGAAACTGCAACAGCAAGTCTTTTGCCCTGAAGAAAAAGAACTGACAAAAGCGGAATATGCACGGCTTTGTAAAACTGCCGAACGCAAGCACAATGAAAGACTCAATCTTATTTTGCAAACGATTTGCGGAACGGGTATTCGCGTCAGTGAGTTGCAATATATAACGGTGGAGGCGATAAAGCAAGGTGAAGCAGTTGTAAACTGCAAAGCAAAAACACGGTCGGTGTTTATCGTAAAGGAATTAAAACAAAAATTGCTCCGCTACGCAGCAGAGCAAAACATTAAAAACGGTATGATTTTTGTGACACGGACGGGCAAGCCGATAAGCCGCACAAACATTTGGCGGGAAATGAAAGCGTTATGCGAAGAAGCAAATGTAAACCCGCAAAAGGTGTTTCCGCATAACCTGCGCCACCTGTTCGCCCGTGTGTTTTACGGAATTGAAAAGGATATTGCCAAGCTTGCCGATATTCTCGGTCACTCAAGCATAAACACCACACGAATTTATATCATCTCCACTGGAACGGAACACCGTCAGCGTATGGAAGATATGCGGTTGATTATATGAAAAAAGCCACCGAAATCGGCGGCAGAAACATAATTCTCATTATGTTGTATTGAATTTCCTTGACGGATATAGAAAACCCAATCTACATATTATATTATAGCATAACGAGGACGGTTTGTAAAGCACTTTAACCAAGGAAAGTACGGAAAACTCATAATTGTCGGAAAGTGAACATGACAATAAAGCCTTTTCTCCTTATCTTTTTCGACAATTTTGAGAAGGCTTACTTTGCTATACTCTTTTTTAACCTGTCATCTTTGTGGCAGGATTTTTTATTGCTCTACGTACAACATAATGAGAATTATGTTGCTAAAATTCTGAGGAGAGATGTTACATGAAAGAATTTGAAGCTTTTCTTGCTAAAGCAATCAAACAAAAAAGCGACTTTGGTTCAGTTAATTTTTTGCCTATCAGTTATGATGACAGAGCAATTATTGACAAACTTAAAAAAGAGGGGCTTATAGACAATGTTCGATATATAGGTATGCAAGCAGTTGGATTTGATTTAACCTATGATGGTTTGCATCATTTCGATGAATAAGCTATCGAAAACGAATTAGGATAAATGCACCATCCTATATATCATTCTCGAGTATAAAAACCAAACAAGACAGAAGGCAATATATCTATCATTACCAGCGCCAAGCATAATCGGTATATACACAATGTGCGACAATTATTAAGCAACCATTGTGTGTCAAACAAGATTATATATTTTAGTATTTAACATTAATGGAGGGCAATTATGGGATTTAAGGAATTAACACTCAGACAAAATGAAAAGCTATTGATGTCTGGCTCGGCCAACAAATGGGAAACTTTTGGAAGCAAAGGCGGGAAACTGTTTTTGACAGATCAAAGAATCGTTTTCCAAGCACATGGTTTTAACTTTGGTTCTAAATTTGATGAATATCAACTTTCTGATATTCAAACGCAAGGCAATACCGTCAACATAAAAACAACAACAAATTTGATTTCTTTTAATATCACATTTTATACAAAGTATGGTGAGGAACTTTCCTTTGTTGTAACAAGAAGCCAGAAAAACGAATGGATTCGACAGATAACTGAAGCCGTGACCTCTTTAGCTCGTTCTCGAATTTCTTTTCCAGCCAATATTCCGGAAGAGGACAAGGAGAATATATCGGCTCAAATCAAAGTAATTCAGTGTCAAGGGTGCGGTGCTTTTGTAATTACGACCGCTGGGAATGCGGCAAAATGTGATTATTGCGGAAGGCCTACCGTTGGATAAGGAGCGATTTGTATGGGACTCATAAAAGCTCTCGTTAATTCTGTAGGCGGTTCTCTTGGAGATCAATGGAAAGAATATTTTTATTGTGATAGCTTAGCTCAAAATGTTTTAATGTGCAAAGGTCAGAAACAACAAACGCAACGAGGAACCAATTTCAGAGGCGAATCAAACATTATAAGCAATGGTAGTGTGATTGCGGTAAACGAAGGGCAGTGTGCCTTAATTGTTGAAGATGGAAAGATAGTTGAATTAACTTGCGAACCAGGTAGATTTATCTATGACACTTCAACTGAACCTTCTATATTTGTAGGTAATTTCGGACAATCATTGAAAGATACTTTTAAACAAATTGGTAAGCGTTTTACCTTTGGCGGTAGCACCGGAAAAGATCAACGTGTTTACTTTATAAATATCAAGCCGATAGAAAATAATCTTTTTGGTACGTATACACCAATACCGTTCAGATTTGTGGACAAAAGCATTGGTGCTGATATTGATTTGCACGTTCGTTGTAGAGGGCGATTTTCTTATACTATTGATAATCCAATAGTGTTTTACACAAGAATTGCCGCAAACATACAGGATTACTTTACTTCCAATCAGCTTCTTGACCAGTTGCGCGCAGAGTTTGTTACTTATTTACAGGCTGCATTTGCTCCAATTTCTTCACGTGGCGTTCGTCCAAGCGAACTATTGGGTGAAACCATCGAATTAGTCGATGAGATGAACAAGTTATTAGAAAAGAAATGGATTGATATGCGAGGTTTAAAAATATTCTCTATAGCATTTGAATCTATTTCTGTTCCGGATGATGAACAAAAAATTCTTACAAAGCTTCAAGAAACAAAGGTGTTTACAAATTCTCAGATGGCCGCGGCGAATTTTGCTCAGGCGCAGGCAGACGCTTTGCGAGCAGCTGCATCTAATGAAAATGCAGGAGCTTTTATGGCTTTTGCTGGTATGAATATGGCAAATGCAACTGGAAATATGATGGGTAATGGTGTAGGTGAGATTTCTCCACAGGTTGCCGATACCACCTCTGATTTTGAAACACGATTAAAAAAACTGGAAATGCTTAAAGGGAAAATTCCCGATGAGCTATATAACAAGAAAATGGAAGAATTACTTGCTAATATTTGATAAACTAACAATACTGTATGGGTAAATAATTATGTGCGAAACAATAGTAGGGGCGATCATTGGTGCGGTCGGGGCGCTTTTGGGTGTAGGCATTTCTTTTTTGATAGAGATTTGGCGTAACAAAAGAGAAAAAGAGCGCGTGGTTTTAGAGTTAAAAATAAATACATATGCCGATGCAATCAGGTATATATCTTTATGTTCAAGAATAGCCTTGTATGAAGATATGCCGGATCCTTCATCAAGCAAAATTGCAAGAGAATTATTAAATGAAGAAAGGGATTTATACGCTCATTTCCATCCGGTTTTCACAGTAATTGCGCCAAAAGAAAAAGTAGAAGCATTTAATGCATTAAGGAACGATGTTTCATCGAAGAAAATATCGCAAGAGGATGCCTATTTACAGGTAGTAGCCCTGTTGGATTTTAACATTAACAAATAATTTTAGAGGGTATGCGGCTCAATACTGCATACCCTCTATTCTTATATAAAAATAATTTCACGGATTACGATCTCAATAGCTCGATTTCGTATGCTGTTCATTCTGGCGATCCAAGCCATTTGGTTGGTGGCTTTCAACTGCTCGGTAACGCCCCCTGACTCAGCCATCTGCTTTACCAACAGTTCAAACATTTCCTCTGCCTGTCGGTCAATGTTAGCAAGGTAGTTGTTTAATTTGCCGCTTGTCAACAAATTGATGTAAAGCACCTTGCGGTGATTTTTCAAATAGCGAAGATGCCGCTGTCCCCATATCCCGATTGGCTCTTGTTCCGGCTCATCGTCCCCGGCAATCAGGTAATAGTCACCGACCAGTTCATACTTCAGTCCCGTGCGTTCATCTGTAATGTATTTTTCCATAATCAAGCCCTCCGCTCTGTAAGAATCTTGAATTTCTTGGTTTTGGCATTTGCCACCTTGATAAGCACCTCGTCCACGGCATCCGTGTATTTACCCTCCGAAATAAGCTGATTACGAAGATTGTTTAGGGACTCAATCATTAGTCGCCATTCTGCAGTTGTAAGCGCAAGGTAATACTTCTGCTTCATCAGCTGAACCTCCTTTGATTTTTCTATAATCATTATAGCGCGGCTGACAGCGGCAGTCGAATGTGCGGATATAAGAAAATCACCGAGAAAAGTCCGTAGTGGACTGATCTCGGTGATTGTCCTTGCCGTTGCTACGCCTGACAGCTAAGTTCTTTTAACTTTTCATTGTCAGCCCGTGGCTTTGCAACTCGGTTCTTCTCCCATTGCCGATTCAGTTGCGGTGATAATTTGATTTACTGCCTTATCAACGAAAACCGAAGGCTTTTCAGCGTTTTTTGTTGCCGCTTTCGAAAGCGGCGCCGTGGTGCGGATAACAGGACTTGAACCTGCACGCTTTTCGGCACAAGATCCTAAATCTTGCGTGTCTGCCAATTTCACCATATCCGCAAGTTTCCGTTATTATATCAAATGTTTTTTTTTATATCAATAGACAAATTAGACATTTTGTTATATAATAATTATCAATTATTGTATAAAAGGGAGTTGTAATAATGAGAAGCATTTTTACCGACAAGGTTTCCGACACAATGCCGTTACCGGAATATCCGCGGCCTCAGCTGGTGCGTGACGGATGGCAAAATCTCAACGGACTTTATGACTACAAAATATCAGACAGCAGCGAGAAAAAACCGACTGATACCGACGGCAAAATATTGGTCCCGTTTGCTCCCGAGTGTTTGTTGTCAAAGGTCAAAAAGGGATTAAAGTCCACCGAAAGACTTTGGTATTTTAAAAAATTTTCATTAAACGACAATTTGAAAGGAAAAAATATCCTTTTACATTTCGGAGCAGTCGATTGGGAATGTAAGGTATATATTAATGATGCCTTTGTAGGCTCACATATCGGTGGATATTGTGCGTTTTCATTTGACATTACCGATTTTTTACACGACGGCGAAAATGAACTTTCGGTTTGCGTATTTGACCCCACTGATTCGGGCTGGCAACAACGCGGCAAACAGGTTAATGAGACGCACGGATTTTGGTATACTGCTACATCGGGTATTTGGCAGACAGTTTGGCTTGAAGCGGTTGACAGTTGCTATATTAAAAAGCTTGATGTTGTTCCCGATATTGATAACAATGTTATATCAATCGATGTAAACTTATCCGCCGAAATGAAAGGTGTTAAAATAAAAGCGAAAGTAATGGACGGTGACAGCGTTTTAGCCGAGAAAACAGTTAAACCACATGACGAAATCAAGCTTAAAAAGTATGAGTATTGGTCGCCCGAAAATCCCAAACTCTATGATTTGTTTATTACAGTTTCAATCGGCGACAAAACAGTCGATTCGGTTAAAAGTTATTTCGGAATGAGAAAATTCTCAATAGGGCGCGACAATAAGGGAATAACACGTCTTTTCCTTAACAATGAACCGTATTTCCAAAAGGGACTTTTAGATCAAGGCTATTGGTGCGACGGCGGACTTACGGCGCCTACGGATGAGGCTATGATATTTGATATTTCCGAAATGAAGCGTCTCGGATTTAATATGTTGAGAAAGCATATTAAAGTTGAGCCTATGCGTTGGTATTATCACTGCGACAGACTCGGTATGCTTGTTTGGCAGGATATGGTAAGCGGCGGAGAATACATAGGAGATTTCTACGCGGGAGTTTTACCTAATGTCGGCATTTACAAGCTCAAGGATAACAAATACAACAAATTCAGCCGCGGCGATGAAAAATGGCGTCGCAACTACTATGAAGAGCTTGAAGAAATGATTAAACAGCTTTACAGCGTGACGTCAATATACTGCTGGGTGCCGTTCAATGAAGCATGGGGGCAGTTTGATGCCTTGAAAGTCTGCGATTTTGTCAGAAGTCTTGACAGCCATCGTGTCATTGACCATGCAAGCGGTTGGTATGATCAGGGCGGCGGAGATATTGACAGTATGCATAAATATATTCTCCCGATTCATCTGAGGAAATCAAAAAATCGTGCTTTTGTCGTCACTGAATTCGGCGGATATTCGAATATAGTTCCCGGTCATACCTGGAATGAGAAAAAAGCTTTTGGCTATCTTATGTTTAAATCCAAAGAAAGCCTTACCAAAGCCTATAAAAAACTGTTGGATAAGCAAATTATCCCAATAATAGATAAGGGTCTGTCCGGTACTGTTTACACCCAGGTAAGCGATGTTGAAAATGAAGTAAACGGCATTTATACATACGACAGAGCGGTTCTTAAAATCGACGAGAATGTTTTAAAGGATATAAACAGTCAGTTAAAATATTGAGAGGCTATTTATGGCGGCGACAAACAATCAAAAACTTAAACTTCTTTATATACTGAAGTTTTTACAGGAGAATACCGACGAAAATCACATTGCACATGCCGAGGAGATAAAGCTTTATTTGCTCAATCACGGAATTTCCGCAGAACGAAAGTCGATATACAGCGATGTTTCAAACCTTATTGATTTTGGATATGATATTATTAAGTGTAACGGCTCCGGCGGCGGTTATTTTCTTGCAAGCCGTGAATTTGAGCTTGCCGAACTGAGACTTTTAAGCGATGCGGTGCAAGCTGCCAACTTTATTTCGGCGAAAAAAACCAAGCAGCTTTTGGATAAAATTTTTACTCTGACAAGTAAAGAGCAGGCGAAAAAAATTAAATCTCAGGTTTATGTGGATAACAGACCGAAGTGCAAAAATGAAGAATTGTATTACACAATCGACAAGCTTGACCGCGCTATCGGCGACAGACGTAAAGTTAAAATAGTTTACCGTCGGCGCATAATATCTGGCGATCCTACCAAAGCTTATGAAGAAAAAGAACACGTGATAAGCCCGTATTCATTGATTTGGTCGAACGACCACTATTATCTTGTGGGCAATAAAGATAAATACGATAATCTGATGGTTATGAGGATTGACAGAATAAAGCATACCGAAATTATGGAAGAGTCTTTTTCTCGACCGTTTTCGGAAGTTTCACCGTACAAATTCAGTTTCGACTCCGCCGATTACGCAAGTAAACATTTTGGTATGTTTTCGGGTGAGCCTAAGCCTATTTCTTTACTTTGCAGCGATGATATTGTGGAAAATGTACTTGACAGGTTCGGCGAGGACGCCAATATCCACAAAAGCGGTCCGTCAAAATTCACTTTAAACGCCAATTCGGCAGTCAATGACGGACTTGTTTCTTGGATTATTCAATTCGGCGGTAAAATTCAGGTAAGCTCTCCGAATGAACTGAAAAATATGGTGCTTAAAAGGGTAGATGAAATCAAGTCTGCATACACAATTTAATTATTGTGCAAAATTTACAAAAAATAAACAATATTTTTCGTCCATTATCCGTAGCGGTACTTGAAAAAATTCTGTGTTTGTTATAAAATAAACAGGATAAAAGATGTTAATTATCAACCGAAAGGATGTAAAAAATGAGTAGTGCTTTAAACAAAATGACAGTCGAAGATTTCGATGTCAAAGGTAAGAGAGTTCTCGTTCGTTGCGACTTTAACGTTAAAATGGAAAACGGCGTTATTACAAGCGACAAGAGAATAGTTGCTTCTCTTCCCACAATTCAGTATCTTATAAAGAACGGTGCAAAGGTTATACTTTGCTCACATCTCGGCAGACCGAAGGGTCAGGTAAATCCTGAATTTTCTATGAAGCCCGTTGCAGCCCGTCTCTCGGAGCTTCTCGGTCAGGAAGTTAAAATGGCTGACGATGTTGTCGGCCCGAGTGCTCACGCGCTTGCCGCTTCACTTAAAGACGGTGAAGTAATGCTTCTTGAAAATGTTCGTTTTGAACCCGGCGAGACTAAAAATGATCCCGAGCTTTCTAAGGCCTTTGCTTCACTTGCAGACCTCTATGTGAATGACGCTTTCGGTTCGGCTCACAGAGCTCATTCGTCAACTGCCGGCGTTGCTGCCTATCTTCCTGCGGCATGCGGCTATCTCATTCAGAAAGAAATTAAGTTTATCGGCGGAGCTTTGGAAAATCCGAAGAGACCGCTCGTTGCAATTCTCGGCGGAGCAAAAGTTTCTGATAAAATCGGCGTAATCACAAATTTGATTGACAAGTGTGATACGCTTATCATAGGCGGCGGTATGGCTTATACATTTATGAAAGCTCTCGGCCACAGCATAGGCGATTCTCTTCTTGAGGCAGATAAAGTAGACCTTGCAAAAGAAATGATGGACAAGGCTAAGGCCAAAGGCATTAAATTCCTCATTCCTGTTGATAATAAGGTAGGTAAAGAATATAAACCCGATACCGAGGCTATGGTTGTTAATTCCGACGAAATTCCCGACGGTTGGATGGGACTTGACATAGGTCCTAAGACTCAGCAGCTTTTTGCCGATGCTGTTAAAGATGCCGGCACAGTAATTTGGAACGGACCTATGGGCGTTTCCGAATGGGACAACTTTGCTGCCGGAACAATAGCGGTCGCTACCGCCATTGCAAACAGCCATGCTATTTCCATTATCGGCGGCGGTGACTCTGCAGCAGCTATACAGAAGCTTGGCTTTGCCGATAAGATGTCGCATATCTCGACAGGCGGCGGTGCTTCGCTTGAATATCTTGAAGGTAAAGAGCTCCCCGGTATTGCTGCCCTTAACGACAAGAAATAATCAGAACAATACAGGTGGGTATCTTTACTCACCTGTTAATTATAATAAAGGAGTAATTATAATGAATAAAACACTTCGTAAAGCTGTTATTGCCGGCAACTGGAAAATGAATAAAACTCCGAGCGAAACGAAGACTCTTATCGAAGAAATGAAACCGCTCGTTAAGGATGCGGACTGCGAGGTTGTGCTTTGCGTACCGTACATTGACATTCCTACAGCTGTTGAGGCTGCTAAGGGTTCTAACATTAAAATCGGTGCGGAAAACATTCACTTTAAGGCTTCGGGTGCATATACCGGCGAAGTTTCGGCAGATATGCTTAAAGAAGCGGGAGTTGAATATGTTATTGTCGGTCACTCCGAAAGAAGAACATACTTCGGTGAAACCGACCAGACTGTAAATCTTCGTGCTCTTGCCGCTTTGAACGCAGGCTTTAAGACCATCATTTGTGTCGGTGAAACACTTGAGCAGAGAGAACTCGGTTATACCGAAACTCTTTTGAAATTCCAGACTAAGATGGCGCTTACAAATGTAACGAAGGAACAGCTTGCAAATGTCATAATCGCATATGAGCCTGTTTGGGCAATTGGTACAGGTGTTACAGCCACATCCGATCAGGCAGATGAGGGCAACGGTTATGTAAGAGCAGCTATTGAGGAAGTTTACGGCAAGGATGCAGCAGAGAGCGTAACCGTTCAGTACGGTGGTTCTATGAATGCGAAAAATGCCGAAGAGCTTCTTTCCAAAGTAAATGTTGACGGCGGACTTATCGGTGGTGCGTCTCTTAAAGCACAGGATTTCTCCGTAATTGTTGCCGCTGCTTCTAAATAATTATTGAATAGTTAGATAAGGTGATTTAAATGAAAAAACCTGTTGTTTTATGTATTATGGATGGCTTTGGCTACAATCCGTCAGATTACGGCAATGCGATAAAAGCCGCCAATACTCCGCGACTTGACGAATTTATGAAAAACGACCCCATGACTTATATCGGAGCTTCCGGAATGGACGTTGGACTTCCGGACGGTCAAATGGGTAACAGTGAGGTAGGTCACACAAACATCGGTGCCGGCAGAGTCGTTTATCAGGAACTCACAAGAATTTCTAAGGCGATAACCGACGGCGACTTCTTTAAGAATCCCGCATTTATGGGAGCGGTTGAAAATTGCAAAAAATACGGTACGGCTCTCCACTTGATAGGTCTTTTATCCGATGGCGGCGTACACAGCCACAACTCTCATCTTTATGCTTTGCTGGAACTCGCTAAACGCAACGGCATTAAGGATGTCTATGTTCATTGCCTTCTTGACGGTCGTGATGTACCGCCTGCATCCGGTGTTGAATATATTAAAGAACTTGAAGATAAAATGAGCGAAATCGGCGTAGGCAAAATTGCTACATTAATGGGCAGATTTTATGCTATGGACCGTGACAATATGTGGGACAGAGTCGGAATGGCATACAGAGCCATGGTTGACGGAGAAGGAATCCACAACTCAAACGCCATTGACGCAGTTAAAAAGTCATATGAAACAATCGACGGTGACGGCAAGCATCTTACAGATGAATTCGTTATGCCTACTGTATGCTCGGAAGACGGCAAAATCAAGGAACACGATTCGGTTGTATTCTTTAATTTCCGCCCCGATCGTGCAAGAGAGATAACGAGAGCTTTTGTTGATCCGGAGTTCAAGGGCTTCGAGAGAAAATATTTCCCGCTTTATTATGTTTGTATGACTCAGTATGATGAGACAATGCCTAATGTTGAAGTTGCCTTTGCACCCGAGACTCTTAAAAACACTATGGGTGAATATCTTTCTTCTCTTGGCAAAACCCAACTTCGCATAGCCGAGACGCAGAAATATGCACACGTTACATTTTTCTTTAACGGCGGTGAAGAAAAAGTATATCCGGGTGAAGACAGAGTTCTTATCGACTCTCCAAAGATTTCAACATTTGACTTAAAGCCTGAGATGAGCGCTTATGAAGTCTGCGATGCAGCTTGCGAGAGAATACTCAGCGGAAAATACGATGTTGTAATTCTCAACTATGCTAACTGTGATATGGTAGGCCATACGGGTGTTTTCCCTGCGGCGGTAAAAGCTGTTGAAACTGTCGATGAATGCGTAGGTAAGCTTGTTGACGCAGTCAATAAGATGGGCGGCGTTACACTTATAACCGCGGACCACGGTAATGCAGATAAAATGTATGCTGAGGACGGAACACCGTTTACTGCACACACAACCAATCCCGTTCCGTTGATTATAGTAGGTTATGATTGCAAGCTCAAACAAAAGGGTGGAAGACTCTGCGACCTTGCGCCTACAATGCTTGACATTATGGGACTTGCAAAACCTGCTGAGATGACCGGTGTTTCTCTTATTGAAAAGTAATAAGTTTCACCATTAGTGTTGCTATAATTACACTAACTATATTGGCACACAGCGAAGCAAAAGCTGTGTGCCTTATTTTTTTTATGCCTATTGCTCCGAAATAAACGGTTATAACATAAAAAGTGGTTTCCGTCGATGACATTACAGCTGATGCACATCTGCCTATAAAGGAGTCGCAGCCGTAGTTTTTGAGCAGATGTTCAAATATACTCAGTGAACCGCTGCCGGACAGCGGCGTTATTGTTATCAGAGGTATCAGTTCAGCAGGAATACCGATGTTTGTAAAAACAGGCGTTATAAGCTTTGTTAAATAATCGCATAGACCCGACTTAGTAAACATATTTACTGCCAGCGTCATTGCAGTAACTGCCGGGAAGATTGCTAATCCGGTTTTAAGACCCGACGGCACGCCTCCGGTGAAATCCTGAAAGACATTTCTCTTTTTTAAGAGCGAATAACACACTGTAACCGCAATAAAAATAACGAATATGTAAGCACCTATTTTACTCATATTTTTTACCGCCGAGCATCTTTGCCAAAATAAGCCCTGTTGCGACCGAAGTAAACGAGGCTACGAGAGAAGCTGCCAAAAAGTCCAGAGGATTTGCGGCGCCGTTATTTTGCCTTACGGCTGCTATTGTAGATGGAAACAGCTTAAAAGCCGTTGAGTTTAAGACTACAAAAATAACCATATTATTTGTGGCTGTATATCCGTTCGGTCTGTTTTTTGCAAACTCTTTCATAACCGATATGCCAAGCGGTGTTGAGGCATTGCCGAGTCCTAACAGACCAGCCGCCATACTGAGGCTTATTGCATCAAAAAGTTTGCTTTCGGGTTTTACATCTTTAAACAGAAGCTTAATAATAGGGGATAGGGCTTTTGAAAACAGCTTGTTCAGCCCCGATTTTTCTATAATATTCATAATTCCTCCCCAAAAACAAAATATGCCCAATATACCTATCAAAAATTCAACCGATTCTTTGCCGGAGGCTATAATGGTACTTGATAAATCCGCTGTGTTGCCACAGGCAAAAGAAAAAACTATACTCAGCAGAATTATGGCACACCATATATAATTCATCATATCACTCACCGGTATAATGTATATTCATATGAAATGATAAATAGATATTGTATTTTCGTTGACATAATTATTTTAAAATGCTATATTATGTCAAAAGGAAGTTCCGATTGTTGCTTTTTGCTGAATGTTAGGGGTGAATAATATGAAGTCTACGGGCATGGTCCGTGGAATTGATAAAATGGGTAGGGTGGTATTGCCAACCGAAACCCGTAAGCTTTTAAACCTCGAAGCCGGTAAAAGCGCTGTAGAGATATATACTGACAACGACTCCATTGTTTTAAAAAAATATGTTCCGGCATGTATTTTTTGTGACAGCGTAGATGATATTGTCGAATACAAGGGAAATAAAATATGTAAGCAGTGCATTGAAAAATTGAATGCACTTGCGGAAGAATAAAATGCGTATTTTTATTGATGCCGACGGATGCCCTGTTACGGAATTGGCTGTAAATGTTGCCGAACAATACGGTATAGCTTGTTATGTGGTGTGTGATACTTCTCATGAATTGATATTCGAAAATGCACAAACCGTTACAGTTCCAAAGGGCAATGACAGCGCAGACTATAAAATCGTCAATCTTATAGCGCCCGGCGATATTGTGGTAACGCAGGATTTTGGGCTGGCAGCTATGTGTCTTGCGAAAAATGCAAAACCTTTAAACCAAAACGGTTTAATTTATACCGGCAGAAATATTGACGGCCTTTTGCAGTCAAGACACATTTCCCGTGAAATACGTATGTCGGGCGGCAGAACAAAAGGTCCGCATAAACGAAAGGACTTTCAAAATGAAGATTTTTTAAAGTCACTTAAAAGTTTAATTGAGAACAAATAAAAAAACGATATCGAAGTGAAATCTTCGATATCGTTTTTTTGTATTGATTTGTAATTAAAGGTTACTTACATGATAGCTGAGAGTCATGAGGCTGTCGGAAAGATGTACGTTTTCAACCGCAACATTCGGGTAATCGGAAGCAATGTCATAATGACTGAAATTCCAAAATCCTTTTACGCCGAGTTTAACAAGTTCATCGACGATTTCCTTTGCATTATCGCTCGGTATGCAAAGCACCGCAACGGCAGGGGAGTTATCACGGCAAAAATCATACAGACCGTCTATGTGTCTTACCGGAATATTACGTACAAGCTTCCCTGCAAGCGCTTCGTTTTTATCAAAAATACCTATGAGGTTAAAGCCGCGCGCTTCAAAAGACATATGAGAAGCTATAGCGTGTCCGAGATTTCCTGCACCTATGAGAACGGTTTTAAGATGGTTGTTGACACCGAGTATAGAACCTATTTCTTTATACAACTGTTCAACGTTGTATCCGTATCCCTGCTGACCGAAGCCTCCGAAGCAATTAAGATCCTGGCGAATTTGTGAAGCGGTAAAACCCATTCTTTTTGACAACTCGCCGGATGATATACGTACTGTTCCGCTCTTTTTTATTTCACCCAAAAAGCGATAATATCTCGGAAGTCTTTTAACAACAGATAATGATACCGAATCATTTTTTGCCATTGCTCAGTTCACCTCACTTTGAAAGCTTTTGAACGGTTTCCATTACATAATCGCCGAATTCACTGCAAGTTGCACCGTCTTCACGTCCGGTAATTACATATTTTTTATCAGTGAACATACAGTAATCAAGCGCCTTTTCAAGAAGATCGGCTTTGTCTTGTTTACCGATATGCGACAGAAGCATAACTGTAGCACGGAGCATTGAGCAAGGATCGGCATATTGACCTCTTCCCTCGGAAATCATACGCGGAGCAGAGCCGTGTATAGCTTCAAACATTGCATATCTTTTTCCGAGATTTGCGCTTCCTGCCGTGCCGACGCCGCCTTGGAATTCGGCAGCTTCGTCGGTTATAATATCGCCGTAAAGATTGGGAAGAATGAAGACTTTAAAGTCCTTGCGGCGCTTTTCATCGATAAGTTTTGCTGTGGTTATGTCGATATACCATTCATCAGTAGTGATTTCAGGATACTCCTTGCCGACATTTTTGCATATGTTGAGGAATTTACCGTCCGTTGTTTTAATTACATTGGCTTTATTGATAATGGATACGCGATCCTTGTGGTTTTTACGTGCATACTCATATGCCATTCTGGCAATTCTCTCTGAACCCTCGCTTGTTGCTACAACAAAGTCAAATGCAAGGTCGTCGTCAACATTTATTCCCTTTGAACCGACGGCATAGGCGCCCTCGGTGTTTTCGCGGAAAAATGTCCAATCGATTCCTTTTTCAGGCACCTTTACGGGACGAACATTTGCAAATAAATCAAGAGCTTTTCTCATAGCAACATTAGCGCTTTCGATATTTGGCATACCGCTGCCGGCCTGAGGGGTGGTTGTCGGACCTTTTAAAATAACGTGGCACGATTTAAGCTCTTCAAGAACATCGTCGGGAATAGCTTGCATATGTGCAATTCTGTTTTCAATCGTAAGTCCGTCGATGACTTTAAACTCAACTTTTCCGGCTTTAACATCGTCTTCAAGCATATACTCAAGAACTCTTGCCGATTCCTTTGTGATAATCGGTCCGATGCCGTCTCCGCCGCAAACGCCGATAACTATTTTAGCAAGTTTGTCATAGTCGATACTGTCTTTTTGAGCTTTAATTCTGTCGGAGCGTTCCGATTGCTCGCGAACGAGTGCTTCAAACTTTTTTAAAGCTTCCTGCAAATTTTCTTCAGTCATTTTTATCCTCCTGTTATAATGATTCTCTTGTGTAGTTGAGAAGACCGCCTGCAAGGATAATGTCCTTCTGGCGTGTTGACAAATCATATTTAAGCTCGAATTCTTCACCGGTTGTTTCGTCAAACAACATTACGGGCTTGTTTGAGAGAATCTCGTCTTTTACGTTTTTAAGGCTGAGAAGGTCACCTTCTGAAATCTTGTCATAATCATCGGGGTTTTTAAAGTTAAGAGGCAATATACCGGCATTGATAAGATTCGCACAGTGAATTCTTGCAAATGATTTTGTGATAACAGCCTTTATACCGAGATAAAGCGGAACTAAAGCAGCGTGCTCACGCGAAGAACCCTGACCGTAGTTAGCGCCTCCGATTATAATACCTTTGCCTTCCTTTTTACATCTGTCGGGGAATTCCTTGTCGCATACTCCGAAGCAGAACTGTGAAAGGTAAGGTATATTTGAGCGATAGGGGAGTATCTTGGCACCTGCGGGCATAATATGGTCGGTGGTTATGTCATCTCCGACTTTGAGAAGCGCTTTAGCCTCAATGCTCTCCGGTAATTTTTCGGTTTTCGGGAACGGTTTGATGTTAGGACCGTAAATAACCTCAACCTTGTCTGCGTCTTCTTCTGAAGCGGGCATTTCTATCATATTGTCATTAACAATAAATTTGTCGGGCATAAGAATGTGGAGCGGTTCTCCGTTTTCTCTCGGGTCGGTCAATACACCGGTGATTGCCGATACCGCGGCAGTCTCGGGGCTTACAAGGTATATTCCTGCGTCTGCTGTTCCGGAACGTCCCTCAAAGTTTCTGTTGAACGTTCTGAGAGAAATACCTTTTGAATTAGGCGACTGACCCATACCTATGCATGGTCCGCAAGCGCTTTCGAGAATTCTGGCACCCGCATTTATCATATCCGAGAGTGCTCCGTTGAGTGCGAGCATATTAAGCACCTGCTTTGAACCCGGAGCGATGCTCAGGCTGACGTTTTCGGCAACGGTATGTCCCTTTAATATAGCCGCAACTTTCAGCATATCCATTAAAGAGGAATTTGTGCAGGAGCCTATGCATACCTGATCGATTTTTATCTTGCCTATTTCGGAAACCTTTTTTACTTTATCGGGCATATGCGGCATAGCTGCAAGAGGTTCAAGAGAAGAAAGGTCTATTTCGATGTATTCATCGTAAACCGCGTCGCTGTCCGCCGAAAGCTCGGACCAATCTTCAACTCTGCCTTGTGCTTCAAGAAACGCCTTGGTTATTTCGTCAGACGGGAAAACTGAAGTTGTTGCGCCGAGCTCAGCGCCCATATTGGTTATAGTTGCTCTTTCGGGAACCGAGAGAGTTTTAACGCCTTCGCCTGTATATTCGATTATTTTACCTACGCCGCCCTTAACAGTCATTCTTCTTAGGACTTCAAGGATTACGTCTTTGGCAGTAACATAGGGGCTAAGTTTTCCGGTAAGATGTACGTTGACGATTTTCGGCATGGTAATATAGTATGTGCCGCCGCCCATTGCAACTGCTACATCAAGTCCGCCTGCACCCATAGCGAGCATACCGATACCGCCGCCCGTGGGTGTGTGGCTGTCAGAGCCGATAAGCGTTTTTCCGGGTTTACCGAAACGCTCTAAGTGTACCTGATGGCAAATTCCGTTACCCGGACGAGAAAATCTGATTCCGCGCTTCTTTGCAACGCTGCCTATAAAGCGGTGGTCGTCTGCGTTCTCGAATCCTGTCTGCAGGGTGTTATGGTCAACATATGCAACCGAAAGTTCTGTTTTAACTCTTTTTATGCCCATGGCTTCAAATTCGAGGTATGCCATAGTGCCGGTCGCGTCTTGCGTAAGAGTCTGGTCGATTCTGAGACCGACCTCACTGCCGACTTTCATTTCTCCGCTGACAAGATGTGACTTAATTAGTTTTTGAGCTACCGTGTAACCCATATAGATCACTCCTAACTTTTTCACATTTTTAACAATCTTATTTTAATCCTTATAGAATACTTTGTCAATGAATTATCAAGTGAAATTTGGCTGTAAAGCAATATTTCTTTAAACAATTATATATTGAAATTTTTAATTACATAAAGATGAGAACCCAAAATATTTTACCATAGGGGTTAGGCAAAATATTTTGGGTCCTTGCATCTTGCTAAATGTTAAATAAAATGCTTAAGAAAGCTTCAGCTTTCCGTTATATTATGTCATAATTTATCAAAATGTCAATATTAACTATGGAAAACGCGATAAATGCAATTGAGCGATACAAAATTACATAATGTGAAAGTACTACATGTAAATGAAAAAGCAAAAAAATAAAGCTTACCGCTGAAATAAGCGGTAAACTAAATTTTTTGCCTGGAAAATATTTGATCCCCTCAATAACTATTATTATATACATTACAGGAAAAATGTCAATAAAAATATTAAAAAAGTTTAAACTTTTTTATAAATGTCGCTCCGACAATATGACTTTTGCGTTTCAAATGAAGAAAATAAAAAATTATGTTCAACATTATTTCTGTCAAGTATAATAACAGTATTCTTTCTAAGGGGAGCAGCACTATTGCCATAAAAAAACATTTGTGCTACAATACTTAAGACAAATATAAAATGTGTTATTATGGGTATAATGATATATGACTTTATATGGGGGTGTCATTATGACCTATGATAATTTGATTGAGCCTGCTTCTCCAAGCGAAACTCCATCGGCGGCTCCGGATGATTTGTCGGGCGAAGATGATAATACCGACGGTGATATAAAACAGATTGTTGAGACCGGATCGGTTACTGTTTCCAAAGACGGGCACTACATTCATTGCCTTACTGTAATAGGGCAGATTGAAGGTCATTTTATATTGCCGCCGCAAAATAAAACAACAAAATATGAGCATGTTATACCTCAGCTTGTCGCTATTGAAGAAAGTAAAGATATAGAGGGGCTGATTGTGATTTTAAATACCGTCGGCGGAGATATTGAAGCCGGTCTTGCACTTGCGGAACTTTTAAGCGGTATGAGAAAACCTACTGTATCGCTTGTTCTCGGCGGCGGACATTCAATCGGCGTGCCGTTGGCGGTTTCCGCAAAAAGGTCTTTTATTGTACCGTCGGCAACAATGACTGTGCATCCGGTGCGAATGAACGGGCTTGTGCTCGGCGTTCCTCAGACATTGTCTTATTTCGATAAGATGCAAGAAAGAATAGTAAGATTTGTTGCCGATAATTCTTCGATGAAATCCGAAAGATTCAGAGAACTTATGACAGCCACGGGAGAACTCGTTATGGATGTCGGAACGGTTCTTGACGGTGAAACCGCCGTAAAAGAGGGGCTTATCGACTGCCTTGGCGGTCTGTCCGATGCTCTCGATTGCCTTTACGGTATGATAAAAGAGGAGAAAAAGTAATGATTCTTTATTCTGTTGTTTCGCCTTACGAGATTTTTCCTTTTTCGGCACCGGAAAACTCCGTTAAGCCTATTGACGGCGGCTATGTCGAATACAGAAATATTAACGGAAAATGTACCGCAATATCTTTGCGTTCCACAAATCCGTATGATTATATATCTTCAAAATATTTTAATCCAAAATTTCATTATCGGAGGATGCTATGAGTATTTTAAAAGCGATTATTTTAGGATTAGTTCAGGGTGTTACCGAATTTTTACCGGTTTCAAGCAGCGGACATTTGTCGCTCTTCCATTATCTTTTGGGAACAACAAGCGATACATCTCTTCTGTTTGATGTTATGCTGCATATGGGTACCCTGATTGCGGTCTTAATTGTTTATTACAAAACTATTTGGGCGCTTATTGTTGATTTTTTCAAATTGATTAAAGACATCTTTACAGGAAAATTTAAATTTAAGGAAATAACCGGAACGAGAAAAATGCTTGTTATGTTTGTATTTTCATGTATTCCGTTGCTTTTCTTGCTTATACCGGTCGGCGGCGGACAAAAGCTTATGGATGTCTGCGGGCGGTTTGCCGAGGACGATAACCTTTGGGTTGAGGGGTTCAGTTTCCTTTTAACTGCCGTATTGCTTCTCACTGCTACATATATTTCGAAGCAAAAGAAGCTTGTCAGAGAAGTTAATACAACCGATGCTTTTGCTGTAGGTATAGCTCAGGCATTTGCGGCGGCTTTCCCCGGGCTTTCGCGTTCCGGTTCGACAATATCAACCGGCATGATATGCGGTGTAAATAAAGAATATATGGTTCAGTATTCGTTCATTCTGGGTATTCCGGCAATAATTGCCGCCAATATCTCTCAGACTAAAGAAGCAATCGAAAATCATCAAAGTATCGAAGTATTACCTACGGTTATAGGCATAATTACGGCTATGGTAGTCGGTGTTTTTTGCATAAAACTTCTTCAGTGGATACTAAAAAAAGATATGTTTAAATATTTCGGATATTATTGCATAGCAATCGGTATATTTACACTTGCGTGCCAGATATTCAAAATTCACTTTTAATGATGTTAAATGGAGCTGAATTAAATGCCGGCAACAAAAAATAAAAAAGTTACTCTGCCGAAAAGAGGGAAAAGACCCTCTCCGGCTAAAAATACAAAGCAAAACGAAGAGAAAGCGGCAGCTAACAGGCAGCTTGCCGCAATACTTCTTTTTGCCGTTTCTGTTTTCTTCATATGTCTTTCGTTTATAAACGGCGGAGGCCTTTGGGGTGCTTTGCGTACGCTCAGTTTCGGTCTTTTCGGATTTTCGGCATTTATATGGCCGTTGGTTTTAATCTATGTTGCCGTTATGGCTACACTTGACAAAACCGACCAAAAAATCGGAGCTAAAATATTTGAGGCGGCAATGTTGATAATGCTCTTATCAAGCGCAATACATATTTTCGGTTTTCATGGTGTTGTTGACTTTTCGGAAAATGTCAAAGACGCTTATAACGCATACAGATTTGACGGGTCTCTTGTCGGCAGCGGTGCCGTGGGCGCAATAATCGGCGGTGCTGTGTTGCTTGCTACCGGCAGCAGCAAGCCTGCCGCCATAGCTATTATTTTAATATTGATGTTCTTATTTTTAATGTTGATGACGGGCACAACGTTAAAAAAATTGATGAAGGGTGTTTACAGTCCCGTTAAGAAAGTGAACGAGTACCGTGAAGAAAAACTCGAACAGCTCGCGAGCGCGGAAGTGCGTAACCGCGAAAACTTTAATCCCGATGTTGATTTAGGCCCGGAACCGGTTAAAGACAAAACGACAAAGAAAAAGAAAAAAACAGCCGATACCGTTCAAAATGACGTTGAGGATAAAAAGCAAAACGACGACACCGAAAAGGACGAGCTCCCTGAATCAAGGCCTGTACTTCTTGACGATATAATTAAAAATATGAATGGTGATGAAACGAATTCGCAAATTTCAAGACCGATAGAAGAGACGGCAAAAAATGCTGCGGCTATGGCTGCGTCTGCTGCCGCGTTAAAAACCGTACACGACAATTCGTCGGGCGATGAAAATGACGAACCGAAAGCGGAGTATCAATTGCCTCCGTTAGATTGTCTTGCAGAGCCTAAAAACGGGAAAAATATGAAGTATGAAGATGAGCTTAAGGCAAACGCTACAAAGCTTGTTGACACACTTAAGAGTTTCGGAGTTGAAACCAGAATCGTTGATATAAGTAGGGGACCGTCGGTAACACGTTACGAAATTCAGCCTGCCGCTGGTGTCAAAATCAGCCGAATAACCAATCTGTCAGACGATATTGCGTTGAATCTTGCGGCTTCGGGCGTCAGAATTGAAGCTCCGATACCCAATAAGGCTGCAGTCGGAATAGAAGTGCCGAATAAAAACCGTTCTACGGTTACTCTTCGCGAAATTATAGACACAGACCAATACAGAAATGCAAAATCAAAGCTTTTTGTCGCGTTGGGCAAAGACATTGCAGGTAATTGTACATATGCCGATCTTGCCAAAATGCCGCACCTTTTGGTTGCAGGTACTACCGGTTCCGGTAAATCGGTATGCCTTAATTCGATGATTGTCAGTATACTTTATAATGCAAAACCCGATGAAGTTAAGCTTCTTATGATTGACCCGAAGCAGGTTGAATTTACGGTCTATAACGGAATTCCGCACCTTATAGTTCCTGTTGTATCGGATCCGCGTAAAGCTTCGGGCGCTCTTGCATGGGCGGTTACCGAAATGTTGTCAAGATATAAAACCTTTTCGGATAATAATGTGCGCGATATAAGCGGATATAACAGCATATGTGAGAGTATCGGGCAGAAGAAAATGCCGCAGATCGTTATCTTTATTGACGAACTTTCGGATCTTATGATGGCAGCTCCGCACGAAGTTGAGGACTCCATTTGCCGTCTTGCTCAGATGGCACGTGCAGCAGGAATGCATCTTGTTATCGCTACTCAGAGACCGTCTGTTGACGTAATTACGGGACTTATCAAGGCTAATATTCCGAGCCGTATTTCGTTGAAGGTTTCGTCACAAATCGATTCGCGCACAATCATTGATACCGCAGGAGCCGAAAAACTGCTCGGTAACGGTGACCTTTTATTCTATCCTGTTGGCATTGCAAAACCGCAGCGTATACAGGGTTGCTTCCTCTCGGATAAAGAAGTTGAAAATGTTGTTGATTTCATAAAGAAACAGGAAAAATCTTCGTATGATGATGAAGTAATGAACGAAATCGAGCGTCAGGCGGCAATGGAAAAGAAGAAAAACGGCGGTTCCGTTTCAGATGGGGAAGATTCCGACGGCGAAACCGACGAAATGGTTCCGAAAGCTATAGAGGTTGTAGTTGACGCACAGATGGCATCAACAACATTGCTACAGAGAAAACTTAAACTCGGTTATGCGAGAGCGGCGAGAATAATAGATACTCTTGAAGAACGAAATATTATAGGACCGTATGAGGGCAGTAAGCCGCGAAAGGTTCTTGTAACGAAACAACAGTGGTATGAGATGAATGCTTTGGCTCAGGGCGGAGCATCAAAGGATTATACCGCCTCCGACGAGAAAAACGAAGATGCGGAAATTCCGGAGTAAGTTATGAACGGATTTTTACCTATAACGAAAGAAGAAATGTCTGAGCTCGGTTGGGACAGGCCTGATTTTGTCTATGTTTCCGGAGACGCTTATGTTGATCATCCGAGTTTTGGGGCAGCAATAATTACACGTGTACTGACTTCACAGGGCTTTAAAATTTGCGTGTTGGCACAGCCGGAGTGGAACAGTACGCGTGATTTTATGCGTTTCGGCAGACCTAAGTACGGGTTTTTGCTCTCTTCCGGCAATATTGACTCCATGGTAGCACATTATACCGTTGCTAAAAAGCCAAGGAGCAAAGACGCTTATTCACCTGGCGGAATAATGGGAAAAAGACCCGACAGAGCTGTAACTGTTTATTGCAAAAAGATAAGAGAAGCCTATGATGATATTCCTATAATTATAGGCGGCCTGGAGGCTTCGCTGCGCAGGTTCGCCCATTATGATTACTGGGATAATAAGATTCATCCTTCGATTCTTTTTGATTCGGGGGCTGATTTGCTTATTTACGGTATGGGAGAAAATCAAACAATCGAAGTTGCAAACCGTTTAAAGAACGGCGAAGATATACGTTTGATGCATGATATCAAAGGAACGTGTTATACCGTTCCGGTCTCTGAGACTCCGCTATATGGTAAAGAATGTCCGTCTTACGAGAACGTGATGAAATCCAAAAAGGAATATGCTGTTTCCGTGAAAATTGAGCAGGATGAACAGGACCACATACGCGGAAAGCTGTTAAAACAACGCCACGGTGATATGATGCTTGTGCAAAATCCGCCTATGCCGCCGTTGACGAGAGATGAGCTTGATTTTGTATATTCTCTTCCTTATACGCGTGACTATCACCCTGTGTATAAAAAATACGGTGGTGTTCCCGGGCTTGATGAAGTAAAGTTTTCAATAACACATAACCGCGGCTGTTTCGGTGCGTGTAATTTCTGTTCGTTGGCGTTTCACCAGGGGCGGTTTGTTACATCAAGAAGCAAAGAATCCATTCTTGCTGAGGCTGAAAAACTGAAGCAACTGCCGGACTTTAAAGGATATGTACATGATGTCGGTGGGCCGACTGCAAACTTTAGGTATCCGTCCTGTGAAAAACAATTAAAAAGCGGTTTGTGCAAAGGTAAAAAGTGCTTGGCGCCGAGTCCTTGTCCAGCCCTTAAAGCCGACGAAACAGAATATTTGGACGTTTTGAGAGAACTGAGAGAACTTCCCGGCATAAAAAAGGTCTTTATCCGCTCCGGAATAAGATACGATTTTATGCTGAAGGATAAAAATGATGACTTTTTCAAAGAACTTGTAAAATATCATATAAGCGGGCAACTAAAGGTTGCACCCGAGCATTGCTCTGCCGCGGTTCTCGACAAAATGGGTAAACCGCATATAGACGCTTATATAGAATTTTCGAAAAAATACTTCAATTATACCAAACATATAGGGAAAGAACAGTATCTTGTTCCGTATCTTATGTCATCGCATCCTGGTGCTACTTTAAAAGACGCCGTTAAGCTTGCGGAATTTATAAAAAAAGAACATTTACACCCTGAGCAGGTGCAGGATTATTATCCTACTCCGGGAACGATTTCAACGGCAATGTTTTACACGGAGCTTGATCCGTATACGCTTGAACCGGTATATGTGGCAAAAAATCCGCACGATAAGGCAATGCAAAGAGCTTTAATGCAGTATTTCAATCCGAAAAATTATGGCCTTGTCGAAGAGGCTCTTAAACGCTCCGGAAGACAGGATTTAATCGGTTTCGGAAGTAACTGCCTGATAAAGCCGCGTCCCGGAGCCAAAAAAAACAACGCAAAACAATCTTACGGTAAAAAGGGTAACAACAGATATGGCAAAAAGAAGAAAAAGCAGTAAAAAGCAGATATTTATAGCCTTAATTATTGCCGTTTTGCTCATAATATCCGCAATAATTACGTATTTCCCCGGGAAAGTATTTCCGTCTTGGAGCTCGATTTATCGTTCTGCCGGTGTAAATGAGACCTCGAGCGCCGACACATATCCGTTTATGGTAAGCTATTTGGATGTAGGACAAGCGGATTGTGAACTTATAACCTGCGACGGTCAAACGGTTCTTATCGATTCCGGAGATACGGACGCGTACAATAAGGTTGCCGCATATCTCAATGCACTTGACATAAAAAAGATAGATTATTTTATTTTAACTCACGCTCACTCGGACCATATCGGCAGCGCCGCAAAAATCATTCAAAATTTTGAAATCGCCAACATAATTATGCCTCGTTATACTGAGCAGAATATGCCCGATACGACCATTTATACAAATTTGCTTCAGGTTATATCCGAAAGCGGTGCAATGGCTTATGCCGCAACTCCCGGAGACAGATATGATTTAAACGGCTTTTATTTTTCGGTTTTGGCGCCTAACGCCGATTATGAAGAACTGAATAATTCTTCGGTGGTTATTAAGGCGACTTACGGTAAAAATACATTTTTATTTATGGGCGACGCCGAGAAAAAGTCAGAAAAAGATATTTTAAATGCCGGATTTGATGTTTCGGCGGATGTGATAAAACTTGGGCATCACGGCAGTAAAACATCTTCTTCGGAATCTTTTCTGAAATCCGTTAACCCTACGCTTGCAATTATATCTTGCGGTGTAAATAATCAATATAATCTGCCGTCGGAAAAGACTCTTGATATGCTCGACAAACTCGGCATTCAGTATAAGCGTACCGATGTGAGCGGTACGATTGTTGTCGGCAGCGACGGTGAACATATTTATGTATCAACGGAGAAATAGCTATGGATGAATTTTTTGTTGTGGACAGAGTTGAAAACAATATTGCGGTTTTAGAGTGCCCCGACGGTAAGTTTTTAAATGTTAAGGTTGATTCATTGCCTTTTAAAGTCAGAGAGGGCAATGTTTTATTAAAAAAATCGGATGGTACATTTACGCTGTCAAACGACGAGGAAAAAAGAAGAAAAGCTCAAGCCTATTATCTTCAGGAAAAAATTTTCGGCAATAGGTGAAAAAGACTTGCATTTGCATTTAAATAATGGTATAATGCTTCCGCAATTCGCACGCATGGTGATTATCGCAAAATTGCATTTTTATGTCTTGCGTTAAAGTGATCTGTGCGGAGGATAAAATAAGGAGGACAAAACAATGTCAGTAGTATCAATGAAACAGCTTCTTGAAGCCGGTGTACATTTCGGTCACCAGACAAGAAGATGGAACCCGAAAATGGCTGAGTACATTTTCACAGAAAGAAACGGAATTTATATCATCGACCTTCAGAAAACGGTCAAAAAGCTTGAAGAAGCTTATATGTTTGTTCGTGATCTTGCAGCCAACGGTGAGGAAATCCTTTTCGTAGGTACCAAAAAACAGGCTCAGGATTCTATTAAAGAAGAAGCTACCCGTTGCGAAATGCCGTACGTTAACGCTCGTTGGCTCGGCGGTATGCTTACCAACTTCACAACTATCAAGCAGAGAATAAAGAGACTCGGTCAGCTTGAGGCAATGAAAGAGGACGGCACATTTGATATGCTTCCCAAGAAAGAAGTTGCTAAGCTCGAGCTTGAAATAGAAAAGCTTGAAAAGTTTATGGGCGGTATTACCGAAATGAAGAAACAGCCGGCTGCTATGTTTATAGTAGACCCGAGAAAAGAGAGAATAGCTGTTGCAGAGGCTAAGAAGCTTCACATTCCGATTATCGCTATTGTTGACACAAACTGTGATCCCGATGAAATCGATTATGTAATACCCGGTAACGATGACGCTATTCGTGCCGTAAAACTTATCGCCGGCGCTATGGCTGATGCGGTTATCGAGGGCAAGCAGGGTATGCAAGGCGCTGCGGCTGCAGAAGCTGAAGACAACGCCGATGCAGAAACCGAAGCTGCTGCTGAATAATCTTAAAAAGAAGCAAAGCCCGTGCTTTAGTGCGGGCTCTGTTTAAGTTTAATTAACTGGAGGAATAAATTATGGCATTTACTGCAAGTGATGTAAAAGCTCTTCGCGAGAAAACAGGCGTCGGCATGATGGATTGCAAAAAAGCACTCGTTGAGTCTGACGGCGATATGGATAAGGCAATAGATTTTCTCAGAGAAAAAGGTCTTGCCGCAGCTACCAAGAAGGCAGGCAGAATTGCTGCCGAGGGCGTAGTTATGGCTTACACCGATGAAGCAAAGCAGACAAGCGTTATTATCGAGGTTAATTCCGAGACCGATTTCGTTGCAAAGAACGATAAGTTCCAGAGCTTTGTTCTCAGCGTTGCTAAGACTGTTATAAATGAAGATCCCAAAGATGTTGATGATCTTCTTACAAAGAAGCTTGACGGAAGCGACAGAACAGTTCAGGAAAATCTTCAGGATATGGTTCTTGCTATCGGTGAGAATATGAAGATTCGCCGTTTTGAAAGAGTTACCGGTATCGCCGCAACTTACATTCATGCCGGCGGAGCAGTAGGTGTTCTCGTATCTTTTGATACCGACGAAAAGACTGCCGCTACTGCTGAATTTAAGGAGATGGGCAAGGACGTTGCAATGCAGATTGCCGCAATGTCTCCCGCATATCTTGACAGAGCAAGCGTTCCCGCAAGCGTTATTGAGCACGAGAGCGAGATAATCAAGGCTCAGCTTGCCGAGGATCCTAAGATGGCAGGTAAGCCCGATCAGGTTCTTGCTAAGATTGCCGAGGGTAAAGTCGGCAAGTATTATAAAGAGAATTGCCTTCTTGAACAGGAATATGTTAAGGACAGCAGCATGAATGTTCAGAAGTATGTTGACTCCGTAGCTAAGAAGCTCGGCGCAGACATCAAGATCACCTCTTTCATCCGCTATGCTAAGGGTGAAGGCCTTGAGAAGAAAGAAGAAAACTTCGCCGATGAAATTGCCAATATGGTTAAAGGCTGATTTTTTCCGAATTTATATTTAAAGAGCAAGTCTTTAGACTTGCTCTTTTTTGTTGAAAAACAAAGCGTATTATGATACAATTTGTAAAAATGATTTACACTTTTTATAATGCATTTTACGAAATTTCTTAATGTCATGGCAGTTGCAAAATTAAAAAACATAAGAAGCATTTAATTTTTTGGGTAAAGATAATAGATAGTTATATGGATAACAAGCTTTTATTTAGCGGACATCAAAACTATTATACAAAGTCTCGACCTGATTATGCCGAAAAATTCTTGGACGATTTGTATACCATCTATTCTTTTTCGGAAAATTCGATTATTGCCGATATCGGTTCGGGAACGGGCATTTTCTCAAAGCAATTGCTTGAACGCGGCAGTACCGTGTATGGTATAGAGCCGAATACGGATATGCGTCGGAAAGCAGAAAAAGAGCTTTGCGGTTTTGATAAATTCTTTTCGATTGCTGCTTCTGCAGAAAATACGGGCCTTAAGTCCGGCTCTGTGGACATAATAACTTCCGCTCAGGCGTTCCATTGGTTTGATACCGTGAAATTTAAACAGGAATGTCGGCGAATTTTAAAGCCGAGAGGTTTAGTGGTTTTGACTTGGAATATGAGAGATGAAAAAGATCCGGCAACGGTAAAATGCCGTGATGTCTTCTCAAAATATTGCCCCGACTTCAAAGGATTCAGCGGCGGAATAGGTCAAGACGATAAAAGAATACGAGAGTTTTTTCGCCCTTGTATTTATGAAAAGAAAACATACGACAATGATCTTATGTTTACTAAGGAAAAATTTATTCAAAGATGTTTGTCGAGTTCATATGCACTGCATCAAGGAGATGCCCGCTACAATGAATATCTGTCTGCGCTTACTCGCTTATTTGATGATTTGAGCGATGGTGAACACCTTTGCATGAAGAACAAAACAATCGCATATATCGGACGTTTTAATTGAAAACGGCAAAAAATATGATATACTGATAGATATAATAATCGGCACAAAAAGTTCATAAAATTTAACGGGTGATGTTTTATGAGCAAAAGGATATTTCCTATATGTATATTTATTTTGTGCTTTTTTTGTGTAGGTTTTTATGTTTTTGAATTTTTGCGTGCCACAAGTAATGTTTCGACGGGAAAATTACCCGGAAAATGTGAATACACAATCGTGATTGACGCCGGGCACGGCGGTGCCGACGGCGGAGCAGTTGCGAGTGACGGTGTATCGGAAAAGGTAATCAATTTGGAAATTGCATATAAGCTGAATTTTATTCTCAGAGCATATGGGCTTAATACCGTTATGACAAGAACAGACGACGAGTCGATACATGACAGCAGCGCAAAGACCCTGCGTGAGCAGAAAGTTTCCGATATACATAAGCGTATGTCGATAATGGAATCAGACGAAAACAATATTTTTGTCAGTATTCATCAAAATAAGTTTTCCAACAGTTCGCTTTGGGGTACTCAGGTTTTTTATTCGCCTAACACTACCGACAGCGCAGTTTTGGCAAATTGCATACAAAATTCCGTTTGCAATCTTTTGCAAAAAGATAATAAGCGTGTTATTAAGAAATCAGGAAGTAATATTTATTTGTTGTATTACGCAAAAAGAACCGCTGTGCTCGTTGAGTGCGGATTTGTTTCAAATCCCCGGGAAAACGAATTGCTTGAAGACTCGGATTATCAAAGAAAAATGGCTTTTTCCATCGCTTTCGGAATAATGGAATATATAAATGCAAAGGACGTGTAATAGTGGCATCAAAAGTTAAAACGGTTTTCGTGTGTTCAAAATGCGGTTATGAGTCTGCAAAATGGTTCGGACAGTGCCCGGGATGCCATGAGTGGGACACAATGAACGAGGAAGTAAAAGTTCCGCAAACCGTTACGGCAAAAAGAGCCTATTCTGACAATTTTCACGGGAAAGTATACAAGTTAAATGACATTGTTACCGATACCGAGCATAGATACGACACAGGGCTGCACGAACTCAACCGCGTCCTCGGCGGCGGTTTGGTTAAAGGCTCGCTTGTCCTTTTAAGCGGCGACCCCGGTATCGGCAAGTCAACAATGCTTTTACAGATATGTCAGTATTTAGACAATAATCTTAAAATCTTATATGTTTCGGGAGAGGAGTCGGCACATCAGTTAAAACTTCGTGCCTCAAGACTCGGAGTAACTGCCGATAATCTTTCGCTTCTTTGCGAGACAGATGCGCAGTATATCTGTGAGCTTATTTCTGCGGAAAAACCCGACATTGTTATGATAGATTCAATACAGACAATGAATATTGCGGAACTCAGCTCTTCTTCGGGAAGCATAACGCAGGTAAGAGAAACCACAAATATGTTTATGCGTACCGCAAAGACGCTGAATATTCCCATAATAATAGTAGGTCACGTAAATAAAGACGGCAATATTGCAGGGCCTAAGGTTTTGGAGCATATAGTTGACGCGGTTTTGTATTTTGAGGGCGACCGAAACTTTTCATACCGTATTTTGCGTGCCGTAAAAAACAGATACGGTTCCACAAACGAAATAGGCGTTTTTGAAATGCTTGATAACGGACTTAACGAAGTTGAAAATCCGTCGATGATGTTGATTTCGGGGCGGCCGAAAAATACTTCCGGTTCGTGCGTCGCTTGTATTATGGAGGGATCAAGACCGATAATGGCTGAGGTGCAAAGTCTTGTAACTCCTACCGGCTTCGGCACTCCGAGAAGAATGGCAAACGGTGTTGACTACAACAGAATGTCAATGCTGATAGCCGTCCTTGAAAAACGCGCCGGCTATTTTCTCGGCAATATGGATTGCTATATAAATATTATAGGCGGACTTAAAGTCGATGAACCGGCGTCAGACCTCTCCATTGCGTTGGCGATTGTTTCAAGCCTTAAGGACAAGCCTGTGCCCGAGGATGTTCTTGCATTCGGAGAAATCGGCCTCGGCGGCGAAATAAGAGCGGTAAATTCCTGCGAACAGCGCATTAAAGAGGCGGCAAAATTGGGCTTCGGAAAATGCATAGTTCCAAAATACAATCTAAAGAAAATTGCCGGAAACTTAAAAGCCGATATTGAAGTAATCGGTGTAAGCAACATAAGGCAAGCATTTGAAGCAATAATAAATTAATATGAAATATTTTTTAAAAAATCCGTTTTTGCCCGACTCGGATTTAAAAGAAATAATAGTAGGCGCCGCCGCAGAACCCTTAATAAACGATTTTAACGCTTTGGGTATTAAAACTATTGTCGGCGACTCCGAAAAAGCTTTACAAGCTCCCGTGAGAGGGCATATCGATATGTCGGTTACATCGTTTGGCAGCGGCTTGTATTATTTAAGCAGGACACAGCGCAGGATAGGGAAGTGGATTGATTCCGTCGGAGGTAATGCCGTTATCGCCGATGAAAATTTAGGTTACGAATACCCTTTGGATGTGCCTTTTAACTGCGTTGTCATCGGTAACGATTTTATATGCAACAGGAAAACAGTTTCGCCGCAGATTTTGGGTGTTGCCATATCCCGAAATTTGCGTATAATCGATGTTAAACAGGGTTATACAAAGTGTTCGCTGTGTCCCGTAAGAGAAAACGCCGTAATAACCGATGACTCGGGCATAGAAAAAGTCCTGCTCAATTACGGATACGATGTTTTAAAAGTCAACAAGGGCAGCGTTAGGTTGTATGGATTTGATTACGGATTTATAGGCGGGTGTTCCGCAATGATTTCGCGAAATATTTTGCTTTTTTTCGGTAATTTTGAGATGCACAGCGATAAAGACCGAATAAAAGCATTTTTGCAAAACTACGGAATATCGCCGCAGTCGTTAAACGGCACAGAACTAACAGATATAGGAAGTATAATACCTTTATCGGAACAGCAGATATAAAAAGAAGGGACTAGTGGTTATAATGAGAAAAAACAGATGGTCAAATCTTTTCGGCGATATTTTGGCGATAGGTACAGTTTCTACCGTTGCGCTTTCCGCAAAGCATGTTGCAAAAAAATACGGCCAAAAATATAAGGGTGTCAGCATTAACGGATTATATCTTATTGACTATGCGGCGGGCAGAATTTTCGGCGACGGTTCAAAGGCTCAGGAAAAACTGTTTGCGCTTCTCAGCAAAAATAAAAAAGATTCAGATAAAGGTTCTGCAGCCAATTCGTAAATGATTTTAAATTCACATAAAATCGACATTTTACAATAATTTAACTTAAATAAGGTTGACAAAACAGCTTTTAACGTGGTACTATTCTAAATACTTAACACATAATGTCAAAGGGGACGCAATGAGTATGGTTTTTATTCATCGTGCCCCTTATTTTTTATATACTCAGGAGAAAAGTCTTATGAGAATGAACAAAGACGGCTTATTTAAAATCATGCAGATTACGGATATGCAGGAGATACCTAAAGTATCACCTGACACTATGGCTCTGCTTGAGGCCGCAATCGAAGATGAAAAACCCGACCTTGTTGTGTATACGGGCGATCAAATCAAAGGCTACGGCGTAACCTACAAGGGAAAAGGGAAAGATCTTGAAAATGCTGTTGCCAAAACAATAAACACTTTACTTGAGCCTGTTACAAAACGTAATATTCCGTTTGCCGTAACTTTCGGTAATCATGACAGGCAGGTGGGCATCTCCAATAAAGATCAGTTTAACGATATATATAAAGCCTTGCCAAATTGCATAGGAACTCAAGCCGAAGGCATAGACGGCGGCGGTACATATAATATACCGATAAAGGCCTCAGACGGTTCTGACAGAGATGTTTTCAATTTGTATCTTTTTGACAGCGGCACCGATGCAAAGGGCGGCGGATATGAAGCTTTTGATAAAAAAATAATTTCTTGGTATAAGGCAAAACGCGACGAACTTAAAGAAAAAAACGGAAAATATGTACCTTCAATAGTTTTTCAGCATATACCGCTTCCGGAATATTATAATATTCTCAGAAGAGTTAAGAAGAATGAGAGAAGAGCCGTACAGGCCTACAGAACGCATAAGCATGAGTTCTACAGACTCGGAAACACCTGCAGAGTGGGAGGAATGTTTGAGGAACCGCCGTCAATACCGGACATCAACAACGGCGAATTTGACGCCATTTCGGAATGCGGTGATGTAATGGCGGTGTACGTAGGTCATGACCATAAAAACAGTTTCATAGGCACTTATAAAAATGTTGACCTTGGTTTTACTCAATCGTCCGGATTCAATGTTTACGGTAACAGAACCAAGCGCGGTGTAAGATGTTTTATCCTTGATGAAAAAGAACCGAACAGCTATAAGACCTATACCAGAACATATGAAGATTTAGTCGGTAAAAAGGTTTCAAAACCGATTTATGACTATCTTTCAAGTAAGGCTCCTGCAACGGTTGACGCTGCAATACCGATGATTATAAAAACTCTCGGCATTATTGCTGCAATTATAATTCTTATCGTTTTACTCGCAAAATACTTATAATTATCGGAGGTCAAAAATGAGCGAAGTTAAAAAAGAAAACGGATTTACACGTTGGTCAAAAAAACACGCAGAACTTTGGAAGTTTATTAAATTTTCAATAGCCGGAGGCAGTTCGTCCGCAATTGAGTTAATTGTACATATGGTTTTGCTGAATACGGCATTTAAAGCTCTAACCTCTGTACCTGTTGTAAATGATGCGCTCAATATGATAGGCATAACTTCAAAAGGCTATCTCTACACTTATCTTATTTCCACAACCGTCGGATATGCCATTGCATTCATTCTTAATCGCAAAATTACATTTAAAGCAGATGTAAATCCGACTCTCAGCATGATTTTATATGCGATTATGGTTGTATTTACAATTTTTGCGAACGGCTGGATAGGTTCCGCAATGACAACCTTTGCGCAATCTCACAATCTTACGGGTAACTTCTGGGATTTGGTTATTAAGCTTATCGGAATGGCAATTCCCACATTATGGACTTATCCGTGCAACAGATTTATTATTCACCGCAGAAAAAAATCAACAATAGAAGCAGAAAAGGCGGCAGAATCATTATCTGCGGCTGAAGAGGCTTAATATGAAAACGGAAAGTATGCTGAGTGCCGGAATAGATATAGGCACTACAACAACGCACCTTGTTATAAGCCGCATCGGTATAGGTGTGACGGAGGGGTTCGGTACTGTTCCGAGTGTGCATATAACGTCAAAAAAGGTCTTATATAAAAGTGATGTTGTTTTTACACCGCTTTTACCAGACGGTAAAATTGACGCTCAAGCCGTTACATCAATCATTAAAGAACAATATAAAAAAGCCGGTGTAACGCCGGACGAGTTGAAATGCGGGGCTGTTATAGTTACAGGCGAGAGTGCCTGCAGAGAAAACGCTTCGGAGGTTATTTCTTCCGTATCCGAATTTGCAGGCGATTTTATTGCAGCCCAGGCAGGCAGCGAACTTGAATCTTATCTTTCCGGCAAAGGCGCCGGGGCAGACGTTATCAGCGAAAACGAGGGAAAATGTACCGCTAATGTTGACATAGGCGGCGGTACTACCAACATCTCTGTATTTGTAAACGGAAGTTGTGTGGAAACCTGTTGCTTAAATATCGGTGGCAGACTCGTACGAAAAAATAACGACGATGGTATTTTTATATCACCGTCGTTATTAAATTTGTGCCGTGCAAATGACATAAACATAAAAAGTTTTGATAATGCCGAGAGCATAAGATCGGTTCATAAGCTTTGCTCTATACTTGCATCAAAAATCAAAGCGGCTTTGGGTTTTTGCAAAGAAAATACTATTGAAGCCGAGCTGATAACCGATAGTCTGTTGTCCGGGAAGTATATCCCCGAAATTATTACTTTTTCAGGCGGTGTTTCTGAATGTATGCAGGAAAAGACGGACGATCTGTTTAAATACGGTGATATCGGCATTATTCTTGCCGATGAAATTAAAAAGGACACCGAAACTTATCCGTGCAAGGTTATAACCGAGCTTGACAATCCTATACGGGCAACCGTTATCGGAGCAGGCCAGTTCAGTATGGATATTTCCGGGAGTACCATACAGTATGCCGATGTTGCATTACCGATTAAAAATCTGCCCTGTATCGAATCGCTTGAGCGCGTGTCTGATAAGCCGTGTGCCATATGCATAAGGGGAGAAAAAGCCCCGTCGTTCAAATATGTCGATATGCTTGCCGAAAAGATAGCATCGGCTTGTAAAAATTTGATAAATAATAATATACCGTTGGTTGTAATTTTGAAAGAAGATTTTTCAAAGGCCTTAGGGCAGTGCCTTCGCAGGCGATTGCCTCTAAAGTATCCCTTTATTTGTCTCGACGGTATTGAATGCAAGTCAGACGATTATATAGATATCGGTGAACCTATTGCAGGCAATAAAGCCGTACCGGTAGTTGTAAAAACTCTTGTTTTCGGAGGCAAAAAGAAATGAAGTTGGAAACCGTACTTTTAGGTAACAGATATAAATTTTCTTCGATTAAAGAGGTTTTGGCTAAGGCCAATGAGCAAAAAAGCGGTGATTCGCTCGCAGGGATTGCCGCCGCCAACGCCAAGGAACGGATAGCCGCAAAAGAAGTGTTGAGCGATTTAACGGTCGAAGAAATCACGGCAGAGCCTGCTGTTCCTGCAAACGAAGACGCGGTAACGAGGATAATCCTCGATGATCTTGACACAAAAGAATACGACAAAATAAAATCACTTACAATAGGCGAATTACGAGAAGTTATACTCGACAATATGATTACCGGGGATGAAATTTTGAAAAAAGCCCGCGGTATGACATCCGAGGTTATAGCAGCATTGGCGAAGCTTATGGGAAATCTTGATTTAATGTATGTTTCGCGTAAACTGCACATAGAGGCTACCTGTAATACGACGATAGGTAAAAAAGGCACGTTTGCCGTGCGTTTACAGCCAAATCATCCCACAGATAACGTCAAGGGAGTAACAGCGTCGCTGCTTGAAGGATTATCATACGGTGCAGGAGATGCGGTTTTGGGGCTTAACCCTGCTATTGATAATGTTAAAAGCACATCTGACATTCTGAATCTGTTTAACGATGTAAAAACGCGTTTAAAGATACCTACGCAAATATGTGTTTTAAGCCATATTACAACACAGTTAAAGGCATTGAAAAGCGGAGTGCCTATGGATCTCTGCTTTCAGTCAATTGCCGGAAGTGAAAAGGCTCTCGCTTCTTTCGGCACGGATGTGGATATGCTCGCAGAAGCAAATGAACTTATGGCGAGTAAAGCGACGTCAATCGGTCCTAATTATATGTACTTTGAAACAGGGCAGGGAAGTGAGCTGTCGTCTAATTCTCATAACGGTGCAGATCAGCTTGTTATGGAGAGCAGATGTTACGGACTTGCGCGGCATTACAATCCGTTTCTTGTCAATACCGTTGTCGGATTTATAGGACCGGAATACATATACGATACCAAAGAATTGATTCGCGCGGCTCTTGAAGATAATTTTTGCGGCCATATGCACGGATTACCTATGGGATGTGATATCTGTTACACCAACCATATGAAAGCTGACCAAAACGACAGCGATTCGCTATTGGTTATGCTTGCCTCTGCCGGATGTCATTATGTTATGGCAATTCCTCAGAGCGATGATGTAATGCTTATGTATCAATCAACCTCATATCATGATATTGCGGCTATACGGGAAATGCTCGGATTGTCGCCGATAGAAGAATTCAGGCTTTGGCTTGAAAGTTATGGAATTTGGGAAAACGGACATCTTGGTAAAAATGCGGGAAATCCGCGAATATTTCTGTAAACGGACGGTGTAAGATATGGGCGATTATTTTGACAGTCTAAGAAGTGCAACGCCTGCACGATTGGAAATAGGCAGGGCAGGCAGCAGATACAAAACAAAAGCATATCTCGACTTTAGGGCGGCGCATGCTGCGGCAAATGACGCTGTTATGAGCGAGGTTAGCAAAGAAACATTGGATGAACTCGGTCTTTTCGAAGTAAGGACTAAATGCCACGATAAATATGAAATGCTAACGCGACCGGATTATGGAAGACTGTTTGATGCGAAAACCAAAGATTTTCTGCTTAAAAACGCGACATATGGGGCAGATGTTCAAATATATTGCGGTGACGGTCTGTCGGCACCGTCAATAAAAGCAAATATTCCCAATATGTTGCCTATATTACATCTCGCGCTTGAAGAAGAAGGTATAAGTGTAGGAAAACCGTTTTTTGTACGGTATTGCAGAGTTAACACAGCTCGTGAAATAGGTCCGTTGCTAAACGCAAAGGTTGTTTGCGTGCTTATAGGAGAACGACCGGGACTTCTTACAGATGAAAGTATGAGTGCATATATTGCATATAAACCTCATCCGGAAATGAGCGAAAGCGATTATACGGTAATCTCAAATATAAGCAGGTTTGGTATGCCACCGGTAGAAGCAGCAGCTTATGCCGTAGATGTAATTAAGGCCATGCTTAAACAAAAATGCAGTGGATATAAGCTGAAGCTGTAATTAAAAAATGATTAAAGCAAATGGGGTTAAATCACAGAGCTTGACTTAATCTCATTTGCTTTATTTTTATTTAATATTTATGTAATAGTTATTCAACGTACGGCTTAACTTTTAGTTCCTTCAATTAGAGTGGGAGTTAAAGAATTAAAGCTTTTTTAATATCTGTGATTATACAAAATAAAAGTTTTGTATAATTCAGGGGAGAACAAACACAAAAAATCTTCAAAATCCGTGGCTCTGCGATTATATTGAAAGTGTTTTTACCCATAAACAGCATATTTGTCTTTATCAGGTATGCTTTATTTAATCTACAATGTTATCTTCTTTTTGTTTGCATTACGGCATCATTTGCTTTATAAAAAATGATTATATATTTAATAATTTCTTCTTATTAATTTTATCTATACTTAATTCGTTGTATTGCTCTTGTGATTATTAGCAGTCTCTATAGAATATTAATTCAAATTAAATACAAATTTTCATTATAATCCTATAGTGATTTTTCTTAATTTAAATTTTTTTGGATTTGTAAAAGCTAAATAATTCTATAAATAGACAATTCTTGCAGTTTATTGTATAATTGTGAAAGTCATTATTTAATTAGCGTATTACCTTACTTTATTTGCTTCGGCATCATTTAGAACTCCGGTTCGGTGTTGTGGCAAATTCATATATTTAATCACTATGTGTGAAACCGTTTCACAAGGAGGTGCTCTTTTAAGATGAAATACAGTACTGCTAACGATTTACCGGTTATACTTAAAGAGTTTTTGAACCACATTTATGTTGTTAAAAATAAATCATCGCTTACCATTGATGAATATGCGTTGGATTTAAAAATGTTTTTGCGTTTTCTGAAGCGATACAAAGGGTTTGTCCCCTCCTCAGAGGAGTTTGATAAGATTGACATAACAGATGTTGATATAGACTTCCTGAAAAATGTAACTTTAATGGATGCATATGCTTTTTTATCATATTGCAAAAATGAGCGCAATAATGATTCGGCGGCAAGAGCACGTAAAGTTACTTCAATCAGAATGTTCTATAAATATCTGACTGTGCAGAGAATGTTTTTTAAGGAAAACCCAATGCTTGAACTCGAAACGCCAAAGCTTAAGAAGTCACAGCCGAAATATCTGACTCTTGATGAGAGTCTTAAACTGCTCGGCAGCGTTGACGGAAAACATAAAGAACGTGATTATTGCATACTCGTTTTGTTTTTAAATTGCGGATTGCGTCTGTCAGAACTTGTTTCAATCAACTACAATGATATAAGAGATAATAACACAATTACGATAACAGGTAAAGGCAACAAACAACGTACGATTTATTTAAATGACGCTTGTATTGACGCTATTAAAAACTATATGGCAGTTCGTCCCAAAGACGGTTTAAAAGACAAAGACAAAGATGCATTGTTTTTAAGCTCACGGCTTCAACGCATAAGTCCTAAAACCGTACAGCATATTGTTTATGAGTATTTGGACAAAGCGGGTCTCGGTGACAGAGGTTTTTCGGCACATAAGCTTCGCCATACTGCCGCAACTCTTATGTACCAGCACGGTCATGTGGATGTATTGGTTTTAAAGGATATATTGGGTCATGAAAATCTCGGCACAACGGAGATTTATACTCATATTGTCGATGAACAACTCAGAAAAGCCTCCGAAGCTAATCCGTTGGCAGAGGTTAAAGCGAGCAAAGTGAATAAGAATCTTTCTAAAAAGGAAGAGTAAGTTTTTCAGCTAAAAATCTTATATTTATCGTCGAAATTATTGAAATCAGTATTTCGGATACAATCAAAACCGCATATCTTATCAAATACAGCTTTATAAAATTGCTCTGTATCACGGTATTATCCTTTATTTTCCTGTTTATGTCTCTGCACATAAGTATACTTTCATGGCACGCTGCCAGCATTATCGATGAAGACAGCACAAACGGAATCAACATAACAATACCGTAAAATTTCATACCGTCAATATTATATGTTCTGTATAAATATCCGGATATCAAACCTATTCCGAGTCCGCGAAAAACCGGCTCAAGCCACACTATGGGTTCGCCTATAAGACACAATCCGAATATAAACGGTATAAATAAAAACAAACAGTCGCGAAGCAACGCCGTGGCAAAAACGGTAAATAACGACTGTGACGATTTGGCGAGAAAATAATTTACAATAAAAGATTGAATTTTTTGTGTATAATCATTTTCCGGATTTCTTAAGCTCATAGCGCCGAAAACAAGTCCTATAATAAAAACCGTCAGAAGCAAAAACATTTTTTGGCTCAATATTCTGAAATTTGCGGCTTTTATCTTTTTTGTTCTTACAGCTTTGACTTTCATTTTAATTCCTCCTGTTTAAACTTGTACATTTTATGACTGAAGCTTGCGGTTAATGCCTATTATTTTTTTACTTTGACTATAACAACAATCACAGCCGACAAGACAAAACAGATTGGAATAAGCAATAAGCTTTTAATATTCAGCGTTAAATCATTTATAATTGCTATTGTCAGAAAATTTAGCAGCAATAAGCAGAGTTCCGATATAAAACAGCAGAGTGCCGCCTTGATTTTAGTTCTATTCATAGTTAATAACGAACAAACTATGACCGAAACAGCAAAAAAAGCATAGGATATTAAAGGATAACGATTGGCAGAAAATGATTCTGATTTCAGTATAAAGGCTGATGCGCCCAAAAACATTGCGGATTCAAAAATAAATGATATAAATCCCCATATAATGCTTTTGAACCAAAACGGTAAAATATAATTATTTTGTTTACGCATAAAAATACCCCCTCATAGATTACTATGAGAGGGTGAATTTTTTTATAACGCCTATTCTCAGTCTTTGTTTTTCTTTTCGGCTTTTTCTTTTGCCTTTTCTTCTTTTGCTTTTTGAGCGGCAGCCTTTGCAGCTTCTCTTTCGGCTTTAATCTTCTCATTTGCAGTAACATTTGTCTGAATAGCCCAACGGGTTATTTTCATTTTGTTTTTATCTGCTCCGGTTTCGATTATAAGAGAATCCTCTTTAACGGTAACAACTTTGCCGACTATACCGCCGATGGTGGTTATTTCGTCGCCTACCTGGGTATTTTCACGAATTTCCTGTTCTTTTTTCTGCTGCTTTTTCTGCGGACGAATCATCAGGAAATACATACCGACAAAAAGTATAACCATCAATATAATCATCTGAAAAGAGCCTTTGCCCGAGGCTGAAGAGTTAGCGCTTGCCTCTAATAACATAAGATAATTGTTCATTTAAGTTCCTCCAATTTATAATTCCAAATTATTATACATATAAATATAAAATTTTGCAACTATTAACATTAAAATTAATAAACTGTTTATTAAATATTTTCATATATATCCTTATGCTTTCTTAAATTATCTACCGGTAAGCAGTTTCTTTGCTAAACGACAACTCGGATTTTATACGTTTTATACGATAATCTTGACTGCTTGTATTATAAAATGTATAATGATAACGGTCTACAGTTTGCAAATAGGCAAGTGCCAATGGCAATCAAATTATTATGCCTTACAACCAAAAATCAAGACCGTTATTGCATCTTGGAAACTGGCATAAGGTTTATTGATTTGTGCTATTAAAACAAGTATCTCTGTTTAACGGGAAAATAGTGATGAAAGAGTCAAACTAAAAACATAAGTGTTTGGAAATGTTTGTTACGTATCGGCACATTTTAGATATATATTAACTATATTTGTGCTGATACGTAACACATTGACCTTTTAACAAGCTTTAACGGTCAGGCTGTGACCTATGACGCGGTCGGCAATA